>JBPCJY010000236.1:0-92529 GCA_051004815.1 Ktedonobacteraceae bacterium
ATGATTATCTCTTCGGTTCGCATCAGGTTGTGCTCCTTTTCGCCATAGTTTTGCTCTTGGCTCAAGAATCGCACAACCTTCTTTCTTTTGCAAACCCTACCTTTCAACTAGCAACATTGGTTATATATCCAGGTACAACTACCCGGCAGGTTTGAATTTTGGCAGAGTTACCTCGTCGGTGATATCCTCGAACGTCACCTCCAAGGGCATGCCGATCTGTAGTGCTGCATTGGGGCAACCCACAACGTTCGTCATGATGCGCAACCCTTCTTCCAGATCCACCTCTGCAAGGTTATAGGGTATCTCGTCAGCAAACCCCGGATGAAGCAACTGATGTACCAGGGTGAAGGAATACAGCGTTCCCCTCCCACTGGCTTGCACCCATCTGATGTCTGCACTCCAACAGTTGTCACACCTCGGCTTCACCGGCCACATCACCGCTCCACACACGCAACACTGTTGCAGCATCAATGTATGTTGCCGGGCTCCATCGAAAAATGGCTTAGAAGCTTCATCCGAGAGCGGCACTGGCTTCTTGTAATTGGTAATATCTGCCACGCGTTATTCTCTCCTCGCTGGTACTATTTCCTTCCCTTCAAAAATACTGCTACATTTCACCTACCATATCAGCAAAGTTTCTGAAGGCGTTGTCTGTGTACTTATCTATCCTCTGACCAGATAATGGCCGCGTCCAGTGCCTCAATCTGCGAGCCGTCCACCCGCAGTGGATTGATTTCCAGCGACTCCACATGGCCTTTAAGACTCTGAGCCAGCTCTGAAATACGGTATATTATGTCAACAATCTTGTCCAGGTCAGCAGGTTTCGAGCCGCGTACCCCTTGCAACAACTTCGCTCCCTGCAATTCTGCCAGCATGGCACGTACATCATTGCGCGAGACTGGTAGTACCCGCAAGCCGGTGTCATTGAGTATCTCCACCCAGATGCCTCCCAAGCCTACAGCCAGCACCTGCCCCCACATAGCATCACGCGTAACACCCACGAGCAATTCGACACCACCCGAACGCATCGGACTGACCAGGACGCCCTCGATACGCGGTGCAGGCGTAACCATTTGGGTACTGCTCAGCACGCTCGCAAAGGCTTCGCGCACCTCATCTTCGCTCCGCAAACCCAGTTTCACACCGCCGATATCGCTTTTGTGCAGGATATCAGGTGAGGCAATCTTAAGAGCCACGGGAAAACCCATCTCCTGGGCAGCTACTACAGCTTGCTCCGCGCTATTCACCAGCTTAGCTGGAATAGTGGGAATGCCGTGTTGCGAAAGAAGTTCTCTGGCCTGATGCTCTGACCAACTTCCGGTCGGGGGCGAGGAAAAAGCTATTGCATTAGCAGAGCTTGCAGCACCTTCTTGCTCCTGTACTTGCGCCGTATGATAGCGTTCAGTCCAGGCAAGCAGTTTTCCCAGCGCGGGGATCACCATTCGTATACCGCCTGGGATAAAATGGATACCTGTCCTTTCGAGGAAGGCACGCCCTGCTGCCGTGACATCGTTGTCGGCCAGTTGCAGCAAAAAGGCCGGTATGGGGGCGCGTTCCAGTGCCTGGCCGATACTCTCCATGATGCTCATCAGAAAGCGGGCTGCTGGCGTCTCATTGGCTGGGAGATCCATCAAACAAAACGCGGCATCGATTCCAGCATCGCGACTCACCACTCCGAATAAGTTGCCCATCAGGGCCTGGTTATTTACCGCGGCTCCGGTCGTATCAAGCGGGTTATTGACTACTCCGAGGACGGGAAGCAGCGTCCGCAACTCGTTCTGCGTCTGTTCGCTAAAGGCGGGCAGCGTAATCCTAGCCTCTTCCGCCAGGTCCGCCACCAGGTCGCAAGCTCCGCCGGAGATAGCCACCAAACCAATGCGCGAACCTGCTAGCGTACCAACTTTCGCGAAGACATTAGCTGTATGGATAAGCTCTTCAACGGAGTTGACACGTACAATCTCCAATTGGCGCAAGAGCGCGTCGATCACCCGATCATTGCCGGTCAACGCTCCCGTGTGAGTCAAGGCGACTCTGGCCGTGACTTCGCTGCGACCAGCCTTGAGTACTACGATGGGCTTGCCAAGGGCCAGAGCACGCCGCGCCATCTGCACGAAGCGGTCGGGTTCACGGATTGTCTCCATGAAGATGGCAATGACCTTCGTCGCCGCGTCCCCCACCGCATATTGGAGGGCATCGGTGACGGAGATCGCCGCCTCGTTGCCCGTGCTGACAAGCATGCTGAGTCCCACGTTCTGCGTATGCGCGTAATTCAACATCATCCCACCCAGCGCACCACTCTGAGAAATGAGCGCGACTGACCCCACAAGAATAGGGCGTTCGGGTAAGGATGCCATCGCCTCCGTGCGCTGCGTTACATTGATATACCCCATGCAATTAGGCCCGATAATGGCCAGATCATGCTCGGCTGCCAGGCGCGTGAGTTCTTCCTGGAGGTGCCGACCATGCTCATCTTGCTCGGCGAAGCCACCGGTGAGCACTACCGCGTTGTGAATATCAGCCGCGATCATGTCCTGGATCACGGCAAGTACCGCGTCCGTTCCCACCATGATGTAACATAGATCGACCGGTTCCTCGATATCGGTAAGACGCGCCACAGCAGGTTGCCCATGAACGGTCGGATTGCGCGGGTTAATATAATAGACGCGCCCATTGAACCCACCCTCGTGCAGTCCTGCATGGATCAAATGTGACCACGATGATTTGTCTGATGCCCCCACCAGCGCGATGCTGCGCGGTTCAAACAAGGTGCGCAGTCGCTCGGTCGAGAACACAATGCCACGAGACATGCCAATACCTCCTTTGTGTTGTAGTAGTTAGTGTTGCTGCTCAACCTCTTGCGTAGGCGTGATGCGCTTGAGCACGGCATCGCACTCATCATTCATCTCGCGCAGCACTTCGGCTGCCGGTCGAATTTCATTGAGCATGCCCACCGACTGACCCACAAAGTAGTTAATGAGTTGCTTGCCTCCCGCACCTCCTTGCGCGGCATCCTGTTCAATACGCATACGTGCTTCACTGATTAATACACCATGTAGCGGCATCGGAAGCGGCTTGGGATTGGTGGGAGCTTCCCAGGCATCTGTCCAGGGAGAGCGTAGTTGACGTGCGGGTTTGCCTGTGGAGGCACGCGAGCGCAGCGTATCGCTGGAAGATGCATGGAGAAACTTTTCTTTGACCACCGGATGAGTCTCTGCCTCTTCCGTCGTCAGCCAGACCGAGCCAGTCCATGCGCCTTGCGCTCCGAGTGCTAGCGCGGCAGCCAGTTGGCGACCGCTGGCAACGCCACCCGCACACAAGACAGGGATGGGGGCAACCGCGTCCACCACCTGGGGTACAAGCACCATGCTGGCAATTTCGCCAGTATGCCCTCCCGCCTCAAATCCTTGCGCGATAATCAGATCAACACCTGCCTCTTTCTGGTGCAGCGCGTGTTTCACTGCCCCCACGAGTGCTCCGACCCGGATATGCTGCTGATGTGCCTTCTCGATAATGGAGGCTGGCGGAACACCGAGGGCATTCACAATCAACTTAACCGGGTATGAAAGGGCAATATCGACAAGCTGCGAACCGCGCTTGAAGGAGATGGCGACGCCCGCACGAGAGGTGAGTGAGTCTACCCGCTCTTTCAACAGAGGGGGTAGTTGCGGAACGTGGTACGTGTCGAGCAATCCAGCCACAAAGTCGCGATGCTCTTGCGGAATATGCTGCTGTAAGGTTGCAAGATCAAATCCACCCTGCTCACTACCAACATAGTTCTCTGGAATGATCATGTCGATGCCAAAGGATTTGCCCGCACACTCTTTTGAGATCATCTGTAGGGCTTGGTCGAGTTCCTCTGGTTCCATGCCGCTTGCGCCAAGAACGCCGAAGCCTCCTGCTTTGCTGACAGCGGCAACAACGGCTGGGCTGTGACTAAAAGCAAAAATAGGAAAATCAATTTCATACTCATCACAGATTGCTGTGCGCATACGCTTCCTCCCTGGGATAGCTCTGGTAGGGACGCAATTCATTGCGCCCAACAGTAACTGGACATCCTTAGTCGGTGAAGTCTTCTTGATCGTTGAATAGGCGATTGAGTACGGGCATGGCTCGCTCAATCGTCACTCTGTCCTCGTCCGAAAGCAACATGAGCTGTTGAGCGATCAGATCAATCTGTCGACGCTCAAAGCCTTGAATGAGGGCGCGTCCTTGCTCAGTAATGGTCACAGCAACGCCCCGCCGATCATGGCTCGTCTCCATTTTGCATACCCAACCTTGCCGTTCCATACGCGAGACCAGGTCGGTCATGCTTGGCAGACGTACAGCCATAGCGCGAGCCAGATCACTCATGCGCCACGCCCGATTGTCTAAAAGGAAGTTCAGTACCATCGCTTGCGACGATGTTATCTCCTCCTGATGCATGCGCTGGAAGAAAAACCGATTGCTTTCGACGAGATACAGGCCGAGTTGCTTCGCCAGCCGACGCACAGCTAGCGGAAAGTCAGCCGTAGGTTGTTTCATTATTCCCATGAGAGTATCCATTTATTAGCATACCTAAGTACTTTTATTAGAATACCTAACTATTTCGTTTTTGTCAAGGGCAAATGGCTATTTTTCACTTGCGCTCCCTACTCTCCTATGGTATACTCATGGTGGCTAACTATGTTTTTGCCTGGCACTTGAAGTACGGCAATCCGTAGAAAGGCGTCTCACATGGCCCTTAGGAGCGATGAACTACATTATAACCTACAGCACCTCAATGGAATGTTGACCACACATGAAGCCGCGAAACAGCTTGATCTCAGTTATTGGCATTTTATGCATCTCGTGGAGGCTGGACGAATCCCAGGTATGCGCGTTGTTGATCGTTGGCTCTTCTCTCCTGTCGATTTAGACGAGTATCGGCGCAGTAAATACGGCGAACTGGAAGATATGGCGAAAACAGCCCTCGAACACCCAGCCATTGGGCTTACCGAAAAGCAAGAAACCATTTGCCGCTACATTGCCAACAGTGAACGTCCCTCTCAAATAGCGCGTAAACTCCAACAGTCACGCCAGGCTGTCCACTCACAAATCACGCTCATCCGTGGAAAAGTCTTACGCATCCAGGCCCCCAAACCTTCTGCCATCAGTAACGCACCAAACAACCAGCCAGCATCTGATCATTCACGCTACTCGTCCCACCACAAGAAAGCTCCTATTCCATTGAAACCACCTCAACAATAGTGCCATTTTGAGCAAAACGGCTGGGTTGCAAAAACGCTACTCTTCATTTCCTTGCATCGTTCGCCAACCGGAAGAGTATCCAATATATGAAAGCTAAGCATATTGCCACTGTCCTCGTCTTGTCTTGCTCTCTCATTACCTATGGGGCTGCAAGAGGAGTAATTCACCAGCTAGCGCGGCCACCAGTGCCACCCACGCTGGTCGTGCTCGGGGATAGCATATCTGCTGGTCAGTATTTACCCGACAGCTACGATGCCTATCCTCATTTACTCGCAACCGATCTACATGCTCGCCTGACCGTCTACGCCGTGCCAGGGCATACCACAGCGCAAACACACAGCATGTATACGGGAGAACTTGCCCCGTCCTACGCGGTGATTGAACTAGGAACCAATGATTATAATAAAGGTATCCCATTGGCAATTTTCGCGGCAGCATATCAGAGCATTGTGGCGAGCATTTCGTCGGCGACGCGAGAAGTCTGTCTTTCAGTATGGGACCCGAGCAACATAGCCGATACGGTCTGGTCCTCTCCACGCATCCCATCACCGGTCAATAGAGTGGGAGGCTCTCCCGCCGCGTATAACGCCATTATTGCTCAGTCGTGCCGGGAAACGTATCTCTCGCTACAATCGATCTATGAGATATCCACCTATCATGGCGTCGGCGCGTCTGGTCCCCTCTATCACCCAAACATAGCAGGCGATGCCGCCATAGCTCGACTCGTGTATTCAGTTCTTCAGCCACATATTGATCGACCCCTCCTTAACGCTCAGGCTTCACCCATATCCCCCGCTCATGCATCAGGTCAATTTGCTTCTGAATGACCTTCTCGCGATATTCAGCATGCTTCATGGGTTCACGGTCCAGGTAGAGGTTTTTGGGATAGATGGGCTGCTCATAGAGCATGGAGTAGAGTTCGGTGCGCAAGTCTTTCATCCAATTATCCCACTGGGCGCGGGCGCGATGGTCACGCATGGCCTCAATGTCAATAACCCCTCCAACATATGTTGAACCAGCACCATAATCCTGCCGACCAACGATCATACCTTTGTAGTTGATGATGAAGGAGCGGCCACCAAAAGTATCAATGGGTGTATCTTCTTCCGGGAAGAGATAGTAAGTACCCATGTTAGGAGCTACGACGTACATGTTGTTGTCAAGCGCACGAGCACGACTTTGAATTTCAAAGATGTCGTTGCCAGTGGCAGGGTGAGGGTAGGAAGCGCGATAGACGACTTCAGCCCCGTTCATAGCCAGGGCGCGTGCATTTTCAGGATAGGAGCCTTCATTGGCCATCATAATACCGAGCCGACCAATCTCCGTATCGGCAACCGGCCAGAAAGCATCCAGATTCCTCCCATACCTTTCAATCCACCAATCCCAAATATCGTGTGGGCAGACCGAGTGCTCAACCGGGAAAAGCGGCGATACTTTGTAATGTTTAAGAATAACTTCACCTTGTGGGTCGAGAATGAAGCCGACATTGAAATAGCGATCTTTTATTTCGGGGTGATGAGCCTTGGCTTGTGCCATGATAAAGGCATTATATTGTTTCGCGATTTTGCCAAGTTCTTCTGTCTCCGGCCCTGGAATGTCAATGGCACACTCTCTTGCGAAAGTGACATGGTCAAGATCAAGTACTTCATCATTAAAGCCTTGTAACGCCCCTTCTGGAAAAGCAATGAGGCGCACAGGTAAATCAAGACTTGAGAGCCAGGCTGCAGCTTTGACAAGGTGGGAAAGGTGTTCAAGGTTACGTTTGATATCGGCGCGGGTGCGGATACCGCGCACAGTAGGGATGAGTCCGACGGCAGTGTAGGGCTTAATCATGTGTCGCTCCTTGCGTAAGTTGAACTATTTGGTTTTAATTATAGCATCTTAGTGGCTAACGCTGGTGCTCACTTCCCAAGCCCTGCATCGGTGAAACTGCTGCTAAAGATACTGACAATCTCACCGGCATCAGGTACGGTCAGCACCTCGACGTGAGTGATCCATTTGACCCATTCAAAGCCGCGATGCCCTGGTGCCACCAGGCGAAGCGGGGAGCCATGTTCATACGAGAGCGGCTCATCCTCTATATGCGTTGCCAGGAGGGCCGCTCGTGCTTCCTCCAGTGGCAAGCTCCAACGGTAGCTCGTCACAGAGACAAAACTCACATATTTCGCATCCCCGTGAGGAGTAACATAGTCGAGCAGGTCTCCGATACGAATACCCCGCCACCGCTGGGTGCTATAGAATCCGCCCGTACAATCCAGCGTTGCCTCCAGCTCATCACCAGCAGATGCCAGCTCATCATAGGAGAAGTCACGCGGGTTGGTGACGGCACCACCCAACGAAAGTCGCCAAAGCTGTGTATCTAGCGGACGTGGTTGATCTGCCACCCAGCTTGAAGTGGGAAAGACATTGCCAGCATAGCTACCCATCTCACGCGAACCAGTAAAACGCTCCCTGGCTCCGGGTAGATTCAGCGTACGCCCTGCCAACTGCTGTATCGGCCAGAGTGCCACACTGCCAATCAACAATGCACTAAAGCGTAATATCTGCCGCCTTCCAGTTATGTCACGTTTGCGCAATCGTTTAGCGCGTGCAAACATATGAATCACGATGGCTGCGGTAAGCACAAAGCCCAGAGTAATATGCCAATTCAACAGATTGAACCCGGCAACGTCCAATTCACCACCGCCCACCCATAAAATACCAGATACAAGTGCCAGGGCGACGATCAACAATGCCAGCAACCCATAAATGGTGCGACGATCCCAACGACGAGGATGAATCAGCCGAGGCCAGACACGGCGCAGCTTGCCCCATAACAGCAGCAGCAACCAGAAACCCACCATGCCATGCAACGTAAAGATGAACCAATCTCCCAAGTGTCCACTCACCAGACTGATAATGCCAGTTGTAAAAGCGATAGCAGTGGCAAGTGCAATACTCCAGTCGGTGAGGCGTGGGGACATAAGAGATCATCCTTATCACTCGTGCAACAATGACGGCTCAATGGCGGACGCAAGCTGCGGATTGTGATCGGCCAGAGCACGCAGCAAGCCAAAGCAACCAGCAAGCATCATATCCCCATGTGGAGTGGCCTCGTAAGGATGCAATGATGAGCCGCGTAGCATTTCGCGTCGTGGCCCTGTCACCGCCAGAAAAGGAAAACGCTGCTCGTTTGTCGCAGGCTGATCGAGGATTAACGCGCCATGTCCACTTGTATGAAAAACTTCTTCGTTGGTGAGTGTACCTTGTGCCAGCTTCGTCAACATATCTTCCAGTTGCGCACGATTGATTTCGCCAGTATGGTGTTCAAATATACCCGTGATACGTCCATCCAGCAGATGAAAAGCCAGTGTATGGAAATTGCCAATGTTACACACAATGCTATCCCGCTGTTGCCTGACCAACGGGTCTTCCAACGAACCTAGCACCGCCGCGGAACCGGTATCCATTAAGAGCAAGGGGATTTCAGAAGACGAGTCGCTCAGCGTAATGTAGCGTGACGCGCTATTGGCAATGGCACGTAATCGCGTCAAAGCGGCGGGCGTTTGTGCGGCGGAATAGGCAAAAGCACTGGGTAGCGGCTCTCTATGCACCGTTTCAGCGATAAAATCGAAGCGAAACCGCCGATCACTGATACCGGGCGGAGCAGCCCCGTGGTCAAAGGCTGCGAGTGCCAGCGCATCTACACGAACATCGACATCAAAGGCTTCTAGCGCACGAATAATGGCCGCGGCAGCAAAGTCCTGTAGTTCGATATGTACCACATTGGGATGCTCCGCTCTCCGCACAGCCTCTGCCTCGTCAATGATCTCAAAGCCCATCTGCGTCACCATCGTCAAGTCATCATCGAAGGTACGCCCGGCTTCTGGCGTGACCGCCACCGCATAACCCGCCAACGCGTGATCGCGAGCAGCCCAGTGGCACGGCCCACCACCCATCGTCACACCCGTCAGGAGTATGGCCTGACCGCGCTCAGTAGCACGTTTTATACGCTCAGCGACAATAACTGTGGGGGAGGGCATGACCATCTTAAAGCAATTCTCGATTGTTTTGCCGCTCTCGAAGAGCAGAATATCTTGCGTGCCTGTGCCGACATCAACGGCTAGAATACGTATAGATGATGACATGAAGTTACTCCTCAGCAATAACAAAAAGTCCTCTTTATGTATAGGAGTATATCACGCTTATGACTCCCTTGAGATGTCTATCGTTGGCTTCGCGCCAGGGCTTGTGAATGATTGTTGAGAAGGCAATGGTGGCGACCAGGGCGACCGCAAGGGGTCGCCCTGGCAATTATTCACAAGCCCTGGACTTCGCCCTGGCCGTCATTCACAACTTCCACAAAAATCGTGTACAATAGCACATAGTAATTAACTCTAGCATCTTCCTATTGGACAAGAACGTGTCATATTAAGATGACAAATCTACCCAGCAAGAGGTGAAAACAAATGGATCAAACTAATCAAGCGGACACACAAGATTCGCGCCATCCCGCCACACCGTATCAACCTATTGAGGACTATGCTATCATCGGCGATTTGCATACGGTGGCACTTGTGGGGAAGAATGGCTCCATCGATTGGTGCTGCATCCCGTGTTTCGACTCTCCCAGCGTCTTCGGGGCACTACTCGATGTCAACAAAGGGGGCCATTTTCGTATCGCGCCCCCAGATACTCCTGGGATGGGCCACAAACAACTCTATTTACCAGAAACGAATATCCTCATCACGCGCTTTCTCACTGTTGATGGAGTGGGAGAGATCACCGATTTCATGCCTATAAAACAAGCGGGTTCTGCCCGCCATCAGCATCATATCATCCGTTCAGTCGCCGTCGTACGCGGCACGCTCTCTTTTGATATGGTATGCAAACCCGCCTTCAATTATGCGCGGGATGAGCACGAAGTACACTTATCGAAAGATGGAGCTATCTTTCACAGTAAAGGTCTGTGCCTGGGACTGGCAACGTCCATACCACTTGAACAAGATGGAGAGGGTGGCGTTCGCGCACATTTTACCCTGCACGAGGGACACGCAGTCCATTTTATTTTGGAAAGTGCGAAAGATAATGATCTACTACCACAACGTCTCTCGCATGGTCAGTATCAGGAAGCCTTTCAAGGCACCATCAACTACTGGCGCCGTTGGCTCTCTCAATGCCAGTATCATGGCAGGTGGCGTGAGGTCGTGTATCGTTCCGCCCTTGTCCTAAAACTGCTTACCTATGCTCCCACTGGTGCGATTGTGGCCGCCGCCACAACTAGCTTACCGGAGACTATAGGTGGTAAGCGTAACTGGGATTACCGTTATACCTGGCTGCGCGATGCTTCGTTCTCACTCTATAGTCTGCTCACACTTGGCTTCACAGAAGAGGCACAGGCCTTCATGGGCTGGCTAGATGCACGTTGCCATGAACTTGATGCCAACGGCACTTTGCAGCCCATGTATGGTATCAAAGGCGAACACGACTTAACAGAGTATACCCTGGATCATCTCGAAGGCTACCGTAAGAGCGGCCCTGTACGCATTGGCAACGGTGCCTATAAGCAAAATCAGCTTGACGTATACGGTGAACTGATGGACGCGGTCTACATTTATAACCGCTACAGCACCATCTCCTACGATTTATGGCAAAACTTACGTCGCTTACTGGAGTGGTTGGGCAACCATTGGCAGGACCCGGACGAAGGTATCTGGGAGGTACGCGGTGGGCCAAAACGTTTTGTCCATTCGCGCTTAATGAGTTGGGTAGCTTTTGATCGCGCTCTGCGCCTGACACGCCATCGTGGCTTGCCCGCCCCTATGGGTGATTGGATGCAAAAAAGCGCGGAAATATACGAACAAATTATGCACGCGGGTTGGAACGAACAAAAACAGAGCTTTGTCCAGTATTATGGTAGCGATGCCATCGATGCTAGTTCCTTGCTCATGGTGCTGACTAATTTCGCAGGCCCAACCGATCCGCGCATACTTTCTACCATTGATCGTATTCAACAAGAACTGACCAGCGATTCGCTGGTCCATCGCTACAATCCCAAAAAAGCCGCCGACGATGGGTTAGGGAGTATCGAAGGCACCTTTAGCGCATGTAGTTTCTGGTTAGCTGAAAGCTTGGCGCGTGCAGGTCGCTTGGATGAAGCACGCCTGATGCTGGAAAAGATGCTGACGTATAGCAATCACGTTGGCCTCTACGCCGAGGAGATTGGCCCAACAGGCGAAGCTCTGGGAAACTATCCGCAAGCTTTCACCCACCTCGCGCTCATCACCGCTTGCTATAACATCGACCAGCTGCTAAACAGGGCGTCCGGACACTCCGCTATGGCTACATTTGACGAAGCCAGTGGTTAATAAAGCCATGGAGAGATGGCGGGCTGTGCAATTTGTCGTTGCACAGCCCGCCATCTCTCCATGACTCTGTTAGGTGCAGTTCAGCAAACCGGTGGCGTAGCAGTCGTACTCCGCTCCACTAAGGTGGGCTTCAAGCGAAACAGTTCCGCCGGTTGTAATGGGTTCCCAATCAATTCCATCAACTTATGCACACCCAATGTTCCCATTTTATGCATTGGCTGCTGCACTGTACTGAGTTCAAGTAGTTCAGAAAGCTCAATACCATCATAACCAATCACAGATAAATCGTTCGGTACCACTATACCAAGTAAACGGGCGGCTTCTAGCACTCCTACCGCCTGTACATCAGAGGCGGCAAAAATTGCCGTTGGTCGCTCGCCTCGCGTCAAAAGTTGCAAGGCCGCTTTCTTCCCACCCTGGCGATCCCATTCTGTCGTCAATGCTAGCTCTGGCTCAAATTGTAACTGTGCTTCTCCAAGGGCTTGGTGCATCCCAATCAACCGATCATTGGCCTGATTAAATTTGAAATATCCCTCGATAATACCGTTGATAAACCCTATGCGCCGATGCCCCTTGTCGATCAAGCATTTGACAGCCTGGTATGCTCCATCCACATTATCGACCACAAAAGAGGTTAGATAGGCACTATAGGCATCGAGTAGCACAACAGGCATTTTCAAATCCCGCATGCCCTGCGCAATCTCATCATCTGGCGTTAGAGAAAGGATCACTAAGCCATCAACTTTGCGATGCATGGGCACCTCTGTAAAGTAGCGATCGCGCTGCGCATCCGTTTCAACGTTATACAATATAAGGTCCTTGCCTAGCTGGGCCAAGGCAGTTTCAATGCCGCGCAACACCTCCATGAAGAATGGGCGCGTAAAAAATGGTACCAACACGCCGATTGAACCGGTGCGTTTAGAGATCATGCTACGAGCAATGGGATTTGGCTTATATTGTAGTTGACGAATAGCAACCTGTACCTTCTCGCGTGTACCAGCTTTGACGCTTGGACTGTTGTTAATCACCCTTGAGACAGTCCCAATCCCGACACCGGCGACTCGCGCTACATCATGAATGGTTGCTGTCATGTTGTTAAGCCCTTATTTGTAATCAGGTGCTACTATTGAAACGTTTCCAAAAATAACAAAGCTAATGGTGCTATCTTTGAGCATAACATACCCAAAGTTATCCTGTAAAGTGTTCGGAAAAAGGCTTTGGTCTAGAGATGCTCCGTGTTGTCATAACAGATTGTAAATTCTGGCACTTTGCTATTTACAATCGCAAGTTTTTATGGTATTGTTATACCATATTCGTGGAAACGTTTCCAAAGTTACATGATGGGTTAGTTGTTAGTAGCTGTTGAGCTTGCTATTTTGCAAAGTTTGCGTGATGATATACATCAGCATGGATGTCATCCCTTTGAAAGATTCAGCTTCAGAAGAGAAATACAAGCAGGAGCTTGGGAAGGAGCAGCGACACCTCGTTAGCGTTATTTTGTAGAGGTTAAGGCACCTCTCGCGACAAAGACCTTTCATCCACCTCTCGTGCGCAATATTCTTCCTGGGAGGTGTTTATTGTCCCTCCATTTATCAAAGATGATCACATAGGGAAGGGAAGTTTAGTTGGCTTGTGAGTTCAACGAGAACTACTACGTATTGTTATCCATACGTGGTTCTTTTTGATCTACGTCAGCTATTGGCAACCCATTAACGACCCATTAGGAGGATTAGACATGGTTCCTGAACAGCGTGACGCCCTCGACGAAATTATTAGTAAAATCCGATCCGGCCGTATGAACCGTCGCACCTTCCTCGAACGAGCAATTGCCGTTGGTTTAAGTACCAGCGCGGCAGCAACACTCCTGGATGCTTGCGGTGGAACAACTAACAGTTCTGGTGGCGGTGGCCAAACAACCAACATCGTCTGGCAAAGCGAGAATGACACGTCGGGTACGTACCCGGCAATAGTAGACGCTTACAACAAGAGTAACAAAGATGGTGTTCACGTTACCTGGCGCAATGGTCCATCCGGTACCGGTGACATCCTTACTATTTATGACAATACCTTGCGTGCCCGCAGTGGCAACATCGATGTGATGTCAATTGACGTTGTCTACCCTGCCGAGTTTGCCTCCAATGGATGGACTGTGGATCTCACAAGCAAGTGGCCCGCCAGTGACCGCGCCAATTATCTTCCAGGACCAATTAAGTCCTGTACCTACAACGGCAAGATTGTGGCCGCCCCACTTCGTACCGACCTGGGAGTTCTCTACTACCGTAAAGACATAATCTCCACGGCCCCAACTACCTATGAACAGATGACGAGCATGGCCAAGAGCAACGCATCCAAGGCCAAGTACGGCTATGTTTGGCAGGGATCACAATACGAGGGTTTAGTCTGTGACTTTGTCGAGGTCCTGGGTGGCTATGGCGGCACGGTCCTTGATCCCAACAATTCGAAGCAGGTTACTGTCAACAGCCCCGCAGGTGTGCAGGCTCTCACCGAGATGGTCAGTTGGGTCGGTACGATCTCACCCACTTCAATCACCACGTTCACTGAGGAACCGGCCCGCCAGGCTTTCCAGAATGGCGATGCCATCTTCATGCGCAACTGGCCCTATGCGTACTCTTTGGGCAATGCTTCTGGGTCAAAGGTCGCTGGCAAGTTTGATATCAGTGCTCTCCCCTATGGTGGTAGCGGCACGGTCGGGCATTCTTGCATTGGTGGTTGGAATATGGCTATCAATGCCTTCTCCAAGAATCCTGATGCATCCTGGAGTTTTATCAAGTACATGCTGGGTCCAGACGCGCAGAAACAACTGGCACTGAAGGGCTCATTTACACCCGCCCTGCAGAGCATCTACGATGATGCTGCGGTGAAGACTGCGCAACCGCTCTTCACAAAACTCGCGCCAATTCTTCAAAATGCCTTGCCGCGCCCAGTCTCTCCCGTCTACCCAGACCTTTCGAATATCATTCAGAACCATGTACACCAGGCACTCACGAAGCAGGCCAGTCCTGCTGACGCGCTGAGTGCTCTTCAGACTGAGCTACAGGCACTCGTATCGAAGTAATGTTTTCGTAGCCTTGTAACAGTGTAGTGAAGCCAGAGGCAACCTATCCTGGGTTGCCTCATCGTCCTGAACCTCACATGGTTCACTCACTGCTACCCTGTTATTTTTAATGTAGAAAATAGGTAAGGGGAAAAGTGTCATGGCGATTACGACACAAACGGCTACTCTTCCTGCACGTAAACCAACCTTGCGCGAACGCTTAGATGCGGGCAGCGGCATGTTGCCTTATTTTCTGGTGGCTCCCACCATCATCATCATTGCGCTGGTGGCCGTCTATCCGATCATCGATTCAGTCGTGCTCAGTTTACAAGATAACCCATTAATAGCGAGTGGAACGGCGTTTGTTGGCTTACGGAACTATCTCCAGGTCGTCGCTGATCCCGCGTTCCGAAACTCCATTGGCGTCACCGTCGTCTTTAGCGTGGTGAGCGTCGCACTGGAGACCGTGGTTGGTTTTGGTGTGGCGTTACTGATGAACCAGGTGTTCCCAGGACGTGGTCTGGTCCGCACTGCTATTCTTATTCCTTTCGCCTTTCCGACCATTGTCTCTGGACAGATATGGTTATTGATGTTTAACGCTCAAAACGGCGTTCTGACCTACATCTTACAGTCAGTGCATCTGCTGGCACCCGGCTCTTCCTTACTGCAAACGCCCAATGGCCTGGTCACTGCCGCGGTCGTCATTGATGTCTGGAAAACGACGCCTTTTATGGCACTCCTCTTGCTCGCCGGCCTGCAAGTGATCCCCAACGAACTTTACGAGGCCGCAGGCGTGGATGGCAGCAATCGCTGGCAGCAGTTCTGGACCATCACCTTCCCTATGCTCAGAAATGCGCTGTTGATTGCCCTCATGTTCCGTCTCCTGGACGCGCTGCGTGCGTTCGATCTGTTCTACATCCTCACCGGTGGTGGGCGTGAAGTACAAACATTAGCCCTATACTCGTATGCGAATATGTTCCAAGGAACGACCTTTGACTTCGCTCCGGGAGTGGCTTCCGCGGTCATCCTCTTTATCATCTGCGCCGTTGTGGGTATTATCATCGTCTCGACGACGCGTCTGAGCCAGAACTAGTATACGACTACAGAAAGAGAGGTATCTCATGGCCATACGAGACCAGGCCCTCACCTCGGCACAGACAAAGGTCGCTGATACAGCACCGAAACGCAAAACAAACTACGGAGCCGTTGGACGCTATATTGCGGTGGCAATTGTGCTCTTCATCGCCCTTGCTCCCTTCTACTGGACGGCGATCACATCAATCAAGATCGACTCAGAAATCAACACGTCGCCGCCAACCCTCTTCCCGCAGTCGTTCACCACGAACAACTATTCTCAGGCCTTCGTAAGCGTCCAGCCAGCTTTCGCGAAGGACCTGTTGAATAGTACACTGGTCGCTATCTTTACGACCATTCTAGCTTTGATCTTCGGTTCGATCTGTGCGTATGCCATTGCACGCACGAAATTCGTGGGGAAAGCTGGCGTGCTCGCCATTGTCCTCTCGGTCCAGATGTTCCCACTCATCGCGCTCGTCGGGCCGCTGTATGTCTTTTTCACCAGCACCATCAACGTCTACAATACGTATGTCGCGCTGATCATTCCTTACCTCGTCATCGCCTTGCCCGTCACCGTCTACTTCTTAACGTCATTTTTCCGTGACCTGCCGCCTGACCTTGAAGAAGCTGCATTAGTTGACGGCACGACACGACTGGGAGCATTGTGGCGCATCGTCTTGCCGCTCACGGCACCCGGCGTCTTTACCACCGCGATTCTTTCGTTCATCACGGTTTGGAACGACTTCCTCTTTGGGCTGACCATGACCGCAGACTCCAATGCACAAACGGTGACAGTGGCTATTCCGCTCTTTAACGGAGAGCACGCGATTGCCTTTGGTGAGGTATCCGCTGCCGCCATCATCGTCACCATTCCGCTGGTCGTGATGGTGCTGTTCTTGCAACGGCGCATCGTCTCCGGTTTAACTGCTGGAGCGGTCAAAGGCTAGACACACTCAGCTAAAGTAAGCAAGTCCCTGGCAGGGCTTGCTTACTCCATATGCATACTTCATTGTTTATCCCATCGAATGGGCTATCAAACTTGACGTAAGCACGTAGAAGAGATACAATATACCTTGAGAGCATCGGTAAAAAAAACTACTTTATCGCCGGGCGACTGTAACCGTCCGGTTTTCTTATGTCTTCGAGGAGTTATCAACCAAAGTTATGCAGGTTTTAAATTCTATGACCCAAACAGATCACACAGAACATCTCGTGAAACGCAACGACATCCGCAATGTCGCTATTATTGCCCACGTCGATCATGGCAAGACCACGCTCGTTGATGGACTGCTCAAGCAGAGCCACATCTTCCGCGAGAATCAGCATATGGGCGAATTGATTATGGATTCTAATGACCAGGAACGCGAACGGGGCATTACTATTCTGGCAAAAAATACCGCTATCATCTATAAGGGCATTAAAATCAATATTATTGATACACCGGGACATGCCGACTTTGGTGGTGAGGTTGAGCGCGTACTGAACATGGCCGATGGTTGTATTCTCCTCATCGACGCGGTAGAAGGCCCAATGCCGCAAACCCGCTTCGTCCTACAGAAAGCATTGGAGCTGAATCTACAGCCTATCGTGGTTATCAACAAAATTGACCGTCGCGACGCACGCATTGAGCAAGTATCGGAATGGACGCAGGACCTGTTCCTGGAACTGGCAACCAGGGATACTCACCTGAATTTCCCCATCCTCTACGCTGTTGGCCGCGATGGTGTTGCGATGTATCATCCAGATGACGAGCAACGCAACCTGGAACCGTTGTTTGAAACTATCGTTAACACTGTTCCTGCTCCTTTGGTCGATGCTGACGCTCCATTACAGATGCTCGTCGCCGCTCTCGACTATGATGATTACAAAGGCAAGTATGCTATTGGGCGCATCGTGCGCGGTCGCATAGCCCCAAACACCTTTGTGGCTCATATTAATCGCGATGGCGTAACCTCACGCCAGAAGATCAATCTCGTCCTAACCTATCGTGGCTTAAATCGCGTGGAAGTTCCAGAAGCTCTGGCCGGCGATATTGTTGCTCTGACGGGTATCGCCAGCGCGAATATCGGTGAAACTATTGCTGACGTGGACTATCCCGAAGCGTTGCCCACCATCGCTATTACCGAGCCAACATTGCGTATGACCTTTGGTGTAAGCACAAGTCCCTATGCAGGCAGGGATGGCAAATTTCAAACATCTCGCCAGTTACGCGCTCGCCTCTATCGTGAATTGGAAACGAACGTCAGTTTGCGCGTTGTGGATGGTAGCACGCCCGATGAGTTTGTTGTTTCCGGTCGCGGAGAATTGCATCTTTCCGTGCTGATTGAAACCATGCGTCGTGAAGGGTATGAATTCCAGGTATCGCGTCCAGAGGTCATAACCCGTGAAGATGAAAACGGCAAGGTGCTGGAGCCAATTGAGCATTTAGTAATCGACACCAAAGATACCTATATTGGTGTGCTTACCGAAACGCTCGCCGCACGTAAAGCACAACTTGCTAACATGACCAACGACGGCTTAGGCAATGTACGCCTGGAATATCATATTCCAACCCGCGGTTTGATCGGGTTCCGCAATATCTTCCTGACCTTGACACAAGGTAATGGAGCTATGAGCAGTATTCTGATCGGCTTCGAGCCGTGGTTGGGCAAAATCGGCACAACACGGATGGGCGCGTTGATTGCCTCTGAAACTGGCATGGCCGTCACCTATGGGCTGAACAACGCCCAACAGCGCGGTGACACTTTCATTGAACCAGGAACGCCCGTCTATGAAGGCATGATTGTTGGACTCAACGCCCGCCCAATGGATATGGTCGTCAATGTATGTAAAGAGAAACAGAAGACGAACGTGCGCTCCTCCACCTCAGATATTGCCGTGCGCTTAACACCGCCCATTCTCATGAGCCTGGAACAATCGCTTGACTTTATCAACAACGATGAACTCGTTGAGGTGACGCCACAAAACATTCGCTTGCGTAAACGGTACCTGACGCAACACGAGCGTGCTCGCGCTCGCGAGGATTAACCTTTCAGTGGTCAACCATCTCGTCACGTTCCGCTAAATCAGCAAGCAAGAGCAGTACCTCGTACTCTTCATGATATGTATCACAATGGCCCAGGTGGAAAGCTACCTGGGCCATTTCTTTGTCCGCCATCTCAACCAGGGGATATACAGGATGAGTGGCTTCATAATACTTGAAGCCGCACAACAGCCCTATTCTCGCCATGGACTCAACATCCGCACAACTTCAGGGTTTTTCCGCAAGGCTTTCACCGCTCTAAACTTCCGCATATAGACCTCTTGCGCCGGTACACCTAAGACATGCGCCAACTCCTTCTCTTCCATTCCTGCCAGATAGAGAGAAAAGAGTACCTGCCGATACGATGAATTGCGCAATGATAGAATAGCATGGATGAGAACTTGTTGCAATTGCTGAGCAATGACACCTTCTTCTGGATTATGATTACACTCATCAATGAGCTGTTCCCCATAGGTTTCTTTTCCCTCTTCTAACGAGTCATAACGATCATTCCGCAACCCATAGACAAATGCATGAGCATGGTGAATAGCAGCAGCTTGCGTCCAGCGAATAAAAGCTGTCGGGTCTTTGGGGCGAGCCGAAGGATTGCGTTCAAGGTTATGGAAGAGTTCAAATAGCGTTTGATTGAGAATATCATCTATTGCATCACTGCACTGCACTAGCTTTTGAGCATAACGGCAACTAGATAAAGCACGTTCCAGATACCGCCTCATGTTCTCATAAGCTCGATTGCGTCGTTCAGGCTCTCCTGAACTCCAGGCAGCATACAAAGCCCGGCTACAAATTTGAAAAGCCATACTCACTAGCACATCGTAACGCGTCCGCGCTTTCTCACACCCGTTCTCCTGTGTCAACAGCTTATCTTGCCTCTCCCTCAACTCATGCATTACTTGCACTTTTAACATATCTACAGTGAGTAACCCTTGTCCATAGCCTTGAATAATCTGCTCAGCCGCTTTTCTGACTTGTGACATCAAATCATCGCCTTGTTCTATCATTTCCTTGTCCCTCGTGTATAATTAAAAACTTGTATTTATATAATTTAGTATACTATGTTAGATATTATTTTACAAGTTTATTATCTTCAATATTTTTATCATATATAAAATTGCTTCTTTATTTTGAAAGTTTTTAGTACTCCTTCACACCTACTATTTAGATGGGTAAATGAGCCTATCTAAAAACGAGTAAGAAGATATTTACTCGACAAATTGTGGAAGGAGCGTATCCATGGTTGCTACACTTAAAAGAGGGTATGTCGTCGTAGCATTGGTTGTTGTTTTATTGGCAAGTATGGCCGGATTGACAATGAGAACGGGAATGGCTGCACCACTGCACCATACTTCAGTCATCCAAACCACCCAGCAGTCCACGGCTTCCAGACCTCGTATCGAATGTCCTCCACCGCCGTACAATTGTGGCTAGGTCTGCTGACGTATAGGTTTCTGCTCAGCTTCGCGGCGCACTATCAATGACGAAACAAGCCAATCTTCGGAAGATTGGCTTGTTTGTTTATGCCGAGAAACTCCTAACCTCTTTTAAGCATCCCCTGCATATGATATGATTAAGGAGAAGGCATCTGACGGAGTAAGCAGCATGAGTAAAGCAAAAGAGGCGGTACCGCCACAAGTGACGTTCTATACCAAGGTAGGTTGTCACTTATGCGAAGAGGCGCGTGATATGCTTGATGACATCGCCGCACAGACCAATTACGAACTTACCGAGATTGATATTCGTAGTAACACCGTGCTATTTGAGCAGTATCGCTATCGTATACCCGTTATTATCATTGATAATGAGACAGTGATTGAAGGGCGTATCGAGTTTCGAGACCTGGCACAAGCCTTTCACCTGCGTTAACTTTTCTTGCAAGACATTCTCTGTTCAAAAAATAAGGAAAACTTCTATGGCACAACAACAGGTCAAACAGGGGCAGCAAGCGGGAGCAGTTTTTTCTCCCGCCACAAAGCAAGCATTTGAGCGAGCTATCCAGTTATCCGGCGAATTTTTGCTCAAGTACTGGGCTACCATCGTTATGGTTGTGCTTGGCTCTATTGTTGGCACTGCCCTCGCTATTCCATTTCTTTCGTACTTTGGCCTTGATGCTATTGCCAAACCGCTCTTCTTTTCGCTGCATTTTGTCTGTGCACAGGTACCTTCTCATTCTTTCTACATCTTTGGCCACCAGCTTGGTTTATGTGAGCGCAATTTCGCAATCTACGCTTCGATGTTCCTGGGCAGCTTCGTCTTTGTCATGAGCAAGAAACGCTTGCCGGGATTGCCGTGGTGGCTCTGGATTCTCTTGCTCCTGCCCATGGCATGGGATGGTATCACACAAATGTTTGGCTTGCGCGAGAGTACCATGGAATTACGCTTGTTGACAGGCTGCCTTTTTGGGCTGGCCAATATCTGGTTTGTGCTTCCGCTCATTCAGAAAACCCTCGACGAAACTCCTGCTGTGACACGACACTAGAACAGAGCGTCATACTACGCTATAATCACGCGGGTACGTGTAAAACAAGATCACCATTGTAGCAGAAAACGATAGAACTTTATGCACGATCAAGCAGAGACAAAAACGACGTTCGCCGTCACCACCCTGGGCTGCAAAGTTAACCAGGCCGATACCGATGCCATCAGTGAACAGATGAGCCTTGCTGGCTTTGAGCAACGCGACTTTAACGCGGTCGCCGATGTCTATATCGTCAACACCTGTACGGTAACTCACCTGGGCGACCGTAGCTCGCGCAACCTTATTAGTCAGGCCCATCGCCGCCATCCCACCGCGCTCCTTGTCGTTACCGGTTGCTATGCAGAGCTGAACCCCACGGCAGTAGCTGCATTGCCGGGCGTTGATCTGGTAGTGGGCAATCGCGGCAAAGATACCCTGGTTGACACTATTAAAGAACAATACCAAACGGGCAAACAGCAGCAACTACCACTACAAGACCTTTCAGACACTCAGTCACAAGTACCTGAAGAACAGCAGAAAAATCAAACACTTGCCGGAACAATACCTTTTGTTCATAGGGAAAGCACATTGCCGCTCTTGCCGTTGGATACACAACATATTGGCAGTGACAGCGAACTGGTAATTGACGCAACAGAGGAGGAACCACAGCCTGATAACCCCGCACGGCTCTCGCCATTTACGCCATCAGCACACATAACTGTGCCGTCTTCATCATCTGCCAGCGCAAAATTACTTTCGCGCACACGCGTACAGATGAAGGTACAGGATGGCTGCGATAATCGCTGCACCTATTGCATCGTTCCCTACGTGCGTGGAGGTTCTCGCAGTCGTAGTATCGCCTCTGTGGTCGAGCATGTGCAGCGTAAGGCACGCACAGGCTTCCAGGAAATTGTACTGACAGGTATCCACCTGGGCGACTATCATCCAGAAGGAGATAAAAAGCGCGATCTTGGCGACCTCATCACGGCATTATTGCATGAAACCGATATGCCACGCATCCGTGTCTCATCGCTGGAGCCAGAGGATTTTCGCTTAGAGTGGCTGGAATTGTGGCAAAATCCACGGCTGTGTCGTCACTTCCACCTGCCGATGCAAAGCGGCTCAGATGCCATTTTACGACGCATGGCTCGCCGCTATTCCAGTTCGCGTTATCACACGATCATCGCCACCGCCAAACAGCTCATTCCGGGAGTCGCCATCAGCACCGATATCATCACGGGCTTCCCTGGCGAGAGCGACGATGATTTTGAGCAAACATACCAACTTGCCAATAGCCTGCAATTCGCTAAAGCTCATATCTTCCGCTTTTCCCCGCGCCAGGGAACGGCGGCAGCACGCATGAAAGGGCAAATAAAGGACGAAATCAAAAAAGCTCGCAGCGCACGCTTACTCACCCTGAACGATGAACACAGCCGCCTCTTCCGGCAGCAATTTTCAGGTGTTACCACACAAGTGCTAATCGAGGATTTTAAGCACGCACATTGGGAAGGGTTGACCGACAATTATCTGCGTGTTGAAGTAGATGGTCTACCCGAGGCAGAAACGCGAAACTGGCAAAACACACTGGTACGCGTCCGCTTATCACATCTAGTCGATGACGGTATCGCTGGCATCGTGGCGGATTAAGTTGAAATCCACTGACCGCAAACAATGCCTCTGCCCTTTCATTATGTCAAGTTCACAATCGTTGCTGGAGGGACAACCAACTCGTGACAGAAGTGAAAATAACGATCAGACAAGCGACACCCGATGATGCTTTGGGCATCGCGAAAGTCCATGTCAATACTTGGCGTTCAACCTATCGTGGTATCGTACCATCAACCTTTTTAGACAGAATGTCGTACGAAGAGGGAGAGAAACGCTGGCGCAGTCGTTTGAATGATGCTCAGACAGAAGGGAAGGCTGCCTTTTTCGTTGCTGAAGATGAACCTGGCCACATCGTTGGTTTTATCGCTGGCGGATACAATCGCGACAACGACCCCGTGTATAACAGCGAATTATTCGCCATTTACATTCTGCAAGAGTACCACGGTCAAGGGATTGGTCGGCGTCTCGCCCGAATGTTCGTTGAAAAATTGCTCACGATGGGTATCGACTCCATGCTGTTATGGGTCTTTACCGTGAATCCGGCCCGCAAATTCTATGAAGCACTGGGCGGACAACTGGTACGAGCAAGCGACTTTGAGGTTGAAGGTGTAACCATCGACGAAGTAGCTTATGGATGGTTGGACATTCGGACGCTATTAGAGGAGCCTCGTCCATGACGTATCGCATGCTGTCGCTCAGTTGTCTCGTAATCCTGGCACTATTCCTTGTTGCCTGTACGGATACTACCACCACTGCTACCGGCAACACCAGTACGCAGCCTACATCGCTCCAGAAGATTACCGCTACGGGCAGCTTCCGGGAGTTCTCACTGCCACAAACAAATAGTGGCTTGATGCGTCCAGCCATTGACCACGAAGGGCGCATCTGGTTCGGCGAAATGGGGCACAACTATCTTGGCGTCTTTGACCCACACACTCATACGTTTCAACAAAAAACACCGCCGCATGGGAAGAATGGTGTCATGGGTATCCTGGTGGGGCCAGATGATAGCATCTGGTTCGCCGAGCAATACGCCAACTATATCGGGCACTATATCCCAAGCACGGGTACATATCGTATCTATAGCTTGCCTACCCTGACAGTACCTGATCCCAGCGATAGCAGCAAAACACTCACCTTACCCAGTGCGCCCAACGATATTGCCCAGGATCGCCACGGTACTATCTGGTTCACGGAGCTAAACGCGGACGCCCTTGGTCGTCTTGACCCACGCACCAGTCTTGTTCAACAATACCCGCTCTCGCCAACGAAAAGCGTGCAAAAACTCGCTCCCTACGGTGTGACCGTTGACCCTTCCGGGATGGTCTGGTTTACCGAATCAAGTAACGATCATGTTGGTCGTCTCGACCCGACCACTGGTCGTATACAGTTTTTTACCATGCCCGGCCCTGGCTACCCTTTAATGGAGATTGCCAGTGACCCACAAGGCACCATCTGGATAACCTCGTTTACTTCCGGCCTACTGCTCAGCCTTCATCCACAAACGGGAACATTCACACCTTACTTTGCTCCGTTTAGCGGAAGTGCCGCTGGCGGTATCTATGGCCTCACTATCGCTCCTGACGGTGCGATATGGGTGGCAATGACCGCCGAAAACACGATAGCACGTCTTGATACTGCCACCAACCGCTTTGCATACTACGCCATTCCCACCGCGTCCAGCCTACCACTGGGGCTGATGATGGACGCCAACCATACGCTATGGTTCACGGAATCCGGCAGCGATAAAATTGCTATGCTCAAGCCATAAGCATTGGTAATGAGAGCTACATTACTGTAAATACGTATCAAACCAACGTTTAATGTGGCGCAAGCGTTCCAGGCGCGAATGGGGGTGTCCACCGCGCGAAAGGCCATGACTCTGTCCCTCAAAACGCACAAAGAGCACTTCACGCTTCATATACTTCAAGGCCGCGAAGAGCTGTTCCGCCTGTTCGATATTGCAGCGCAAATCGCTCTCACTATGGATCAGTAACAATGGCGTATGCATCTGCTTCACATAGTGGAGCGGTGATAGACGAATATAACGTTCTGGGTCTTCCCACGGCGTGGTCTCCATATCATCGTCGGCAAAATCCCAGCCAATATCACTACTGCCAAAGAACGAGACACGATTGATAACGCTGCGATCAGCCACTGCCGCCTTGAAACGATCAGTATGACCGATGAGCCAACTTGTCATGAAACCACCATAGCTGCCGCCGGTCACACCCATACGCTGTTCATCAATGTAACCCTTTTGAAGTAAGGTGTCCACTCCGGCCATAATATCCAGAGAATCCTTGACGCCCCATTCTCCACGCACGGCCACGGCGAATTCATGTCCATAGCCGCTACTGCCACGGGGATTGGTATAGAGAACGACATAGCCGGAAGCTGCCAGCATTTGCATCTCATGGAAGAAGCCATAGCCATACTGGGTATTTGGACCGCCATGAATCTCAAGAATCAATGGATATTTTTTTGTCGGGTCAAAATCGGGTGGCTTGAGCACCCAGCCATCCATCGGCCAACCTTCCGCGCCACTATAGGGCAAGTATTCAGGAGTAGAGAGCGTGAGTTCGTCCAACAAAGCATCGTTAAAGCCGGTAATGCGGCGCAGTTCTCCAGGCGCGGAGATTGAGCCGACAAAGATTTCCGCGAGGTGAGTGCTATCTTCAATGAGCAGAGCTACCTTATCCCCGGATTGATCCATAGCAAAATCGAAGACATGGATGTTGCCGGGGGTTAGCGTTGGAGGTTGCGTTCCAGCACCACTCACGGGAACAGCATACACTCGCGTACTGCCCCTCTGTGCCGCCAGGACATAGAGCGTTGTACCATCGGGCGACCAGGGTGGAGCGGGTAGCATGTGCTCATCGCTCATATCGCTATTTGTCCAGTCAGAACAACTTCCTTCAAATTCACCCGTCAAGCAAGTAGGTGCTGCCTGTACATCATCCGCGGCAATGGTAAAGAGCGACATATGATTGGCCGACCCCAGGGTAGGTCTTGCCAGAAAAGCGATTGTTTTGCCATCAGGCGACCAGGATGGAGAGTGGCATCCCCTGGAACCATCGGTCAAGCAGCGTAGTTCTCCCACCACCCCATCAGGAAGAGAGAGGACATAGAGATCAGAGCCAAAATACCGCCAGCGTTCCTCACTACGATCAGAGCTAAAGGCGATACGGGTACCATCAGGTGACCACGCGGCATCATTATCATCCCAATCCCCATCGGTAAGCTGCAATGGTTCGCCACCGGCAATATCCATGAGGAAGAGATGCTGGCGTCGCTCATAAATATACCCAACACCATCGAGACGATACATCAGACGATCTATCACACGCACCTTGGGTAAGGGTTTGCTATCCTCGTTCTCTTCATCCTCTGGCCCGACTAATGCATTAAAAATCACCCGCTTGCTATCGGGTGACCAGGTAGGATTGAAGGCTCCATGTTGCATAAAGGTGAGTTGCTGTGCCTCTCCACCATCGGCGGGGAGCAACCAGATCTGCGCTTTCCCTTTCCCCTGTTCCTTCTGCTTCGCGGTATCCTTACCCTGTGCTTCTCCCTCACGCTTGGAGACGAAGGCCAGCCACTTGCCATCAGGCGACCAGCTCGGGCCGTATGCATCCGCTGGACCCATGGTGAGGCGTCTTGCTTCACCGCCTTCGTATGGTACAACCCAGATAGAGGAGCGATATTCATGTTTGCCAGCATCTATCGTTTTCACGGCAAATGCGACGCGCTTCCCGTCTGGCGCAATACGTGGAGTACCTGAGAACTGGACTCGATACAGATCTTCAATGGTTATAGTTCGTGGATTGGATGCCATTATTCTATCCTTTGTATATTTGTTTTTTGCTCAGGGGATGTCAGGCTATGGCTTCCGACCCCATACGCTGAGAAAATACAGTATCGCGCAAAAATCATCTGCTTGTATTTCCGCCATAGCCTGTTGGTACAACGAATCAATTTCTTCCGCTGTGACGACCTGCATCTTCAGCAGGAAAGGCCGCAACAAGTGTAGGCCAGCAGTCATATTCTGAAAGAATTCCTCCTGGGCCTCGCTGCCCGCCGAAAAGTCGATGGCATGAGCAGCATGTTGAATGTCCTTACAGCCTATATCTCGTAAAAAGCGTCCTAACATAGGCGTGATGCCGATATGTCGCCCATCAGGCGAAAAGGTTCTCTTCGATAAATATCCTGCCCTGGCCAGCAAAGCATTGATCTTTTCGTTCGCGGGGCTATTGCTCAAACTTAACTCTAACTCGGTCAAGCGAATAAAACCATCTGGACGGGTAACTCGCATACATTCCTGTAAGAGTTCTGGCCAGGACGCGGGCGACATAAATCCGACAAGGGTACGAGCGTTCACAAAATCAAAAGAGTTAGCGGGAAAATCTAGCGGTTGCAGAATATCCGCCACTTGAAAGCTAGTATTATGCAGTTGTTGCGTGTGTGCTCGCGTCTGGGCATACCGAATCATCCTGTTACTGATATCGGTACCCACTATCTCTATCGCGGGATATTCGTATGCTACATCTAGCACCCAACTACCAGGGCCACAGGCCAGGTCTAGCACAGTATGTACCTGCGATAGGTCTATTCCCGCCGGAAATAAGCCACTCATTCTCTCTGTCATCAGATGATCCTGATGCATCAGCCGTGCCATCTCTGAAGCACTCTCAGCATCAATAATATAGGCATTTTCATTGGATGAAGAGCCGGTTGACATAGCAATTGCTTCCTTCTAGTATATATTGTATAGATCACAAGTTATTCAATAGGCTTCCCTGCTCATTGAATAAGCTATTAGTGATAACCTATTTGCGACGACGACTGCGACGCTCATGTTCCAGAGAAATATCCAACGTCTCGTGTAAACGCTCAAAATCATCCACATCGAGCTGTAGTTCGACTGCTGGCATGTCGTCTGGCCGCGCACGTCCTTCCTCGAACAGTTGCAGTACCATAACCAACTCAACCTCCAACTCCAGGACGTTTTCTTCGCCTTCCGAGGCTAACGCGTGCTCGTGTTCATGCTCTTCCTCATCATCGTCGTCATCAGACAAAGCCTGAATAAATTCAATATTGGTACGAGCACAACGGAAACGCCCTGATAATTTCAGGGC
Source organism: Ktedonobacteraceae bacterium (assembly GCA_051004815.1). Lineage (GTDB taxonomy): Bacteria > Chloroflexota > Ktedonobacteria > Ktedonobacterales > Ktedonobacteraceae > JBBQXY01. Next base: position 27,944 of record JBPCJY010000236.1, read on the forward strand.
ATCGGTTGAAAGTTCCTCGGCCAACTCGCGTACCACCTCCATCATTTGCACAAAGGCGTCTTGTAATTGTTCTAAGGCATCCTCTTCATCTGATACGGTTTCGCCTTCAGTCGCTAACTCTCCGGTAGGCAATGATACATCGCCACCCACAGTGCCAGTACCGCCTTCCGGTAAACGCTGACGGGCGAGATCATTCAGTCGTTCCAATGCCTGCGCAAAGGCGGGAGAAAAGCTGCCGCCCTCACGATCTGCCTTGTCATCGTCATTTCCTCCATCACCCTCCTCACCGTTGCTTTCATCGTCGCTCTCATCATCATCCTCGTCATCCTCGTCCAACCCAACCGCCGCCTCTACAATCAATATCTGCTGATGCAGTTGTTCGGCTATATCTTTCGTCATATATGTTGTAATACGTGCCTGTCGTGAAGCCGCAAGCAGTTGAAATGAGGGCCAGTCCCGGTAACGCTCTCGGTTCCGTAGATAGCGCATCTCTACCATGCCAAGGGTATCCAGACGCAGCGAAAGTTCCATAAGTCCCCTCCTAAAAGTGAGCAGCCACTATCTTTTCAATCATTCAGGTCATGATTCAGTCGTATAAGCCATAATGATAGTTCTATTCGCATTGAGTCAAGGTCAGGGAATAGAAGGATCATAGAAGATAGTTTGCTCCAAATTTGACCCATCAGGTATATGCCATCATCATACCACAAGCGGTAGCGCAAAATACAATCACTTCTATCATATCCTCTTTTTAATTGCGATTACCCTCTGTGGCAGAGTCGCTACCCTTGACAACAACATAATCAGTGTTTATACTCCAGATTATGGAAAGTATTTTTCTATCTATCAAAAAATAAATCCCCTATAAGTAATAAGCCTTCTACTGTTGCTGGACAGCGTTCCTAATGTAGCCAGCGTTGTATTGCAAAGCCAACTGCTCATTTCACCCTGGCTATGAGTATTTACCAGAGGGATCAACCATGACCATCAATGCATCTGCTCGCTCTGTTATGGAGCGGTGCGACATACTGGGCAGCTACAGCGAAGAACCTGACTGTCTTACTCGCCCGTTCGCCTCACCTGCGATGCGCAAGGTAAACGCGGCTGTGGCAGCATGGATGCAAGACGCTGGTATGTCTGTCCAACAAGACAAAGTTGGTAATCTCATCGGACGATACGAGGCGAACCAGGCAGGTGCGAAAACCTTGTTGCTCGGTTCGCATCTTGACTCCGTACGCGACGCGGGCAAGTACGATGGCCCTCTCGGCGTAATGGTTGCGCTCGCCTCCATTGAGCGATTGCACGCTCGCAATGAGCACCTACCTTTTGCCATCGAGGTACTCGGTTTTGCCGATGAGGAAGGGTTACGCTATCATAGTTCCTACATTGGCAGCAAAGCCATAACGGGTACATTCGATCCGGAATATCTGCACTTAACCGATGCTGAAGGTATCACCATGGCTGAGGCGATTCGGGCATTTGGCGGTGATCCTGATCCTGACGCCCTACAAATCGCTCACTGGCAGCGCGATGAACTGCTGGGCTACTGCGAAGTCCACATTGAGCAAGGACCAGTTCTTGAAGCACACAATCTCCCGGTCGCTGTAGTTTCGGCTATCGCTGGACAGAATCGCATCAATGTACGCTTTGTAGGCGAAGCTGGTCATGCTGGTACTGTCCCGATGTCGCTCCGCCGCGACGCGCTTTGTGCAGCAGCTGAGTTTGTGCTGGCCGTTGAGACAATGGCCCAAACGCTACCAGGCCTGGTCGCGACGGTGGGGCAAATCAGTGTACATCCGGGGGCAAGCAATGTGATACCGGGACAGGTGACGCTAAGCCTGGATGTACGGCACCAGGACGACACGGTGTGCGATCAGGCCAACCGCCAATTAGAAGCACAGGCGCAAGAGATCGCCACAGCACGACGCATTTCAGTCAATTGGCAAATGTTGCAAGGTCATCGCGCAGTACCATGTACGGCGCAGCTTAGCAAACTATTGGCACAGGCAATAGAGGAGGTGGGGTATCCCCCGTTTTCCCTTCCTAGTGGGGCGGGACACGACGCCGTGACGCTGAGCGAACTCACCAATATAGCCATGCTCTTTGTGCGCTGTCGCGGGGGCATCAGCCACAATCCAGCCGAGTCAGTGACGACGGAGGATGTGGAAGTAGCGATTCAGGTGCTGGAGCGGTTTTTGCACCTTCTGAGTCAAGGTGGAGGTGTCCTATAAGCCGGTATGATCTTCTTGTGCGGAATGGTACACTGGTTACTACGACGGATGTCAGCAACGCAGACCTCGCCGTTAGCGATGGTCGCATTGTCGCCATCGGCCCAAATCTCGCGGGGACGAGCAAAGAAGAGATCAACGCCGCAGGCTACCATGTGTTTCCCGGCGTGATAGATGCGCATGTGCATTTCAATGAGCCGGGACGTACCGATTGGGAAGGCTTTGCCACCGGAACCGCGGCACTGGCCGCCGGTGGCACTACTACCTTTTTCGATATGCCGCTCAATTCCTCGCCCCCTACCATCGATGCAGCGAGCTTCGATCTGAAGCTGAAAGCCGCTCAGGCCAATTCGCTCGTTGATTTCGCGCTGTGGGGGGGTCTGGTGCCGGGGAACCTCGCGCACCTCGACGAGCTAGCGGAGCGTGGTGTGATCGGCTTTAAGGCCTTTATGAGCAACAGCGGTATCTCCGATTTTTCTGCGGTCGATGATCTGACATTGTACGAAGGCATGGCGCGTGCCGCGCAGTTGGGCAAAATTGTGGCCCTACACGCGGAAAGCGATCAGATTACCGCCGCGCTCGCACGCCGCGCTATCGCACATAGCAGAACGGGTATACGCGACTACCTGAACTCGCGGCCCATCATAGCCGAGCTTGAGGCCATCCAACGGGCTATTCTGTTCGCGCAAGAAACTGGCTGTGCATTGCATATTGTGCATGTCAGCAGTGGGCGCGGCATCAGCCTGGTAGCAGAGGCGCGTGTACGCGGCATCGACGTAAGCTGTGAAACATGCACACACTACTTGGTGCTGACCGAGGAGGACGTGGAAAAGCTAGGGGCCGTGGCGAAGTGTGCTCCTCCTCTACGTCCACAAACCGAGCAAGATGCGTTATGGCAACAACTCTTCACTGGCAACATACCAATGGTAACATCTGATCATTCGCCTGCGCCAGCCGCGATGAAAACCAGTCCCGACTTTTTCAAGGTCTGGGGTGGTATCTCCGGTTGTCAGTCGCTGCTACAGTTGTTGTTGAAGGAAGGCTACGAGAGGCGGCAGTTACCACTTATGACGATTGCCACCATTACTGCTGAGTACATTGCCCAGCGTTTTGGCCTCTTGCCAAACAAAGGACGCCTGGCTATTGGTGCCGATGCTGATCTCGTCCTGGTTGATCTCTCTAGCAGTTTCACACTGCAAGAAAGCGATCTCTTCTATCGCCATCAACAGAGTCCTTATGTGGGCCGAATGCTGCGGGGGCGAATTATGCGCACGATGGTACGTGGCAGAACGATTTTTCTGGATGGAAAGATAGTTTCGGCTCCGTTTAGTCGGCTACTCAAACCACAAAACACGCTTCCATAGCAAAGATGATACAATTATGGCAAGCAACCTTGCGGATTAGTACACCTGGCACAGGGTAACACGGGAGGGAGAACATTTCATGACGATGCTCCGTATTACGGTTGGTCCTTTAGAGTTTACTGCACGAATGGAGGAGGAAGACGCTCCAAAAACTTGTGCAATCTTTAGTCAACTGTTACCGTTTCGTAACAAAATCATTCACGCACGCTGGAGTGGAGAGGCGGCCTGGATACCATTGGGTGATTCTCCCATAGGAGTTGGCTACGAGAACCACACCAGCTATCCAGCCCCTGGTCAAATTCTCCTCTATCCGGGCGGGTTCAGCGAAACGGAAATCCTCTTCCCCTATGGTGGCACCCATTTCGCCAGCAAACTAGGACAATTAGCCGGGAATCACTTCTTGACAGTTGTTACGGGCAATGAGCATTTGCGAGAAATGGGGAGATTAGTCCTCTGGGAAGGAGCACAGGATATTCTGTTTGCAACGATGGAGTAGCCAATGAAGGAAGAGAGAAAAAAACAATATGCTGCGCTTCGATCTGAATATCTCGATTCTCTTGAAAGAAGTGCCGTTCTTAGAACGGTTTGAACGCGCTGCCGAGCTTGGCTTTGGGGCAGTCGAGTTCTGGTGGCCTGGAGAAGAAGACCTTTCAGCAATTGTCCAGCAGGTGCAAGCAAAAGGGCTTAAGGTGGCACTGATAAATTTCGCTGCCGGAAATATGGCTGCTGGTGAGCGCGGCTTTCTCAACAACGTTGAGAGGCAACAGTGGTTCCGTGACCATGTACCAAGAGCGATTGAGTTTGCGCTACAGATCGGCTGTCCCCGATTAAACGCGTTGGTAGGAAATGTGCCCCCACAGGCTCTCCCAGGAGGGAGCACCGAGGCCCAGCTGGAACTGGTCCGTGAGAACCTGGCCTTTGCTGCCGACTATGCCGCGACTGCTGGTTTAGGTGTGGTGCTCGAAACGCTGAATACCTTCGAAAATCCACGCTATCTCCTCACAAGTACACATCAGGCACTCAAAATGCTGGCCGAAGTAAACCGCCCAAACCTCAAGTACCAGTATGATATGTATCACATGCAGCGCATGGAAGGCAATCTGATTGCGACGTTGCGCGAACATATTGGGCAGATTGGACACATTCAGATAGCAGACTCTCCAGAACGTCATGAACCCGGTACAGGAGAGATTCATTATCCCCATGTGCTAGCAGCCCTTGATGCTCTAGAATATGATGGCTATATCGGTCTAGAATACAACCCATTAACCAGTTCAGAGGCCAGTTTTGCCTGGCTGCCCAATGACCGCCGAGGACCAGTAGCAGTGATTGACCTACATCTGTAATGGACTTTCTGTCTGGCTATCAATGAGGAGCAGGTATCATGCCAAAACAGTTGACAATACAGGAGATCAACACACTTGACCAAGAGCATTTTGTCATGGCTCTCGGTTCGCTATTTGAAGGGCCACCATGGATTGTCAGCGAGGCATGCCATGATCGGCCATTTAAAAGTGTGAAGCACTTGCATCAAGCCTTGTGTACTATCATGTATCATGCACCAATCGAGCAACAAGTAGCACTCATCCGGGCGCACCCCGATCTGGTGGGACATGCAGCCCTGGCTGGCACATTGACTCCAGCATCGACGGGCGAACAAGCATCTGTAGGGTTGGATCGCCTCTCACCAACGGAAATTGCTACTTTCACACAGCTAAACCGCGACTACCATGACCGTTTTGGCTTCCCGTTTGTGATCTGTGTACGTGAGAACAAGAAAGAGAGTATTCTGGCAGGTTTTGCAACGCGTCTCCAGCACTCCCGCAGCCGCGAGATCAAGACCGCCCTTGCCGAAATCGCCAAGATTTGCTGGTACCGTTTACACGATATCGTGCTTTGGGATGGAGTTGAGTAATGGGAAGCTTACCCTCTTCCATTGTTGGTACGTTTTTTAGCTGCTATATTAGCTAAAGGAGGACAGCATGAATGTCGAGAACAATTACAATTATGTGATCAGCTATGGCAAGGCACAGGTTCCTATCTACCGCATGTATGCGCCCTCACTAACGGACGTATCACCTATTCCCGAGTCAGCATTCACAGGCAGAGGCAATGTCCTCTTTGCCGTGGAGGTGGATGTCGAGGTCTTTGGGGAGAATTTTCTGCCAGCGTATACGCAGGGTGATAATACCATGGTGGTAGCAACTGACACAATGAAGAACTTTATCCTCCAACAAGCACTCGTGTTCAACGGCTCGACGCTTGAGGATTTTCTTGTTGTACTCGGCCACCAATTCCTGGCAACATATCCTCAGATGGAGCGGTTGCGCTTGACAGGGCGGGAACTTGCCTTCACGCCATCTCGCATTCCCTTTGCTGATTCTGCTGGCTTCGGCGATAGTAAAGTACTGTTTAAACGGTCGAACGATGATTTCAGGGTGGCAAGCATCGATTTTACATCCAACGGCAAGAACACTATCATTACTGCACATCGCTGTGGGCGCGTTGGGCTGCAATTATTGAAGGTTACTGGCAGCGCGTTTACGCAATTCATCCGTGATACCTATACAACACTGCCTGATCGCGGCGATCGCCCATTGTTTATCTATCTCAATGTCTATTGGAAGTATAGCAATCCTGAGCAGATACAGTCGCATTATATCCCCAGCGAACAAGTACGCGATGTGGTGCAAGTGGTCTTCCATGAATTTGTGAGCGAGTCGATTCAACACTTGGTCCATGAGATGGGATTGCGACTCCTGGAACGCTTCCCACAGATGGCTGAGATCTCTTTTGATGGGCAAAATCGCACGCGAGACCCGATAAGCGTGTCTGAAACCGACCCGGAACAGAAAGTATATAGCGATCCGTTCCCAGCCTATGGCATGATCAAACTGACGATGAGCAGAAAAACCTGATGCGAATTGGAGGGAATATGGCGGGTAAGCTCACCACCCATGTGCTTGATATAACACGAGGTGGCCCAGCCTCCAATGTGACGATTGAGTTGTGGCAACTTGATCCAACTGGCGAGAATCATAGGCTCTTGAAAACTGTCTATACTAATGCCGATGGACGTACAGACGAGCCACTGCTCGTGGGTGATGAAGTTGTTGCCGGTATCTATGAGTTAGTGTTCGCGGTGGGTGCGTACTTTGCCGCGCAAACGGGAACGAGTACCTACATCCCGTTTCTGGATCGTGTCCCTATCCGGTTCGGAATTGCTGACCCAACCGCCCATTACCATGTGCCATTGTTGACTTCGCCATGGGCTTACAGTACCTACCGCGGGAGCTAGAGCGATAGTTTCTATCCACAGTGACACGGGAAACAAGGAGACAGCTATGTGGCAAACATATTTTCAACCGACGAGCCTTGAGGAAGCACTGGAACTGCTTGAGCAGTACGCTGGAAGGGCGCGGCTCGTAGTCGGTGGTACCGATGTCCTTGTCGAGTTACAGCGCGGTGTGCGACCCACGAACACGCTGATCGACATTACTGCTCTGCGTGACCTCAACTACATCCGTGAGGAGAACGGATTTCTCCTTTTGGGCGCACTCACTACCCATAATGATGTGATCGCATCTTCGGCCTGTGTGCGACATGCCCTGCCACTGGCACAAGCTTGCTGGGAGGTCGGTGCGCCGCAGATTCGCAATCGTGCGACCATTGTCGGCAATCTGGTCACTGCCTCACCGGCGAATGACACGATTGCTCCACTCATGGCACTGGGCGCAGAGTTGATTGTGAGCCGACGCGGGGGCGAACGGGTCATCGCGCTCGATGAGTTCTACACTGGCTTCCGACGTACAGCACTCCAACCCGCTGAACTCATCCGCGAGATTCGCATCCCTATGATGACGGACAAGCAGCACGGCCTCTTCCTCAAGCTGGGCCTGCGGCGAGCACAGGCGATTTCGGTGATCGACTTTGCCATTGTCTTGACATTCCACAACGACGAGATCACCGATGCGCGAGTAACTCTCGGCTCCCTGGCACCCACCGTTGTCCATGCACGCAAGCTTGAAACGTATCTCCAGGGCAAGCGACTCGACGAGGAAGTATGTCAGCAGGCGGGGCGTGTTGCTCGCGAGGATGTCACCCCCATTGGCGACATACGCGGCTCCGCCACCTACCGCTTGGAGACGCTCGACGCTCTCATCGCGCATGGGCTGCGTCGGATTATGACCGGCAAGGAAGCCGAAGGATGGATGGCGCAACCGGTCTTGCTGCGCACGAACGCCCTGGCATCCATGGCGGCGGAAACTGGAACCTTAGAGCCTGCCCACTTCGAAGGCGTCATCAACACTACGATCAACGGCAAGCCCTATCTGCTGGCCAATACACAGCGAAAGACGTTGCTAAATATGCTGCGTGAAGACGTCGGGCTGACGGGCACGAAGGAAGGTTGCGCTGAGGGCGAGTGCGGAGCCTGTACCGTCTGGTTAAATGGACAGGCGGTTATGTCCTGCCTGGTTCCGGCAACCCAGGCCCATAACAGCAGAATTACCACAATCGAGGGCCTGGCCGCGCAAGGAGAGTCGGAAGGAGCAGTGTATGGCTCTAAACTGCATCCCCTTCAGCAAGCCTTTATCGACTGCGGCGCGGTGCAGTGCGGCTACTGTATCCCCGGTATGCTGATGGCTGGTGCCAAGCTGCTGGAAGAACGACCGCATCCAAGTCTCGATGAAACGCTCATTGCGCTCAGTGGCAATCTTTGTCGCTGCACCGGCTACCGCAAGATTCTCGATGCGGTGGACCTTGCCGCAAAAAGCGCAAAAGGAGGTCAAGCATGACAACCAATCTGGTCGGCGCATCGCTGCCACGGACGGACGCGTTGGGCAAAGTCACGGGTGCAACCCTCTATCCAGCCGATCTGGTACGACCGGGCATGCTCCATTTGCAGGTCGTCTTCGCCCATCGCCCACACGCACGAATTAAGGAGATTGACATCAGTGCTGCCCTCAAGATGCCGGGCGTGGTGGCTGTACTGACTGCACGCGATGTACCCTACAACGCCTATGGACTCATCGATGCCGATCAGGCGGCTCTGTGTGGCGATGTTGTGCGCTTCGAGGGTGACAAAGTGGCACTGGTGGCGGCAGAGAGCAAGGAGGCCGCTATCGCTGCCGCCGAACTAGTGCATGTCGAGTATGAAGATCTGCCCGCGATCACAGACCCGCGTGCGGCGATGGCACCCGGCGCACCGCTGATCCATGAACACCACGGCTCCAATGTGCTGCTTCACATGCCCATTCGCAAAGGGGACGCTGAGCGTGCGCTGGCACAAGCTGACGTGGTACTCTCTGGCGAGTTTAGCACCTCCTGGCAGGAGCACGCCTTCCTCCAACCGGAGGCCGGCATCGCCTATATCGACCAACAAGGCCATGTAGTGATCGAGACAGCCGGCCAGTGGATGCACGAGGATCGTCGGCAAATCGCGGCAATGCTGCGACTGCCGGAGGAGAAGGTGATAGTGCGCTACGCGGCCATTGGTGGTGCTTTTGGTGGACGCGAAGATCTCTCTGTCCAGCATTTGCTGGCACTGGCAACCTGGAAATTGCAGCGACCGGTCGCGATAGTCTGGAGTCGCGAAGAGTCGATCATTGCCCATCACAAGCGTCATCCCATGACCATTCGCTGCCGTTGGGGTGCCCAAAAGGACGGGCGCATCACGGCAGTGGAAGCGGAGGTAATCGCCGATGGAGGTGCTTATGCCTCTACCAGCGTGGAAGTGACCAAAGTGGCAACGCTCTTCTCCAGCGGCTGCTACAACGTACCCAATATCAGCGTAGATGGCTATGCAGTCTACACCAACAATGTTCCCAGCGGTGCCTTCCGCTGTTTTGGCGGACCGCAGTCGCAGTTCGCCGCGGAGATCATGGTCACACGACTGGCACATGCACTGGGCATCGACCCGGTTGAGATGCGGCGGATCAACCTTTACCGTGAAGGCGATCTGGAGCCAACGCAGCAACCACTACCGGAAGGAGTAACCGTGCGGGAAGTGTTGGAGCGTTGTGTGACAGAGGTACACGAGCGGTGGGGCGACAACGGTCAACCGCGCCAGCATCCAGCACCGCACCTGCGCCGCGGGATCGGCATTGCCTGTGGATTGAAGAATGTGGGTTATTCATTTGGTTTTCCTGAGCAGTCTACGGCAACGGCAGAGTTGTATGGAGAGGCGGAGTTAGAGCGAGCGGTGGTGCGCGTTGGCGCAGCCGAGGTGGGACAGGGTACCCATCTGGCACTGAGGCAGATCGCCGCCGAGACGCTAGGGCTTCCGATGGAGAAGGTGACGCTGGTCGCCGATGATACCAGCCTCTCCCCCAACGCGGGTAGTGCCTCAGCCTCACGCCTGACATTCATGGCTGGACGGGCCGTGCATGATGCAGCGGTGGCCGCTCGGATGAAGTGGAGCGAGTCGGAGCAGTATTACGCGGAGGCCACAGTGCAGTACCGACCGCCGATGACGACACCATTAGACCCGGTCACAGGAGCAGGGCGACCCAACATCTGCTATGGCTATACAGCGCAAGCCGTGGAGGTGGAGGTCAACACGCTGACAGGGCAGGTGACGGTGTTACGCATCATCAGTGTGCATGACGTGGGGAAGGCCATCAACCCTCAGCAAGTGGAGGGGCAGATAGAAGGTTGTCTGGCACAAGCACTTGGCTATGCGCTGCTCGAAAACTTGCAATTGCGCGACGGCCATATCCTCACCCCCTACCTGAGCACATATCTGCTGCCGACGGTACTCGATATGCCGGTGGAGGTGACACCGATCATTTTGGAGTTGGCCGATCCTCATGGGCCTTTTGGCGCACGCGGGATGGCAGAGATGCCACTGTCGTGCTTTGCGCCGGCAGTCGCAAGCGCAATCCATGATGCGACTGGTGTCTGGCTCTCGCAGCAACCGATGATCCCGGAGCGCGTGCTGGCGGCTCTCATGACGCAACAAGAAAAATAAGGATAGGAACCACACACACAATGACATCACTACTCATTCAACATGCTGCATTAATCGTGTCGATGGATGATGCCGATACGCGCTGGACAGATGGAGGCATCTATGTCGAGGACAACGTGATCCGACAGACCGGACCGACAGAACAGCTCCCACAACAGGCGGATCATACGATTGACGCACGAAACATGATACTCCTACCTGGACTGGTGAATACCCATCATCACTTCTACCAGACCCTGACACGCAACGTTCCCGCGGCACAGGATGCCAATTTGTTTCAATGGTTGCGCATCCATTACCCGATCTGGGCGGGTCTCACCCCTGAAGCCATTTACGTCAGTACCAAAACTGCTATCGCTGAGCTAATGCTTTCCGGCTGTACGACATCGAGCGACCACTGTTACATCTGGCCTAACGGTGCTCGCATCGACGATCAGATTGCAGCGGCTGCGGAGATGGGCTTCCGCTTTCATGCCGCCCGTGGCTCCATGTCGGTCGGCGAAACGCAAGGCGGTCTGCCACCGGACAGTGTGGTCGAGGAAGAGGAAGCGATCCTCCGTGACTCGCAACGGGTGATCGAGGACTACCACGATGCCAGTCGCTACGCCATGCTGCGCATTGTGCTCGCTCCGTGTTCGCCCTTCTCTGTCTCTCCACAGTTGATGCGCCAGAGCGTGGAACTGGCACGCTCCTACGGCGTGCATTCGCATACGCATCTCGCTGAAACACTGGACGAGGCAGCCTACTGCGCCACCACCTTTGGCCGCACACCAGTAGAGCTGGTGGAAGATCTCGGCTGGGTGGGACCTGACGTTTGGCACGCACATATGGTTCACCCCGGTGTAGACGAGATCACACGCTTGGGGCAGACCAATACTGGCGTGGCGCACTGTCCCAGCTCGAACATGCGACTTGCTTCGGGCATCGCTCCAGTCGGGCAATTACGGCAGGCTGGCGCACGAGTCGGCCTCGGTGTCGATGGCTCAGCGTCCAATGATAGCTCCCACTTGCTCGCGGAAGCACGACAGGCGATGCTCTTGCAGCGTGTGAAAGGGAATCCCGCCGCGATGACTGCCAGGGAAGCACTCTGGCTGGCAACGCGGGGCGGCGCAGCCGTGCTTGGTCGCGATGATATTGGCTACCTCGCCCCTGGCATGGCGGCGGACTTCATCGGCTATCGTCTCGATACGCTGGCACTCGCGGGAGGTGCTCCCCACGATCCGCTGGCCTCGCTCGTCTTTTGTCAGCCACCATTCGTGGATTTGAGCGTAATCAATGGGCGAGTACGCGTCCAGGCGCAAACCCTACTTGACATCGACCTGCCCGCACTGATTGAGCGTCACAACGCTATCGCACGCGCTCTGGTACGTGGGGAACTTCATTAGGGCTTACAAGAGCATTCTCCTCTTCATAAGTTACCTGGACAAGCCAACTTTTATTCGCCTTTGAGCGAGAGAACCTCATCACCCACATGGACTGTGGCATCCCAGGTTACGTCGATGGCGGCTCTGACGCTCTGGTGTGCCGGGCAACCTTCTGGATGCACACGCAATGCGCGTTCAGTAGCTTCACGGGTATCGGGAGGAACGGTGAGATCATAGTGGATAGCGATTGACTCAATGCGGATAGTCTTGCCAATACCGACGATACGTCCATCGACAGTCGCGGTGTAGAATTGGCGATCATAACGAATCTTGCGCCCTGACAGGGCACCGGCTAATGTGCCGTACATTCAGCCAGCAACGGCAGCAACAATATGGTCAAGCGTCGAGGCGACAGGTGGCCCTTCCTTCGCACCATAGTACGAACGCAATGCCCCCTGCACGCCATACACGACGGGTTCCGCTACCTCACCAAGATAGGCATTGCGATAGCCATCTTTGTACACGAGGCGTGCGTGCGAAATGTACTCGAATTCATCGGCCATGGGAAGTTGTTCCTCCTTTTGAATAGACCGTACTTTCATTTCCTACAGCATAATCTACGAAGTGAACGTAAACGATTGGAGCATCGGCTGGAAGTACCCCGAATTAGCAAGGTCGAAAACCTGTGTGCCAGTCGCATACCCGATGATAAAAGCTTTGGTTGCCGTAGAGTTTGCTGGATGGTTGTCAGAGATGACATAGATTTTTACGTTCGCCTGCGTAGATTGGCCGCTGGGCGTGATATCACCGGTGGCCGCTCCCTGGCTCCAAGTTTCACCGGCTAGCGTTGTAGTGGAAGGAACGCTTTGCTGCTGATAATTTTTGGCTTGAGATTTAAAGGCTTCCAATCCTAATGTAACCTGATTACTGGTTGAGACAATTCCATTGGGATTGGGAGCTACGTGAATTTGGAAGTAGGCGATACCGCTGGGGTCAGTAAAGGTCACGCCCGTGCTATCTTTCTTCACTTTCCAGGCTTGCGGATAGCTTATCGTAAATCCGTCACCAGTAAAGGCGGTCATGGTAGTTGCAGTGGTTGGTGTCGGTGTCGGAGTTGGCGTGCCACCAGAGCCACCAATATCACAGGCAGAGACGAAGATTGCGAGGAGTAGAATGCTAAAGCTGAGCAAGAAACCATAAGAAAGGTGTTTTGGATGCTGTACCATTAACGCTTATCCTCCATAGACAATTGCAAATTTTTAGTTTTGATTACACGCACAAAACCTATTGCTGCTGCGATTATAACATAAACGCGATGTTTAAAGTAGCTCACTCTAGATAGTAAAACGACCCGCCTGGGAAGCGGGTCACATTGTACAGGTATGTATTTTAAGGTTTCAGAGTTAAAGGTGCAACGTCCCCACAGCCGCGAGCACTTCGTCAGCATGGTCTTCTGGCTTTACCTTGTGCCAAACCTTGCGTACAATGCCATCCTTATCAATCAAAAACGTGGAGCGATTCACCCCCATGTACTTTTTTCCGTACATGTTTTTCTCACCATAGACATGATAGAGTTGGGCAACGTGGGCATCCGTATCAGACAGCAAGGGAAAAGAAAGTCCATATTTCTCCGCGAATTTCTGGTGTGATGCTACACTATCTGTACTCACACCGAGGACGACAATGCCACGTTTCTGCATCTCTCGGTTCGCATCACGGAAACTGCACGCCTCTTTTGTGCAACCGGGCGTGTCATCTTTTGGATAAAAGTACAAGACAACATCGTGGTTGCGTAATGCACTCAACTGAACCTTGCCGTCTTTCACCACATCATCGCTTCCTACTGCCGGTAGTGTAAAATCAGGAGCAGATTGTTGCTCATTAATCTCTGTGTCACTCATATAACTAACGACCTCACTTCAAAGCGGTTTTCTTAAAAACGTTCAACCAAGCCAAACTTTGATTAGTGTACCACAAGAAAAAGCCTGACAGCCATCCCGCAATAAAGGCTATGGAATAGTGGAGTCGGCACAATTGCTCGGCCTTTGATTCGGCAAACTTACTTTTGTTACTTTTTTCAGTATAACATGTTGAAAAGAAAAAACTTCTCGTACCTTGCTCTTCTTTTGGAGAAAAAGCAGTGATGCAGATGTGCCGTGTTCGTGGCTTGGCTAGAGTAGTTCTGGGCTGCTTAGTGTAACCCTCTGACGAATTTCCTCTTGAGAGGAAACAAAATGTTATCATATCTCTACAAACGTTTCACAAATCAAATAAGGAGAATTCAGAATGCTTATTAAACGCTCTTTCTTCGTCACCATCGGCCTCTTGATGGCCATGCTCATCGCGGCATGTGGAAGCACCAGTAGCACCACAACCACTGGAAGCGGCGGTGCTTATGGTTCTAGCCCAACTACAGGCACAACGACTACCCCGGCGAGCACGCCAACCACATCAAGCAGTGGCAGTTCATCCGCCATAATCAAAACGGCAACTGCCACAGTCAAGGGCAAGTCGGAGACTATTCTCACCAACGCCGATAGCAAAACCCTGTATTACTTTACCCCCGATACAGCCACAACTGCCGCTTGCACGACTGGCTGTATCGCCAACTGGCCTCCGCTCCTCTTCACAGGTTCAGGCTCGCCCACCAGCTCCGGGACGCTCTCTGGCAAACTGACCGCGCAAACAGATGCCAATGGCAATCAAGTCCAATACAACGGTCACTTCCTGTACACGTTCGCCAGTGATACTGCACCTGGTCAAACCAATGGTGAGGGCATCGGCGGCAAATGGTTTGTCGCCACGGTTGATCTCGCTTTACAAGGCGGTGGGGCAACGACTAATGATGGATACTAGAACATTGGGGAATCTCAGCAACTGAGTAACGAGGTACATTTTCTAACTTGATAACACAAGTGCATGCAGCCACAGGTTGCATGCACTTGTGTTACCAATGTAAAACTCTCGCGAACTGCTATAGCAAATTTACAACGCGAGCATACGCTCCAATGCAACTTTAGCCCAGTGGGCCGTATCACCATCAACTTTGACCTGGTTAATGACCTTGTCTTCGACCAGTCCTTCCAACACCCAGGCAAGATAGGCCGGGTGAATGCGGTACATCGTTGAGCAGGGACAGACAATCGGATCAAGGCAGAAGATGAATTGTTCGGGATACTCTTTTGCCAGACGATGCACCAGGTTGATCTCCGTTGCTACCGCCCACTGGCTCCCGGCAGGTGCCTGCTCAATCTGCTGAATAATATACTCGGTTGAACCGTAGAGGTCAGCAGCGGCGACAACTTCGCGGCGGCATTCAGGGTGAACCAACACTTTAATCCCTGGATAGTCGGCACGCGCCTTCTCGATCTGCTGCACATTGAAACGCATATGCGTCGTGCAATAGCCCTTCCACAGAATGATCTTAGAGCGTTCTAGCTCCTCTTCTGCATCGTCCGCCGCCATCGGATTCTTCGGATTCCAGACCGCCATCTGCTCCTCTGCGATACCGTACTTGAAGGCGGTGTTGCGACCAAGATGCTCATCGGGGAAGAAGAGTACGCGCTTGCCATGACTAAAGGCCCATTGTATCACTGCCGGAGCATTGGACGAGGTGCAGACAATGCCACCGTTGCGCCCACAAAAAGCCTTGAGATCAGCAGCCGAGTTCATATAGGTCACGGGAATGATACCAGCACCCTCGCCCAATGTCTCATGCAACATCTGCCAGCATTCTTCAACCTCGGCGATGTTTGCCATATCGGCCATGGAGCAGCCCGCGGCAGGATTGGGTAGTATGACGCGCTGATGCGGCGCACTGAGAATATCGGCACTTTCAGCCATGAAATGGACGCCACAAAACACGATATAGTCAGCCTGGGGGCGTGCAGCAGCCAACTGCGCAAGCTTAAATGAATCGCCGCGATAATCAGCATACTTGATGATCTCATCACGCTGGTAGTGATGCCCCAGAATGACCAGCCGTTCGCCCAGTTGCGCCCTCGCCGTGGCAATGCGCTGATCCAACTCTTCGCCTGACATCTCTGCATAGACTAAAGGGACGTTATCGATACGGGTTGAACGGTCGTGGTGTGTATGTGCAGCGCGTGTTTGCAGGTTGACGAGCGGCAAAATGCGCTCCTCTTTACTTTCCGCACAGGCAGCTTGCAGAGCCATAGGTTCCCTCCTTAGATGGATATCAGGCGAATTCTAACGATATGTCGAAATTTGGGGCGGAGTGCGTCAAAGCACCCAGCGAGATAAAATCTACGCCGGTAGCCGCCACCGCCGCTAAACGTTCAGGGTCGGTACCAATATTGCCGGAGGCTTCCAGTAGCATACGCGATGCTTCATGGCGCACCAACACCACCGCCTCACGCATCGTGGCAATGTCCATATTGTCCAGCAGCACTACATCGGCCTCAGCCTGGATCGCCTGCCGCACCTCGGCAAGCGTTTCACACTCGATCTCTATCTTGAGCAGATGTTGGGCAGCGCGACGTGCCGCTGTGACAGCCTGTACAATGCCACCAGCAGCTTTGATATGATTATCTTTAATCAGCACGCCATCACTCAGGCCATAACGGTGATTCTGACCACCGCCCAGGCGCACAGCTTCCTTCTCCAAACTGCGCAAGCCTGGAGTCGTCTTGCGCGTATCGAGGATACGTGTCTGTGTTCCCGCGATAGCCTGCACACAACGAGCGGTGCTGGTCGCGATGCCCGAAAGATGACCCAGGAAATTGAGGGCCACCCGCTCAGCACTCAATATCGAACGTGCCGGGCCACTCAACTGTGCCAACACCTGCTCTGGTTGCACAGTCGCGCCATCTTCAACCAACATCTCGAAGGCGATACGCTCATCCAACAGGTGGAATGTCTCAGCCGCAACCGCCAGACCAGCCACAACCCCTGCTCGGCGAGTAATGATACGGGCCTGAGCCTGTTGTTGCTCAGGCACAGTGCTGAGCGTCGTGATATCGTAATCAGCACCGTCCTCCTCCAAAGCACGCTTGATCAATTCTACGGGGGGTTTACGCATATGCAATGATCTCCTGTCGCGGGTTTGCCCCAATCATGGCTGGTATCTCGCGCATAAAGGCATAGTGACAACCTGTTAATGTTTCGTCTAGCTGCTCGTAATCGCTCCTCCAATGGCTGCCCCGACTCTCACAGCGTTTCAACGCGGCAGCAATGACCAGTTCAGCGACCAGCAACATGTTCTCAGTTTCTTTCCCACGCGCTGTATGCATTGTTTGCTCACTCGCTTCTTTTGACAGCGCAAGCAGAGATTGCCGCAAGGCTTGTATATGCTGTTTAGCCGCCAGCAGTCCCGACTGGTCGCGACGCAATGAGACAAATTGCCACATGACACGGCGCACTTCACTGCGCATCGTGGCATCATCCATCGTAGCAACCGATGAGTTTTCAGGAGCGATCTGTTCGTCTGGCAGAGAGACACAAACCGTGTGACGTGCATTCGAGGCTGCTACATCCACACTATTTCCGCTCAGCACGCCACCTACGCGCAAGCCAAAGACTAAGCCTTCTAACAGCGAATTGCTGGCCAGCCGATTCGCGCCATGCACCCCTGTACAGGCAACTTCACCCACGGCATACAGTCCTGGTACTGTTGTGTGACCATTAATATCGACCATCACACCACCCATACAATAGTGGGCAGCAGGAGCGATAGGCAAGAGGTCTCTGGCGAGGTCGAGGCCGTAGCTGGCACAAATCGCCGAGATGGTGGGGAAGCGGACATGCATTTTTTCCGCCGCCAGATGCCGCAGGTCAAGATACTGGCAATCGGTCTCTTCCGCCAGCATCTCGCTCAGAATGGCACGGGCGACTACATCGCGCGGGGCAAGTTCAGCCTGAGTCGCATAGCGCGGCATGAAACGCTCTCCGGCATGATTGCGCAGGTATGCACCTTCGCCGCGTACCGCCTCGGAGATCAGGTGCGAGGTACCATCCATCACCAGTACGGTTGGATGAAATTGCATAAACTCCAGATCGGTGAGGGCTGCTCCCGCACGCCATGCCAGGGCTAACCCATCGGCAGTGGCTCCCGCCGGATTTGAAGTGTGCAGCCAGAGGCCACCAGCTCCACCATTTGCCAGCACAGTTGACCGCGACATCACCGTGAAAGTTTGTCCATCTTTATTTACTGCCTCCAGTCCGCTACAAGCACCATCGTGCATCAACAGGCGACTCACATAGGTCTCTTCGTAGAGAGTAATGGATGTGCGCTTCTGTAGGGCAGTCATCAGGGCGCGTTCGATCTCTGCACCAGTGGCATCCCCACCAGCATGCAGGACGCGCCAACGGCTATGTGCCGCCTCGCGACCCAAAAGCAAGCCATCGGGAGTCGCATGTGCATCGCTGTCAGGCTGTTTACGATCAAACTGCACTCCCATCTGCATCAACCAACGGGCGGCAGCAGGCCCCTCTTCTACCAGGATGCGCACAGCATCTTCGTCACAAAGTCCGGCCCCCGCGACAAGCGTATCCTGCAAATGTAATGCCGGGCTATCGTCCGCGCCCAACGCTACCGAAAGACCACCCTGCGCATAGCGCGTGTTGCTTTCACCAAGTTGCCCCTTAGTAAAAAGAGCTACCCGCAGCGACTGCGGTAATCGTAGTGCAACTGAGAGTCCCGCGATCCCTCCTCCAATAATGGCGACGTCATACGTCTGGCTGCTTGCCATAGCTTTCCGCTATCCTTCCCGTTGACTAAGTGTCAAATGTACACTTAGTCAAGTGTAAAAAAAACACGCAGTGACAAGAAAAAATGAAAAGGTGTCTCTTGTACACTAACCTTACCAGGTAGTATACCCAATAATGTCGAGAAAAACAAGGGTATAAAGTACACTATCTGGTAGCATAATGGTCCAAAATGAAGAAAATAATGCCTTACACGAGCTATCCACTGACAAAACTATCGTTAAAGCTTGTGCCTGCTCGATACACCGTAGGTCGTCCATGGCGGTACAAGGTCACAGCACCTTGACCGTAGACACGCCAATTGGTCTTTTTATCACTGGGGCCGTCATCAAGCATGCCAGTACGTTCATCGATGCCGAGTAAGACGGCATTGGGCAACAATTTGCTCATTTGAGCGGCCCAGCCTTTGCCAAAAGTGTTGTGATGGGGCAAGACGCAGGTATTGGGTACAAGTCCCAGGCCCTCAACAACCTGCCGACGTGCAGGATCAAAGTAATACTGACACATGACCATCGCCCCGGCACTACTGCCAGCTAGCACCGCACCGTCCTCATATGCTTTGAGCATAGCTTGCCAGCACAGGCTGTCCTTGATTGTCTCACCAAGATAGCCGGTGAAACCACCGAGCATGTAGAGCAAGCGAGATTGTGCAATACTATCGGCCAGCTGTGGATCATTGGCCGAAGCCTTATCAATAAGAGGAAGAGACGTAACGTGGGTCGCACCAAGACCGCGAAACCAGCGTGTGCCATTGTTGCCAGCACGCTGCTGATTGTTGTCTGGTGCAGCAGCGGTGGGAATGATGCTAATCACTGCATTGGGGCCACCCGCAAGTTCAATTGCTCGCCGGTCAGCCTCGGCCATTTTCCCACCAAATTCAGCACCACCCTCCAAAAGAAGATATCCTGCCATCGTGTACCTCTTGATATTCTTTTCTATGTCATACTGTTACCACGATTGTTATGTCCATTATAGATGATTGGCTCTCTTGCCTTTTCGTCCATAAACTGGTAGTCTAAGTGGCAAATCATGAGCTAGTATTTAGCCAAATAGAACAACAGAGCATTGAGTTGAGAGGGGATGACATGAGCGAACAGAATGGTGGTATCTCGACAGATTCGAAAGATTTGGTAACTATTGTACAGGAGCGGCTGAAAGCACTTGGAAGCCAAAAGAGCCTTGACCCCCTGAAAGATTTATTCTGGCAAGATTTAGAATATACGCGAGTTAGCAAGCCGCTATCTTACCATTATGGGTGGTCAAGTGCCATTCAGAAGACGCTCTATACTACAGACCCTATTCTGCACTTAGCTACAGGTGGTACTGATAATGAGTTTGATGTTCTGTACATTCACTTGAAATCTCCTGTGCTATTGCTTGGTGAAGAACGCCCTATCGTGATGGAGTTATTGAAAAGTCACCTCGACGCCTTATTTATCTTCTCGAATGCTTCACAAGATCGATGGCATTTTGTGAATGTGAAGCAGGATGCTCAGGACGCAAAACGCCGTTTGTTGCGCCGTATCACGGTTGGGCCAGAAGAACGCTTATACACCGCCTCTCATCAGTTGGCAAAGCTACAACTAGCAAGCAGAGGAGAAGCATCTCGGCTTGATATCCGTCAATGGCACGAGGCGGCTTTTAATGTTGAAGAGGTCACAAAGCGGTTCTTTGAGGAATATAAGGCACTCTTTAAAATACTACAAATTGACCTGAAGAACCAAACCAGTGATAATGATAGTGTCTGGGCACATGATTATGCCTTGCAGTTTCTTAATCGTTGTATGTTCCTCTATTTTATTCAGCGTAAAGGATGGTTGGGCGGTGATAAAGAGTTTTTACATTCATTCTGGCAAAGCTACCAGCAAAGCAATCAGGAGCCTGATACCTTTTTTACGTCCTGGCTCCAGGTGCTCTTTTTCGAAGCGTTCAACAACCAGTTTGACAATCGCCACTCCCATTTCCCACAAGCTATCAACGCTATCCTGGCAAATGCTCCTTACCTCAACGGCGGGTTATTCGCACGGAACAATCTGGATACGCAACAGCAGTCGTTTACTCGTATCACAGATGAGCGGTTTGAGCAGGTATTCACCTTTTTTGAGAAGCACAACTTCACGATCTCTGAGGATAGCCCTTTAGACCAGGAAGTGGCCGTGGACCCGGAGATGATTGGGCGCGTCTATGAAAGCCTGGTCAATGTCTCTACCGAAATAGACGAGCGTAGCGATGCAGGTATTTTCTATACACCACGTACAGAGATTGATTTGATGTGTCGTTTGTCGGTAGTTGATTACCTGAACAACCACCTGGGTGAGTCAGATGAGCGAGTGAAACCAGCATTATATGACCTGGTTTTCGCGTTGGAACCGCATGAAAAATCGGAAGCAGAGGATGCCTTCAAAGAGTTTAACCTATGGAAGTCTTTACATTCGCTGCTGGAAAACATTACAGTACTCGATCCCGCTTGTGGTTCTGGTTCGTTCCTGGTGGGCATGTTACATGTCCTGGATGACCTGCACGATCGGGTCAATCAGTACTGCGATGTTGACGAGAATCCCTATCGGCGCAAAATGCGCATTATTCGCGAGAGCCTTTATGGCGTAGATGCAATGGGCTGGGCTGTGCATATCGCCGAGTTGCGCCTATGGCTCGCCCTCATCGTTGATGCAGATACCTCTCCTGATTCGGGTATGGCAAGTGAGGCTGAACGCCATGTGCGCCGGGTTCCTTTACTCCCTCACCTGAGTTTCAAAATCCGCCAGGGGGATAGCCTGGTACAGGAACTGGGCGGCTTAAATATGGGCCGCAAGCAATTGATTACAGGGCTGACACGACCATTCGCCGGGCGGCTAAATCTCTTGAAAGAGGATAAGAGGAAGTATTTCCATGGGCCAGGCAAATCGAGAGAAGCAATCGAGCAGGACGAATTCCGCCTTTTTTGCGAAATTTTGGATGACCGCATTCAAACTAAGCGAGAAGAGATAAAGAAGCGTCAGAAGGTTATCGAAGAGTTGAAAGGGGAACATTCTCTTTTCGAGAACAAGCCAACAAGCAGCGCAAGTAATAAAGTCAAGATTGCTGAAAAAGAAAAGCTGATCGCGGCGGTCGAACAGGAGCTTGAAGTCTTGCAACAGGCGCGGGCGAAGCTTGTAACGCCTAAAGATGTGCCTTTTGTATGGGACCTGGCCTTTGCCGAGGTTCTTGATGAACCCAAAAATGGTTTTGATATCGTGATTGGCAACCCACCTTATGTGCGACAGGAGCAGATTGCCGATCCAAACCTACCGCGTAACGTAGCACTGACTCCTGAGAACAAACGGGCCTATAAAAACAAACTAGCACGGTCAGTCTATCAAGCCTTTCCAGAGTTCTTTGGCTATATCGAAGGCAATATTACAGCCAGGCATAAAATAGATGCCAAGAGTGACCTGTACATCTATTTCTACCTGCACGGTCTGTCACTACTGAATGAGAAGGGGTCATTCTGCTTTATCACCTCGAATTCGTGGTTGGATGTGGGCTATGGAGCCGACTTGCAAGAGTTCTTACTGACAAACTGCCGCGTGAAGATGATCCTGGACAACCAGTATAAGCGTTCCTTCGCCACTGCTGACGTAAATACAGTGATCGCACTCTTCTCCGCTCCGACAAAGCAACCGGGTGAAGCAGAGTTGGCAAACGTCATGCGCTTTGTGATGTTCAAAGTGACATTTGAGCATATCCTGGCGGCGGATGTCTTCAGGAAAATTGAGCAGATAGAGGTGCGCTTACATACACCCGAATATCGCGTCTATCCGATTACCCAAAAAAGTCTGCTAGCGGATGGCTATAGCTACGAGCAGGACAACAGTAAAGCATTACCACAAAAAGGTACAAGCGTCACTACAATAAAAGAAGCCTCGATAATCTATTCCGCCAACAAGTGGGGCGGCAAATACCTGCGTGCGCCAGAGATCTACTGGACGATCATCGAAAAAGGACGGGACAAGTTAGTACGCCTTGGTGACATTGCGGAAATACGAAGAGGCATAACAACTGGTGCCAACGAGTTCTTCTATCTGGATGAGGCTAAAGCAAAACAATGGCACATCGAGGAAGAGTTCCTACGGCCTGTGATCAAAAGCCCGAAAGAATGTAGAAGCATTTTGATCGATCCGCATTTACTCAAAAGCAGGCTTTTTCTATGTCACAAATCAAAAGAAGAATTGAAAGGTACAGCTGCTTTAGCGTACATAAAGTGGGGAGAATCTAAAAACTTTCATAAGAACCCTAGTTGTTCTGGAAGGGCTAAATGGTGGTCTGTACAAGAAGCAACTGCTAATAGCATTTTCGTAAAGGAAGCCAATGATACCTCAGCAGTTTTTTATAATCCTGACCGGTATCTTATAGATTGTCGTCTTTATTACGCTGATCTTCCTGTGGAGACATTCTTATACTTGAATTCATGCATAGGTGCTATGTTATTTGAGATATACAACCGAGCAGGACTAGGCGAAGGCGCAAGAAGTATGATGGTTTCTGATTACTTGTTGACACCTTCTTTAAATTCAGATTCGCTAAACAGATCAAAAGAGAGTTTAGAAAAGACTTTACAGTCTCTTTATGATCTACCTCCGCGTAAGCTACTTAGCAAAGGAGGAAAAGAATGGACAAACGTGGATAGTATCGTCTTTGATGCATTAAATCTCACGCAAGAAGAGCGGGATGCCGTGTATGAAGCAGTCATTGGGCTGGTTGAGTCGCGGTTGAAGAAAGCCAGTAGCTTTAAAGTGGCACAGGAACAACAGAAGAGAGTAGAAGCGGTAGAGAACACACTGGGAATATGGATAGGGTTGCCACGAGAGATTTCGGAGGACGAGGTGGAAAATCACTATGCCTGACCTTGTAGCATTGCCAAGTGGTACTCGGGTGTTTGTGGATACCAATATTTTCCATTTCCATTTTCAGGGGAAAAGGTGTATAAATAAATGCCCACACACGACATTATCGACAACCGCCGCGAAAAATTAGTAGACCATATTAACCGCATGCTGGACTCGACGGAGTTTGCACGGTTCGCGGTGGGGTATTTCTTTTTATCGGGGTTGGAAAGTATTGCTGAACGGTTGGAGAATGTGAAGGAGTTGCGGCTGCTGATCGGCAATACGACGAATCGCGAGACGTTGGAGCAACTGGCGGAGGGCTATCATCGCCTGGAATTGGTGCAGGACGCGCTTGAGGCACAAACGTATCCCAAACGCAGCGCAATGGCTCACATGGCAAATGAGACAGCGAACAATATCCGTTTCTCGATTGAGCAGATGGATCAGACCGATCAGGGCGAGGTGCTGGTTAAGACGCTCGCCAGCATGATCGCGGAGAAACGGCTCAAGGTGCGTGTCTACACGAAGGGTCGCTTGCATGCCAAAGCCTACATCTTCGATTACTCCAACGCGCTTTTTGACTGGCGCGGCAAACCTGTGGAGCGACACGAAAAGGGCATCGCCGTCGTGGGATCATCCAACCTGACACTCTCAGGAGTGAGCCATAACACGGAATTGAATGTGGTGGTGCAGGGCAACGACAATCACGCGGAACTGGTGCAGTGGTTTGATGACCTATGGAACGAGGCAACAGATTTTGACGAGTCCTTGATGCGCGAAATGCAGCAGTCATGGGCAGTGACACTGGCAAGTCCCTATGATGTCTATATGAAAACGCTGTATACACTGGTGAAAGATCGCTTGGAGGGAGAAGATACCAAAGATATTCTATGGGACGATGAAATCACACAACGCCTGGCCGATTTTCAAAAAGTAGCGGTGCGCCAGGCGGTGCAGATCATTCGTGACTTTGGCGGAGCCTTTGTCTCAGACGTGGTCGGCCTGGGAAAAAGCTATATCGGAGCGGCTATCGTCAAACATTTTGAGCGTACCGACCATGCCCGGCCATTGATCATTTGTCCCGCGCCACTGGTGGAGATGTGGGAACGGGCCAATGAGGTCTATCAACTCAATGCACGCGTCCTCTCTATGGGCTATCTTCGTGGCAATGACGATGGCAGCTTCACCTATCTCTTGAAAGACCCGAAATATCGTGATCGTGATTTCGTGCTGATCGACGAGAGCCATAACTTACGCAACTCTGATACACAGCGTTATAAAGTGGTGCAAGCCTTTCTGGCTACTGGCCGACAGTGCTGTTTCCTGACGGCGACACCACGCAATAAGAGCGCGTGGGATGTGTATTACCAGATCAAACTCTTTCATCAGGACGATAAAACAGATCTCCCCATAGACCCACCCATTCTGAAAGACTTTTTCCGCCTGATTGAAAAAGGTGAGCGCAAACTGCCCGACCTGTTAGCCAATATCTTGATTCGGCGCACACGTAACCATATCTTGCGCTGGTATGGCTATGATGCCGAGACGCATCAACCGCTTGACCCGGCACAGTTTCGCGAATATTTAGAGGGGCATAGACGCGCCTATGTGCTGGTCGGGGGCAGACATCAATTTTTCCCCAAACGCATTTTGGAGACCATCGAGTATAGTATCGAAGATACCTATCGCGGCCTCTACCAGGACTTGCGCACCTTCATTGGGAAACCGCGCAAGGGACAAGCGGCGCAAGTGGCGGAAGACGAACTGACCTTTGCTCGCTATGGACTCTGGCAGTATGTCATGAAAAGTAAGCAAAAGCAGGAGCCGTATGTGACGATGCAGAGA
The DNA here is from genome assembly GCA_051004815.1 of Ktedonobacteraceae bacterium. Classification (GTDB taxonomy): domain Bacteria; phylum Chloroflexota; class Ktedonobacteria; order Ktedonobacterales; family Ktedonobacteraceae; genus JBBQXY01. The sequence continues at coordinate 53,306 of JBPCJY010000236.1, forward strand.
GCAGGGACGAACTTACGCGGCCTGATACGGGTACTGCTCTTCAAACGCTTTGAGTCCAGTGTCTACGCGTTCCAAGAAACGGTGCGCCGTCTCTTACGAGTGCATAAACTGTTCCTGGTCGCCCTGTCACAGGGGTTTGTGCCGGCGGGTGAAGAGGCACAAACGATCCTCTACGAGTCGGATTACGCGGAAGAGACGGTGTTGATGGACGCGCTACAGGGTGTTTCGGGACGCTACAAGACGGCTGACTTTGATCTCGCTCGCCTGAAAAAACATATCGAGCACGATATCCGTTTATTGGAAAAGATACTGACATTGGTTGAACCAATCTCTCCTGAGCAGGACGCGAAACTACAAACGCTCAAACGACGCCTGGCTCAGGCACCATTGAACGAGGGGAAACGGCTGATCTTCACGCAGTACGCGGATACCGCCCGCTACCTGTACGAGAACCTCAATCCTGATGGGAAACGCAGCGATATCGAGGTGATCTATAGCGGAGATAAAAGCAAGGCGCGCGTAGTAGGAAGGTTCGCGCCAAAGGCGAATCCTGAGTATGAGTTTGCAACGGGTGAAGGCGAGATACAGACGCTGGTAGCAACCGATGTGCTGGCGGAAGGTCTCAATATGCAGGACTGTAATATGATTATTAACTATGACCTGCACTGGAATCCGGTACGGCTCATTCAACGCTTTGGCCGTATTGACCGCATCGGCAGCGAACATGCTGTCGTCTATGGTTTCAACTTCTTACCGGAAACGGGCATAGAGAAAAATCTGGGCTTGCGCCAAAAGCTGCATAATCGCATCCAGGAGATACACAATACCATTGGTGAAGATTCGGTCATTCTTGACCGTACCGAGCAACTCAACGAAGAGGCGATGTACGCGATCTATGAGAAGCAAGGCAACCAGTTAAGCCTCTTCGAGGAAGAGGATGAAACATTCCTGGACCTTAACGAGGCCGAAGAGATTATGCGCCAGTTGCGCAAAGAGAACCCAACGGAATACGAGCGCATCGCCAATCTACGCGATGGTATTCGTGCTGTGAGACCAGCCAACCCGTCAAACATATCAAGCCAACCGGGCCTGTATGTCTTCTGCCAGGCGGGACGTTATCAACAACTCTTTTTACTGGATGAGCAGGGTAATATTGTGTCGCGGGATATGCCTCGTATCTTAGGCATGCTCAAAGCTTCACCAGATAACGAAAGCGGTTCATTGCCAAATGGCTATAACGGGTCGGTAATGCGGATAAAACGGCGTTTTATAGAAGAGGTCAAACACCGACAGGCGGAACGTGAACACACGCTATCGCTGACGCAGAGTCAACGCTACGTGTTGCGCGAGATGCGTGAACTCTTTGCGTTGGCAGCAGACGATGACGAGAAAGCACAGATTACCCTGCTGGAGAAAGCCTTTCGCGGCCCGATCACCACCGCCATCAACCGGGAACTAAATCTCTTGCGTAAGAACAGCGTGAGACAGCGTGATTTACTGAAAAGTTTAGGGCATATTTACTTCCAGCACAATATGCCCGATTGGGTAGAGAACCGCAATCGTCGTATGGGCGAAGACGAAAGCCCTAAAATCATTTGTAGTGAGGGTTTTCTATAATCCTGCCCTCCATCAACTCCCCAGTGTCCCCGGCCCTACATTCCAATAGCCGCCAGCACCAACATTGGCACTGCAATGTCCGCTGGAGTCCAGGCTACAATATTGGCCTTGCAAGGAAGAGTTGGATTGCACAAAGCCCCAGAAGTAGAGCGGCGCACCACCGTGATAGCCTCTCACCGTAAATTGAATATATTTGTTCGTGCCAACACTTCCGCTAAAGGGACCATTGCCTTGTAGCGGGGCATCAACTGTGAAGGTGCCACTAATGCTTCCCTTGCTCTGTTTGACGGAAGAAAGGTACATGTTCGTAGTAATATTTGGCGATGGCGTGGTATCTACTATCGTGCCATTATATACCCCTGCTAATCTGGGATAGGGATTGGGTACAGGCGTCGGAGTGGGACGTGGAGTTGGTACAGGCGTTGGAGTCGGTACAATAGGCTGCGTAGCAATAGGAGTGGGATACGGATGGCTGGCAACGGGTGTTGTGGGAGGAAAAGAAGACACAATTGATGTGGGTGTAGGTACATTTTTGCCAGAAATACCTGTAGGTACCACAGTGGGTTCCAATGTCTGGATAACAGTAACAGTGGTAACGGGTGTCGCTTGTGAACCGAGCGTAGGGGTAGTATACGGGATAATTGCCTTTCCGGGATGCTCAGTAAAAGCCCAGAAACCTACCACACTGCCGAGACATACGACAAGCGCAAGGAGAACGAGGAGGATAGATAGTTTCTTCCGTCCCTTACGTATTGGGACACTGGATAGCGGGTCTGTTGACAACTCCGCGACGAGTGGCAAGGGCGTCACAGGCCGCTTTTTAGTGGTCTCAACGGTCGGTGGTGTTTCGCCCACTATACTGTGAGCAAGCGCAGCACTTTGTACAAGAGAACCTGGCGCAAGTGCAGGAACCTCTAACGATGTCGCGTTCGTGTCAAGCTCATGCCAGAATTGCTCAATACTGGGGAAACGATCACTTTGATGGAGGGACATTGCCCGTTGCACTGCCTGGGCCACCCGATGCGATATAGTTGGCACAAGCTCATCAAGCGGCACCAGGGGATCGCGACCCCTCGCGCCAAGCATTGTCATACGATGCAATGCATCAGGCGGAATCTGACCCGACAACAAAGTATAGATGGTTGCTCCCAGGCCGTAGATATCGGTAAGCGGACTGGTACCATGGCCGTACTGTTCGGGTGCGCCGTAGCCTGGGGAGCAGCGACGAACGGCAGTCGTGGTCGAGTCGGGATCAAATTCCTTGGCGATATCAAAATCGACCAGCACAGCCTCTTGAGGGGCGGGTACAATGATATTGGAGGGTTTGATATCGCGGTGAATAATGGGCGGTTGCTGGCTATGGAGATAACTGATGGCATCAATTACAGGCTCCATAAGAATCAATACCTGTGAGAGCGAAAAACGCATTGCTGGCTGTTGTTTACGCAGCACTTCCAGGTTTGGCCCATCTATAAAGTCCATCAGCATATACGCTCGCTCATGAACTTCATCTTCAAAGATGCGATAAATGCGAGGGAGGGCGCGATGATCTAGCTGCTTGAGGAGGTCGCCCTCAAAATGAAAATGGTTTCTTTCTTTGCGCGTGCGGTTTTTCCCCTTCGGCTCGATGACCTCTTTGAGCGCATAGAGATTGCCCTTGACACGTTGATCTCGCACGCGATAGACCGCACCAAATCCCCCCTGACCTAACAACTTTTCGATAACATAGCGGTCTCGTAAAACGCTTCCCACCGGAAGATGTATTTGTACCTCTTGCAACCCATGACCCCTTACTCAATCAATCTGATGCTCCCCAGTTATGTATAATTAAACGTGGAAAATTGCATCTTTCGTAACTCTTGCGCTTCGTTTTTTTTGACTTCTCGCTGCCTATGGCAGTTATCAGGAAATAGATAAGGTGTATAGTACAAAGAAGCCATTAGAGAATTTTGCTGCCTGGCAGCGTTCAACTACAAATGAGAAAACCTAGAACAGGAGAAACGCAATGGTAGCTATGGTCATCATTGGTTGCGGTTTGGCTGTGATCATTGGTGCAGTTGTATGGTTGCTTAGGCAGGGAAAAGGCAGTCCCCGGTCACGGGTCCCTCTCTGGGGTTATGGTCCGCGTGGACCATATAGCAACTGGTACCGTGACCCGAGGAGCATAGGGGAGAGAGTAGACAGGTCAATTGAAGAGGACCAGCGTCGCTCTGCTCAACAGCATTTCTCTTCTCGTCGAAAGAGACGGACAAAGTAACACAACTCTCTTGTTTGTTTTCAATTCCACGTTTTTTCTGGACCCCTATAAGAGAAAGCGAACTACTCAGTTCCCCTGGCAAGTCTTTAGGAGACCTGAATAGTTAACTTGCGCCCAGAAACTGCAAACGGTTCGGTGGGTATGAACGAAGAGCCAGAACCAGAGGATGAGACACCAACGCTCCAGGTTCCCTGTCCACCTGCGCTGGCGTTGCAATGTTCCGTGGCATCTATACTGCAATATTGGCCACCCATGCTCCCGTCCGACTGCACATAACCAGTAAAGAGGAGTGGTGCATGGCCGTTATAGCCTCGCACCACAAACTGGATGTAGTTATTAGTCTGGACGAAGCCGCTAGTAAGGGGGCCGCTACCCTGGAGCGGCGGGTTAATCGTGACAGAGCCACCAATATTACCCTGGCTCTGTGTTAAGGAAACCGACATATTGGCATTAATACCAGCATTCGTATTATGAGCGGAGCCATAATGTGTACCGGCTACGCTGGGGTAGACGACTGGAACAGGTGTTGGCGTCGCAGCTGCTGTTGGTTTTGGCGTTGGCGTAAGTTTTGGTGTAGCCGTTGGTTTTGGCGTAGCCGTGGCCTGATGATGAACAACGGCGGTTGGTGCGGTTGGTGTAGCCGATGGCGCAGGATGGGAACCAAAGAGTACAGGCCAAAAAGCCGCAACTAAGCCTGAACCAAGCGCGAGTACGATCAATAGCAGTAAGAGTGGCACCCAGCGGCGTTTTTTCCTTTGCAATTGGGTAGTTTGATTTTCAGGTGCGCTGAGAGCCACGTTTTGTGCCACAGCGGGTACGGGAGTCAGTGGGTATTGTATTGGTGCTAACGGTGGAGGGGTCATTCGAGCCGAGGGACTCGCGTCTTGCTGAGGGTAAGCGGTCAAGGCTTGCCAGAACTGTCCAGCCGTTTGGAAACGCTCAGTACTGTTAATGGACATAGCCTGTTGAATAGCAGCCCAAATAAGCAAGGGGATGTCTGGCACAAGCTGATTGATCGGCTCTAAAGGATCGTTATGTTTGCTGCCCAGTTGCGTCATGCGGTAAAAAGCATCTTCGGGTACAGTGCCGGTCAACAACGTATACAATGTCGCACCTAACCCATAAATATCGGTCTGCGTGTTGGTGCCTTTACTATATTGCTCAGGTGCACCATAGCCGGGCGAGCACCGGCGCACCGCCGTCGTGGTCGAATCAGGATCGAACTCCTTGGCAATACCAAAATCGACGAGGACAGCCGCATCTTCTGAATCCGGCACAATAATGTTCGACGGCTTGATATCGCGATGAATAATAGGTGGTGTCTGATCGTGCAAGTACGCGACCGCATTCATTATCGGGGCCATAATCTCTAAAGCTCGCGCCAATGGGAAACGCTTATCTGGTTGCTTCTGGCGCAATATCTCCAGATTCGGTCCCTGGATATAGTCCATGAGCATGTAGGCACGGCTATTTTTGTCATCCTGGAAGACGCGATAGACGCGCGGCAACGATGGATGATCCAGCCGTTTCAGCACTTCGCACTCAAATGCAAAACGGGCGCGTTCCTGTTTGCTGCTATCAACAATCTCCTTGAGGGCAAAGAGGTTGCCTTTGACGCGCTGATCTCGCACGAGATAGACCGCACCAAAGCCGCCCTTTCCAAGCAGTCCCTCTACAATGTAGCGGTCGCCTACTTTTGTCCCCACAGGGAGCGTCAATTGTACTTCTTGCACATTACACCTCAAGGTAGCTGTTAAAACCGATTTTCATTATATATAAAAATAATTTGTAGTAGCAAGCTCATTCATGGCAGAATCGCAGACAAGGTCATAGTATTACACGAGTGGACAGCAGAGTTGGATACAAAACTCACGCATACGCAAAGGCATCATTTCTATACACAGCAGAAGTCTCACAAGATTCTAAATACCTTAGCACCACATTAAAGAACTTCGTCGTAGGACAGGCTCCGCTTTATTGCTGTAGCTTATCGGCGACCCAGCGCACACCCTCAACCAGGGTGGGATAAGGCATGATGGTATTGGCGAGCTTCTCGGCAGGTAAGCCCTCCTGCATAGCGAGGAGAATGGGAGCAATGAGATCGCCTGCATGCGGAGCAAGGACGTGGCCACCTAGAATAGAGCCTTTTTCATCGACGAGTAATTTCACAAACCCGTTGGTTTCGCCTTCGCTGATAGCTCGCTCCACATCTTTAAAGTACATGCAGCCCGTTTGGTATGACACACCATCTTTCTTCAACTGCTCCTCTGTCTTACCGACATGAGCCAGCGCGGGATCGGTAAATGTCACCCAGGGGATAACCAGGTGCTCGAAGGTTTGTGGCTCCGCGGAGAACGCATTATGTGCGGCGATTTTCCCTTGTTCATAGGCGACATGCGTAAATTGCAAGCCACCGGTCACATCACCAGCAGCCCAGATGTGGGGAACGTTGGTGTGCATGGTGGCATCAACCTCTATACCCTTCTTCGATGTCTTCACACCAGCTTTTTCCAAATGAAGCGATTCCAGTGCAGGTTGGCGACCAACAGCAAGCAAAATTTCATCAACAACCAATTGTTCTTCCTCATGCTCCCCACAACGTATGCTCAAGCACTTCCCATCCTTGTCATGCTGCTGTGTACGCAGTAGCTCAACATTTGTTTCGAGCCGTAAGCCTTCGTCGCGCAGTACAGAACACAACGTATCGGCCACTTCGCGATCCTCTTTATCCAGGAGGTTCGGGCTGTGTTCCAGGACGGTGATCTCCACGCCAAAGCGATGGAACATCTGGGCAAACTCCATACCAATCGCCCCACCGCCCACTATCGCCATACGGCGTGGCAATTGAGGAAGAGAGACCACTTGCACATTGGTGATATACCCAACATCGTTCAAGCCCTCAATAGGTAAAATAACATTCTTGCCGCCCGTGGCAATGATAATACGTTCGGCGTGTAGCGTTTGACCACCGACAGTCAGTTCATGGGCTGAGACAAAAGCGGCCTCGCCCTGTATGACTTCAACGCCCTGTTTCGACAGGGCTTCGCTGGCTTCCTCAGAAGTGCCGCCACGGATACGGTTTATCACCTGCTGCGTCCAGGACATGACCTCGTTCCAATTCGTATTGACCGTGGGGATATGCAAACCAAACTGGCTTGCATGGCGAGAAGTATAGAGGAGTTTGGCAATGTGGATCAGCGTCTTCGTCGGGTCACAGCCGTAGTTAAGGCAGGTACCACCAATTTTATCCCGCTCCACAAGGGCAACCCGGACACCTTTTTTAGCTGCGTTAGTCGCGGCAGTACTGCCCGCCGCACCCGCGCCAATCACCAGCAGATCATATGTTTGCGTTGCCATGTGTTCTCTACACTCCTCTTCGTGAAAAATTATGGTTGCTCAAGCGATTTCTTCAAGCGATTCCTTGAGAAATGCCAGGACATTGACTTCCTCTGGATGCAAGCCGTCGGGGTCTGCATCCTCTGGGTGTTGTGTATCTTGTTTGTCCTGTTCGTCCAACCTGGAAAGCAGGTTCCCTTCCAGGTAGGCATCAATGATGCCCGGATGAATGTAACATTTGCGACAGATAGTTTTTGTATTGCCAAGATGTGCGGCAGCCACATCGATAGCCTGACTTACATTCTTTTTGGCCTGTGCCTGGGTCTCAAACTCGCCCAGTTCATACAGCGTGCTGGTGGCAAAAACGGTACCCGCCCATGTGCGAAAATCTTTAGCCGTGAAGTCATGTCCGGAGATGTCGCGCAGGTAGGTATTTACGTCATCAGACTCAATAGTGTAACGTTGCCCGTCGTCGTCGAGGTACTGAAAAAGTTCGTATCCTGGCAAATCCTGGCAGCGTTTGACAATCCGAGCGAGTTGCCGATTTTGTACGGTGACAGCATGCTCTTTGCCGCCTTTTCCGCGAAAGTGAAAATGTATTTTTGAGCCGGTGATATCCACATGGCGGTTGCGCAGTGTCGTCAAGCCAAATGACTTATTTTCGCGGGCATATTCCGCGTTCCCAACTCGAATAGCCGTTGCGTCCAGCAGCCAGATCACGGCTGCCAACACCTTTTCATGTGGCAGACCTGGCAATTTTAGGTCATGGGCGATACGTGAGCGAATGGTAGGCAGTGCTTCACCGAATTCAATCATACGGTTATATTTGGTCTCGTCGCGCACTTCACGCCAGTGCGGATGATAGCGATACTGTTTGCGGCCCCTGGCATCGCGTCCGGTCGCCTGAATATGTCCATTGGGTTTAGGACAAATCCACACATTTGTCCAGGCGGGAGGTATGCCGAGAGAACGAATGCGGCGCAGTTCTTCCTTGCCGTAAATAGGTTTTCCATCTAGCCCAATATAGCTGAAATACTTACCGACGCGTTTACGTCGTATACCGGGGGATGTATCGCTCACGTAACGCAGACCAGCCGCTTTCGCGACCGCTACTGGATTATCAATATCATCGCAAGGGGACGACTCCCCTTGTGAGGTAGTTTGAGTTATAGATTGCACCATTGAAACACCATTTCTCCCACTTATCTAACGTGACAGTGCTATTACCACTGTCACGTTAGATGAGAGCTTTTTGTGTCAACAATCTGTTCCCTAATACAGCCCGTCATTGAAAAGTTTTTCTGGTTCTCTTGACTTCACATGCTATGCTAGTGGCAATCCCAGCTACCGTCATTGGAGAGCAAGCTCTCCTGCTGTTGCTCGACGTGTTGGGAAAGAGTCACGCGCCTTCTCAGATCATCGTTCCCCTCGAACTGGTGATCCAAGCATCTACTACAGGAGTATAAAATTATGCGATATCACCTCTTTATGGATGCTGATGATACACTTTGGGAGAACAATATCTATTTTGAGCAAGCCATTCATGCCTTTATTACATTCCTCAATCACTCTCGACTCTCTCGGGAGGAGGTTCGGGCAGTGCTGGATGAGGTTGAACATAGTATGGGCTATGGATCGGTCAATTTTACCAGAAGTCTGGTCGAAACCTATCGTCGTCTTACAGAAAAAGACCTGCAAGAGGAGGATGTCCAGCAGATACGCCAATTCGGAGAACGCATTGGCTCTCAGCCCTTGCAACTTATGGGGGGAGTACGAGAGACGTTAGAGTATCTGTCTCCCCGGCATGACCTCATCCTGCTCACGAAGGGCGCGGTCGAAGAACAGAAACTTAAGGTCGAACGGTCGACAATTGAGACGTTCTTCAGGCAGGTGGTCATCGTGCCAGAAAAAGATATTGCCGCCTACCGTCGTATCATAAGCGAGGTGGGTGTTGATCCCGATCACACCTGGATGGTGGGCAACGCTCCCCGTTCTGATATCAATCCAGCTCTTGCTGCTGGACTCAATGCGGTCTATATTCCCCACCCCCATACCTGGCATTTCGAACATGAGGAAGTCCAGCATGCTGGAAAAGGGCGTCTGTTAACGCTCTCAACGTTTGCAGACCTGCGTACTTACTTCTAGTAGAAGAGAGATTCGTGTTGGAGGTACCTGCCGTCCTGGTTGTGCGATGCAAAAAGGACACGCCGAACCAGAGCTTATAGCATTACTAGCTTCAGGAGGAAATAGGATGGCCCATCTACCAGAGAACCCTACGTTGAAAGATCTTCAACACTACATCGATGAGGTCTGCCAGGAACGGGGTTGGACCAAAGACAGCCCCTCAGAGAAGTTTGTGCTCTTTATCGAAGAGGTCGGCGAACTCGCCAAAGCCATGCGCAAAACAGCCGGGCTGTATGAAGAGCAAGCGAAACAACGCGATATATCCCTGGAAGAAGAATTTGCCGATGTGCTCAGCTATCTTTTGGATCTGGCTAACTGTTTCCAGGTAGATCTGGAACAGGCTTTCCGTGCAAAAGAACAGATCAATCAGTCCAGAACCTGGCATTGACTGATCTCCGTCCAGAGCGGCATAAGCGGAAAACCTCCATTCGAGCTTAATAATCCCAGTAGGACTTTGGTTACACATTTGCACAAGGGAAAGTGGGTCTGCTATACTTTCAAGAACAAGCTATTGTGACAAAAATCGGAGGTTATTGCATGTCAGATAATATGTTGTCTACTACTACGACACCCACTCGCCTGAATATACATGGTGCGAAGCCACATGGTTCGCTGGATGCTGATATCATCATCAAGAACGCACCCGACCCGGTCTTTGTCTCTGACCTGGAAGGCAAAATCCTCTCAGCCAATGACGCTGTCTACGAACTGCTCGGCTTCCGCACCGATGAAGTGCTGGAACAATCCCTCTCCCGCTTCATTAGCCCAGAAGAGACGCGTGAATTCACCGCTGCCCTCCGTGAAGTCATCGAGCGCGGTGCGACACGTAACGCCCGCTTGAACCCCCGTAGTGCCTCCGGTGAAATCATTCCAACCAGTTTGAACGCCTCGGCCTTGCGTGATGCGGATGGCAAAGTCATCGGTGCTATCGGTATTCTGCGCGATATGCGCGAACTGGATAAGGCACGAGCCTACGCCGACAGCTTAATTAAGAACGCACCTGACCCGGTCTTTGTCTCTGATTTAGAGGGCAAAATCCTCTCAGCCAACGATGCTGTCTATGAACTGCTTGGCTTCCGCACTGATGAAGTGCTGGAACAATCCCTCTCCCGCTTCATTAGTCCGGAAGAAACGCGTGAATTCACCGCTGCCCTTCTCGAAGTCATTGAACGCGGCGTCATACGTAACACGCGCCTCAATCCGCGCAGTGCCTCCGGCGAAGTCATTCCAACCAGTTTGAACGCCTCGGCCTTGCGTGATGCCGATGGCAAAGTCATTGGTGCCATCGGTATTCTACGCGACATGCGCGAACTGGATAAAGCTCTTGCCTATTCGGATAGTCTGATTAAGAATGCACCCGACCCGGTCTTTGTCTCTGACCTGGAAGGCAAGATATTGCAGGCCAACGATGCTGTCTATGAGCTGCTCGGTTTCCGCCCAGACGAGGTGCTGGAACAATCCCTCTCCCGCTTTATTAGCCCGGAAGAGACGCGCGAGTTCCTGGCTGCCCTGCGCGAAGTTATCGAACGTGGTGCCACCCGCAATGCCCGCTTAAACCCCCGTAGTGCCTCCGGCGAGGTCATCCCTACAACGCTCAATGCCTCTGCCATGCGCGACGCCGATGGCAAAGTCATTGGTGCCATCGGTATTCTACGCGACATGCGTGCGTATCAGGCGGTCGTGCGCGACCTGCAAGAGTCAAAGGCCGAGTTACAAGAGAAGATTCTCGACCTGGAGAAGTTTGAAGAGGTGGTCGTTGGGCGTGAACTCAAAATGATCGCTTTAGAGAAAGAGATTGAAAACTTAAAGCGAGAACTAGAAGGGGTTAATCGAGGGCAAGGTCGATGGACGTAACAACTCGTCAGTCAGAGTCGGAAACTGCTCTACCTGAAGAGAATAACGTGGAATGGTGGCGGCAAGAGTACAAGCATCTGTTAGAGCAGAAAAATGCCCTGGAAATGCGTGTACTCAAAAGTGAAGAGCGGCGTCGTGCCCTGATGCACATCTTGAGTGACCTGAACAGTGTCAATCGTAAGCTGGCCGATCAGCGTAAAGCTATGATTCACATCCTGGCCGACTATGAGAAAGACCGCAGTTATCTGGAGAAACAAACAGAGCACCTGGATAACTCTCGTCGCGCCCTTCTGCATATCCTGCAAGACTCGCATCAATCCAACCTGCGCCTGGAAAATAGCCGCAAAGCCATGATTCATATCATGAGCGATTTGAAAGAGACCACCGCGGAAGTACAGCGACGCGAACAAGAGTTGCGCGAAAAACAGGAACAACTGGTGCAGGCTGGCAAACTGGCGACGCTGGGCGAACTGACAACTGGCGTGGCCCATGAGTTAAATAATCCTCTGAACAATATCGGCCTGTTCATAGGCAATGTAATTGATCTGGTTGAACTGGGTCAGGCAGACTCGGCGGTCATCCTACGCGAGATGCACAGTGCATTGCAGCAGGTCTACAAAGCCACCGAAATTATTACGCACCTGCGTACTTTTGGCCGCGCCGCCTCGGTGAGCCGCGAGCCAGTCGTCATTAAAGAAGTTATTGAGAGTGCCATCTCGTTGATGCGTGAGCAGTTACGTTTACGGCAGATTGAAGTGGAGTTGCAATTTCCCGCTCAGGAGGTCATTGTGATCGGCAACGCCATTCAATTAGAGCAAGTCTTCATCAATCTGCTGACGAATGCACGCGATGCCATGGCTAACGCAACACGCAAGGTCATTACTGTTGTGTGCAACGCAAAGGAAGATGTAGTAGATATTCGTTTTCGTGATACTGGCCCGGGAATACCCAAGGGACTCGAACAGCGCATCTTTGACCCGTTCTTTACCACAAAGGACGTTGGCGCAGGCACGGGCCTTGGTCTCTCAATTGCGTATGGCATTATCAAGGAGCATGAAGGAGCTATTGCGGTGGAAAACCATCCCAGCGGAGGTGCCTTATTCGTGCTTCAGCTCCCGCTCACGTTTACGAAAGGATAAGCATCACAGATGAATAGACCATACATCCTGATTGTTGACGACGATAAGACATTATTACAAGCATTACCACAGGCTTTATCACTCCGGATAAAAGACATAGCGATTGATTGCGCTGACTCGGCTTCTGCCGCGCTCGACTTGATCGGCCAGCATGATTACGATGCCATCGTGAGCGATATTAAGATGCCGGGCATGGACGGATTGACTCTGCTGGCAAAGATCAAAGAACTACGGCCCAATACGCCCACACTCTTAATCACTGGGCATGGCGAGCACAATCTCGCGGTACAGGCCCTACGAGGCGGCGCATATGACTTTATTCAGAAGCCCATTGATCGCGACTATTTCGTGGCCGCGCTGCTGCGTGCTATTCAAATGCACCAGCTACAACGTCAGGTGACAGAGCAGCAGCATGCCCTGGAACAGTATGCCGCCTCGCTTGAAGAGACCGTGAAGAAGCGCACGCACGAGCTTTTGAAAGCGAATGCAGCCAAAGATGAGTTTCTCAGCATTGCCTCCCACGAACTCAAAACGCCCCTCGCCAGCTTGAAAGGTATTACGCAGCTCCTGCATCGGAAGTTAGAACGGCAAGGTTCAGCTGAAATTGGCAACATCGCAAACATGGAGCGTTCGATTCGTCGCATGGAGCTACTCGTCAACGATCTATTAGACACCTCGGTCATTGAGACGGGCATGCTTACTTTGCGTTGCCAGCGTTACGACCTGCTAACCCTCTGCCAAAACGTCGTAGATGAGTACGCGGCAGTAAGCGAGCAACAGGTCGTCTTTAACGGCTCTGATGAGTCGCTTCCAGTCGAGGTTGACATGGATAGGCTCAGCCAGGTTATTACCAACCTGCTTTCTAATGCCCGTAAATACTCACCTTTCGGCTCTCCTATTTCCGTGACGGTAGAGCGTGTAGGGAATGAAGGCATCATCACTGTGCAAGATACGGGCGTGGGCATACCTGCTGAGATGCTACCCCACATCTTTGAGCGTTTCTACCGCGTCCCCGGCATTCAGGTACAAGCCGGCTCTAGCTTTGGCCTTGGGCTAGGCCTCTACATCTCCCATAAAATCGTTGATCGACACGGTGGTCGCATCGAGGTGCAAAGTGCTCCAGACCACGGCAGCAGCTTCTCTATCGTCCTGCCCTTGCTGACGGCAGAAAGAAAAGAAACAGAGCCATGGCAAAACGCTTTGCAGCTCTAGCTTTTCGGTTGTGGTCGATAGGGACCGGTAATATGCTCGAAACGAGAACGGTAGCGCGTGGCATGATAGTCAGCCGGGTTTACACGGCGGGCCGCGAAGTTTTTGCCAGGGATATCCGTCGCGATATACACTCCATCGCGGTAGGCAGCCATCACTCCATGCGTGCCATTTTCGACAAAACTCATGATGAGGTTAGCGTAATAAATAGCCATGTGTTTGTCATAGACCTCGGGTTCACCGCTGCGCAGAAAATAGGTCAAGTCAATTGGAATGAAACGCACCTCTGGCAGACGTACCGTGAGTTGCTCGGCTAGAAATTCGGCCATATCAGCTTTCTTGCGGTGTCCGTAAGCATCTGGTAGCCCAACTTCCGGCACCGGCATGTTCAAGTTGGCTCCCTCTGACAGCACAACGGTCGAATAATTGCGTGGGTTACGCCTATCCTGGGCAATCAATTCAGCCAACGTATCAATATTAGCCGGTACTTCAGGAATCAGCACACGGTCAACCCAGGCCACAGTCGCCGTTTCGAGCGCGGTGAAGCCTGCATCTCGACCAAACATACGAAACAGGATGGTCTCACTATGCGACCCGGCGGTAGAACGAATGCGGCTGATAAACTCTGTCGCTCGGCTGATCGCTGTCTGGAAACCGATACAGTAATCGGTACCGGGCACGTCGTTGTCCATTGTCTTAGGAATACCCCACACATTGACACCTTTGGATGCTAAAACGGCCCCATAGCTCAGAGTGTCATCTCCGCCAATCGCAACCAGGCCATCCATTTCCAGAAAGGAAATATTTGCCAGTACCTCCTCCGTGAGGTCGACCCGGTCATCCGGCGCGTGACCAACGCCATGCGCCGCTAAGTGTGGTGGGAGATCACCAACTCGTGTGCGAGCAGGATTTGTACGTGTGGATTGCAAGATCGTGCCACCCTGCCGATCAATAGTGCGCGTATTCATGCGGTTCAGCGGCATCAGATAGCTGCCCTGCCAGGTGGTTGGTTCATCGGAACGAAAAATTTGGGCCTCACGATTCCGCGAACGGTCAAGGAACGTGATCCCTTCCCAACCTGAGCGCAAGCCAATAATACGGATGCCCATCGTTTCTGCGCGATAGACCAGTGCCTTGATAGCAGCGTTCAGCCCCGGCACATCACCGCCGCCTGTCAGCACGCCCAATGTACGAATAGGATGAGTTGTCTGTCCTGGCATAAAAATCCTCTCCAATCGCTATGTTTTTTTAACGATAGCATATCATAATACGTTCCTGTCAGGTATATATGTTGGGCAAGATTCAAAAGAAAGGCAAACATTCACGGGGAAGCTTGCTACCTCACGAACGATCGGAAAGGCTATGGTATAATGCGAGATGAATGGGTGAAATAACCTTTTAAAAATCTTAGTCTGTCATCCGCGTCGTCGAGCAAGTCGAGATACATTAATTCACCTCCTCTGGATAGTACTCTTTTACTCGTGCTCGTGTGAACCGTCAGAAGGAAAATAAGTCGGCATGCCTACGCCAATTCTCGCCACGAAACTGTATCTCCCTCCGCTTCGACCGAACGTGGTCAGCCGCCCCCGCCTGCTCGAGCGGCTGAACGAGGGTCTGCACCGCAAACTGACCCTCATCGCTGCCCCCGCCGGCTTTGGAAAAACCACGCTGGTCAGTGAATGGGTCGCCTTCATCAAGCGACCGACCGCCTGGCTGTCACTCGATGAAGGAGATAATGACCCGGCTCGCTTTCTGGCTTACCTGGTCGCTGCGTTACAGACGATTGCGGCCACTCTTGGGGAAGGGGTGTTGGCTGTGCTCCAATCCCCTCAGCCCCCGCCAATCGAATCAATTCTGACGGCCCTGCTCAATGAGATCAGCACGCTCCCGGACCATTTCGTCCTTGTCCTTGACGACTACCATGTGATTGATGCCAAAGCGGTTGACATGGCCCTCGCCTATCTCGTCGAGCACCTGCCGCCGCAGATGCACCTGGTCATTGCCACCCGCGAAGATCCACAGCTCCCCCTGGCCCGGTTACGCGCCCGGAGCCACTTGACCGAACTGCGCGCCGCCGACTTACGTTTTACCGCCTCCGAAGCCGCCACATTTCTCAGCCAGGTGATGGGTCTCAGCCTCTCTGCGGCAGACATCGCCGCGCTAGAAGATCACACCGAAGGCTGGATTGCTGGCCTGCAATTAGCCGCGCTTTCCATGCAGGGCCACCAGGATGTTGCCGGGTTCATCCGGGCATTCGCAGGAGACCACAGGTACATCGTGGACTATCTGGTCGAAGAGGTCCTGCAACGTCAGCCCGAACCTGTACGTCGCTTTTTACTCCAGACCTCCATTCTCGACCGCTTGAATGGCCCGCTCTGCGATGCCGTCACCGGCCAGGAGGAAGGCAACGCGCGGTTGGAGGCCCTGGAGCGCGGCAATTTCTTTGTCGTTCCGCTCGATGACACGCGCCACTGGTATCGCTATCATCACCTCTTTGCCGAAGTTCTCTCCGCGCGTTTGCTGGCGGAGCAGCCCGCTCAGGTATCAACGCTGCATCGGCGCGCGAGCGCGTGGTACGAGCAGCATGGTTCGGCAACCGATGCGATCCGCCACGCGCTGGCCGCCGAGGATTTCGGGCGAGTGGCGGACCTGGTTGAACTGGCAGTGCCAGCTATGGCCCGGAATCGACAGGAAGCCACGGTGCTTGGCTGGCTCAAGACGCTCCCCGACGAGCTGGTGCGCGCCAGGCCCGTACTGAGCGTTCACTATGCCGGGGCGTTACTGCTTAACGGCGAGCTCGAGGGCGTTGAGGCCCGACTGCGGGACGCCGAACGATGGCTGGACACTTCGGCAGACAGGGCTGAGCTTGCGCCCGCCCCATCGGCGGAGATGATCGTCGTGGATGAAGCGGAATTTCGAGGTCTCCCGGGTTCAATCGCCATTTACCGTGCCGCAATTGCCATGGCTTTGGGCGATGTGGCCAACACCATGAAATACGCCCGACGGGTGCTTGACCTCGTTCCTGAGGATAACCATCTCCGGCGCGGATCTGCAGCGGGGTTCCTGGGACTCGCATATTGGACGAGTGGTGATCTCGAGGCAGCGCACCGGTCATATGCCGAATGCATGGCTCTGGTGCAGAGGGCCGGGCACATCTCTGACGCGATCGGTTGCTCTATCGCTCTGGCTGATATACGGATTGGGCAAGGTCGTCTGCGCGAGGCAATGAGCACCTATGAGCGGGGATTGCAGCTTGCGACGGAGCAGAGCGCGATTCTACTGCGGGGAGCGGCAGATATGCACGTGGGAATGAGCGAGCTCCATCGTGAGCGTGACGATTTGGATGCCGCTATGCAGCACCTGCTGAGAAGCAAGGAACTGGGTGAGCTTGCCGGGTTACCGCAAAACCGCTATCGCTGGTGCGTTGCCATGGCTCACATACGAAAGGCCCAAGGAGATCTGGACGGCGCTCTCGATCTGCTCCACGAGGCAGAACGCCTGTATGTGAGTGACTTCTTCCCCAATGTGCGTCCTATAGCGGCGTGGAAAACGCGAGTGTGGGTCGCCCAGGGGGGGTTGGGTGAAGCCCTCGACTGGGCGCGTGAGCTTGGCCTCTCCAGGGCACTCGACCTCAGCTACTTGCACGAGTTCGACCACACCACCCTGGCCAGGGTGCTCCTGGCCCGGTATAAAAGCGACCGTACAGAACACTCCATGCTTGAGGCAGTGGAACTCCTGGAGCGCCTCCTACAAGCGGCGGAAGAGGGGGAGAGGACGGGAAGCGTCATCGAAATCCTGGTGCTGCAGGCACTCGTCCACCAGGTGCAAGGCAACATCCCTGCTGCTCTTGTGCCGCTGGAACGCGCCCTGACGCTGGCTGAGCCGGAAGGCTACATCCGCATCTTTGTGGATGAGGGTCTACCCATGGCGGTTCTGCTCGCAAAGCTCCACGAACATGCGCGGAAACGGCCTCGTGCCGCCTTGACGAACGTTCCCCTGGCCTACATCGAACGGCTCCGCGCACTGCTGCGCGGAGAACGGGTTCAGGAAGGGACCTCCCCTGCTGCACCAGCACCTGCCCAGTCGCTGCTCGACCCGCTGACCGAACGCGAATTGGAAGTACTGCGCCTCATTGCGGCTGGCCTCTCCAATCGTGATATTGCAGCCCGACTCGTCCTGGCATTGAGCACTGTCAAATCGTATGTCAATACCATCTACGGTAAGCTCCAGGTGGAGAGCCGCACCCAGGCGGTGGCACGCGCCAGAGTGCTCCACCTGCTCTCCGAGTAACCACTCCCCCTGTATCCACCCCCTCGTCACCTGCCCGGAAAAACTTCCACCCCCCTTACCACCTTTTGATGGTTCCAAACCTCCCTCCTGTCCTGATACACTTCTTACAACAACGATGAAGTGAGAAAGACATCGTTGGCAACCAGGAGAGAGAGCATCATCTATACGTGCAGGGAGAAGAAAACGAGCATGCCACAGGAGTTCTACCAGATTACCGTCAAGGGCCACCTGAACCCGAACTGGGCCGATTGGTTCGATGGATTGACCATCATTCCGTTGCCCAATGGGACCACCGCCATCTCTGGTCCGGTAGTCGATCAGGCCGCGTTGCATGGCTTGCTCAGGAAAGTGCGTGATTTAGGAGTGCCATTACTCTCGGTCACCCGCGTCAGACCCGACCAGGCCGATGCGTAAGATGTCAAAGCCAGAAATAATCAGCAAGGAGAAAAACGATGGCTACCAACGAACGAACGAGTGCAATCAAGCAGACCGCAACCCTGAAAGAAGACAAACAGATGAAGACCAATCGCGAGACCTCAGTCATGAAGGAGTTTCAGATGAGTCCACATAGAAAGACCGCCCTTGTCGCGGGCGTGCTCTACCTGCTCACCTTTGTCTCGATCCCGACCCTCTTTCTCTACGGCCAGGTAAAGGGTGCGAATTACATCCTCGGCGCTGGCCCGGACACTGCCGCTATCATTGGCGGTGCCCTGGAGATCATCGTGGCCCTCGCCGACATCGGCACTGCCGTCGTGCTGTTCCCGGTGCTCAAGAAGCAGAACGAAGGGCTCGCGCTGGGCCTCGTCGCCTCCCGAATTCTGGAAGCCAGCACCATGTTCGTCGGCGTGGCGTTCATTTTGTCGATCGTGACCTTGCGGCAGGCCGGAGCTGGAGCAGATGCGTTGGTCACCAGCCATGTGCTTGTCTCCCTTTATGATCGCATCTTCCTCCTCGGACAAAGCTTCATGTCGGCTGTAAACGACCTGTTGTTGGGCTTCCTGTTGTACCAGTCGCGCCTGGTGCCTCGTGTCCTCTCCCTGATAGGAATCGTCGGTGCGGTCCCGCTCGTCGCTGGCTACCTCGCCGTGCTGTTCGGTCTCCTCGGGCAACATGCCCCCTTAGAAGGGTTGGCCTCACTTCCGGTCGCGCTGTTTGAGTTTTCGCTGGGCGTCTGGCTCATTGCTAAAGGGTTCAATCCATCTGCAATCACTTCCAAGTCTGTCTGATTGACAGAACGCCTCCTGATAATGATTTTTAACAATCAAAACCCGTACGGTCATGCTGAGCGCAGCGAAGCATCTGTCGGCCTAGCGAGAGAGACCCTTCGCTTCGCGGAAGCGTGACAAATTATTACTGATCTTGGCCGTTAAAATTCATTATCAAGTGAGTGCTCGTGCTGTTGTAAGAAATAAGGAGAAGTCGTCTTGATTATCCAATGAGGAAAGGAGAACATCTCATGTCAACGAAAGAGAACGCAAAAGTGAACCCAGGACAGGTGCAGTTCCGTTGGCGCAGCCTGCTCGGTGTGAGCGTGGGACTGTTCCTACTATTCGGGATTCTTTTGAACATCGTGCCTGCCCTGCTGGTACCGCTTTTGCTCCATCTCAACGGGCCTGCCGGGGCTGGCTGGCTGGTGGTCAGCAACCAGGCAGACGCCACATTGATCGGCCGGTCCCTTGCGGATGTCGGGAAGCACGAGCCGCGTTTAGGCGCGTTCTTCGTGAGCTTTATGGACACCATGTGTGCCTACATGCTGTCCTTCGGGATCGTCTATGTCACCATCGCCTGGTTCGCGCTGCGCCGCGGTCACTGGTGGGCATTCTGGACGCTCGTGGTGAGCAGCCTGGTAGTGCTGCCCTACTACGCCTTGATCGCCGTGACGTATGCGAGCTTCGGAGTCTCGCTCAACGATCTCAGTTCCTTGTTCACCCCTCGCTTGCTCCACAAAAATATGCTATACTTTTCCCAAGGCAACACAAGGTAACCATTGGCAAAACTCATCGCACCCGCTGTGGTCTCCTCTCTCCCTCCCACCAGTGCCCCCTTACAATGCTACTATCAAAAAAAGATATGTTACAAGTACCACAACTGATACAAGCGATACAACTGTTACAAGTACCACAACTGATACAAGCGATACAACTGTCACAAGTGTCACAAGTGTCACAACTGTTCTCGTCGAGAGCGGAATTCCAAATGTGAGAAAGCAAGACGATCTGCGTCTATCTCTAGAGAAGATATGTTGAGTCTATGTGAACAGAGCAGAACAGTGGGATGGCTCTCCCAACAATGAGAAACAGGGTTTCTAGAGAAAGAAAAAAGATCATGTTTGTACCAAATGCTGATCCACAACGACACGCGGCAGAAGCAGAACTCAAAATCAGAGAACAGGAACGAAGAAGAGACCTCAACCCGTATCCGGAAAAGGCCTCCAGACTTTCCAAGAGAGCGTGTATTCTCATTCAGCTTACTATCCTCCTCCTCGTCATTATTGGCATTGTCATCGTGATCCACTTTTAGAGTTTCATCTCCTGGTTAGAGAGATTATGCATGTATCAAGGAAGTTTTATGAAAACCATCTTCAATAATAATGGTCTCTGAAGACCAACGGAACAGGTCACGCTATTCCATCGTTCCTCAGAGACTGCAAAGACCTCCAACAAAGCATAATCTACATTACTCAGGCGGCAACTCCTGGTAAATAAGATCAAGTTGTATGCCCTGGTTTGCTCTTACGACGCGAGCAATTCCATAGATCACCAGACCTATGACGATCAACGCCACCATAAACAGTAAGCCTTGCCAGGGAGCGGAAATGCCGAGTTGGGGGTAGGTCAACACGATGTAGGCCAGCCCAATGATCACTGCCATCGAAAGCACTGCCACGATTGATAGTACCGGAATGCCCGCAATGGAGATGTTAGCGGGCGAATTTCTGTATAACTCTGGGCGACGAAATGGGAAGGCAAGAGCAGCAACACTGACGCACAGGATTGTCACAGTTCCCGCAAGGACACCCATCGAGAGGAGTGTAAAGAACGACGTGGAGAGCACCGACCAGGCCAGGATAGCCAATACGATCACTGAAGCTGTGATAATCGCTGGCACCGGTGTATGGGTGCGTTCATTGACCTCTGAAAGCTTGCTGGGAAGAATACGGTCGAATGACCACGCGAAGATGGTGCGAATGGGCATAAATGTGTTGGGGAACATCGCTGGCAAGTTCCAGAAGAGGAAACTAATCGCGACCAACACCGCGAAAACGGGATTATTGGCGGCGATACTAGCCATGAGATTGTAGTAAGGTTGTACCGGCAATGTATAGCCAGTCGTCGTGGTGGTCAAGAAGTTGATGCTGGCAATAAACTGTTCGCCCGCGCTGCGATACAGCAGTAAGACGCCGATAATCATGAAAAGCGTATCCCAGACCAGGGCACCGATCATCACGGAGAATTGGCGGCGCAGATTTCCTGCCGATTTCAGTTCGCCCGCGATATACACAGACCACCAATTCCACATCATGAACGTCATGATGATCGCGACCACGGGAAGCGTGGAAGAGAAGGGATGACCACCCGTGAAGGCAAAACCAGCCTTAGCGGCGGCATTCTGAATGGTCAGGTAGGAGTTCGTGCTATGCGTGAAGGGATGCGCAAAGGCATTAAAGTTCGCTACAAAGCTCTGGTTTGCACTGAAGAGCAGAGCAATAAAAGCGAGAAAAGTGCCAATGCTGGCGATAATCCAACAGACGTTTTGCACACGGAACGATATCTTTGTCCCGGCGGACATTGCAACAGCGAGAATGACGATGAGCAACAAGCCAAGCCCGAAGGTCCACCATGCACCGGTCGCATTGGTTCCACTGACCGCGTTACCAGCACTAATCAAGCCGCTGTTATTGAAGACTGCTCCTAAGACCGCCAGTGTTGGACCAAGGGCAAGCACCGCGAAAGAACGCGCCCAGAAAGCGGCCCCAATCAAGGCAGAAATAGCCGCCGCGAAATTGCTAAAGACCGCTACGGATGGATGCAGGATGCGGCTGATCCACACGTAGTCACCCCCGGTGCGTGGCATCGCCGATGCCATCATAGACATCATGATACAGACGGGAATGTTCACGACAAATGCAATCAGCAATGCAGTTACCATATCGGCACCAGGAAAGGCACCGAGTGCGTAAAAGATGCCAAAAGCGAGGGTAGCTCCGACGGGAGCCGAGAAAACGGCGTTGAAGATCATGGCATCAAGTGCCGATGCTTCACGCACAAGTCCAGAGGATTGGCGGACAAAGATGGAGGGAGAGGTCTGCTCTGCCATGTCGTACTCCTTTACCTGATGCTAGCTTGCATACCTACATTAGTACGTGCCACTTGAAGAAAGCAGAAAATAGTGCCAGGCTAAACAAGAACGCTGAAGCAAGTCTCCAACTGTACTGTTCAGTCTTGACAAGAATCAAATTATTAGCTAGAGTATACAGCATAGACCACGTTTCGTCAATGATTATTGTAATATATTGTTCCTTCTTGTTACTCAGTAGGAGATTGACAGGAGATACAGCCTATGTTGGCAAGTGAGCGGAGAAGGCATATCCTGGAACGAGTCGCCGAGCGTCAATCCATTGAGGCCCAAATCTTGGCTGATGAGCTTGAGGTTTCTGTCATGACGATTCGTCGCGACATCAAACGGCTTGAACAAGATGGCTTCCTGCGTCAGACATATGGTGGGGCAACCGTCCACATCACCAAAAGTGTAGAGTTGGGTTTCAATAGCCGCGCATTGCAGTTCGCCAGCCAGAAACGCCTGATTGGCGCATTCGCGGCGAATGTCATTGAGCCAGGGCAGGTTATTTTCCTGGGGGAAGGCACAACAACTGCACAGTTCGCGCAGTTTTTGCCGCCACATCCACGCCTCCTGGTGATTACGGCGTCACTCTCACATGCCAGTCTGCTCTGCTCACGCAACATCAATGTAATCGTTGTGGGCGGCAAATTACATGCCGACGAATTGACGATGACCGGTTCTATTGCTGAAGCCACCATCAATCGCTTTTATGCCGATGTCTGTGTGCTAGGTGCGGCTGGCATCGATCCGAAAGTTGGCATAACGGAGGTAGATTATGAGGTCGCGTCCTTGCA
Source organism: Ktedonobacteraceae bacterium (assembly GCA_051004815.1). GTDB lineage: Bacteria > Chloroflexota > Ktedonobacteria > Ktedonobacterales > Ktedonobacteraceae > JBBQXY01. The sequence goes on from JBPCJY010000236.1 coordinate 76,327, forward strand.
TCGTATAATGATGGAACGCGCACGTCAAGTTATTGTGCTGGCCGATCATAGCAAGCTCGGTTTTTGTGCTCCTGCTGTCGTAGCTCCCGCTGCTATGGTAGGAACGTTGATGATTGATGAAGCGGCAGAGGAGGCAGCAGATATTTTAGCCCAATTGCGGGCATGTGGTCTGAAGGTTTCGTTCGCTGGTAGCCAGGCACCTCTCCCTCTCCTTGCAGGTGCCATTGAGGAGCAGTAATTGGACATTCTACAACGCTTGTTCGTAACGTCAAAACCCATCATTGCCATGATTCATTTTCCCGCTCTGCCGGGGCGTCCTTCGTATAATGCGCAAGGAGGACTAGCAGCAATCCTTGCGTCTGTCCGTCAAGATTTGCACCATTTACAGCAAGCAGGAGTGGACGGGGTGATGTTTTGCAACGAAAAAGACCTTCCCTATAGCCTGGAGGTTTCCGCGGAAATACCCGCCACTATGGCATTCATCATCGGACGTGTGCGCGATGAAATAGAGGTTCCCTTTGGCGTCAATATCCTCTGGGATCCAGTCGCGACCATTCGCCTGGCTGCGGCAACAGGTGCTACCTTTGTACGCGAGGTGTTCACAGGAACGTATGAAAGCGATATGGGTTTATGGTCGCCGCACGGTACAGAGGCTTTTCTGGTGCGAAGGCAGCTTGACAGCCAACATATCGCTATTTTTAATAACATTACGCCAGAATTCGCTCGCAGTATTGCAGGACGGAGCGTTGCCGAACGTGCGCGTGCCGCAGCATTCTTCGGGGCCGATGCACTCCTTATTTCCGGTCAGATGGCTGGTGCATCCGCTGACCCGGCCTTGATACGTGAAGCAAAAGAGGCCGTACCTACCATTCCTGTCTTCGCCAATACAGGCGTGTCCGAGGCAAATATTGAGCAGTTGTTGAGCGTCGCGGATGGAGCCATCGTCGGAACAAGTTTCAAAGTGGATGGATACATCTGGAATCCGGTTGATCCCGCACGCGCCCGCAGTTTGATGGAACGCGCTCGTGTTGTACGTCATCAATTAGCTGATGCAGTGTTGGAAAGGGAGCCGTAATGGGCGCGACAACAGTGTACTACGCCAGTGATGTACATGGCTCTAACCGCTGCTTCCGCAAATTTCTTAACGCGGCAAAATTCTATAAAGCCCAGATTCTGGTTATGGGCGGCGACATCCTGGGCAAAGCTATCATCTTTCTCGAAGAGATTCGCCCTGGTGTCTATAGTACGACGGTGCATGGACGCCATGTTGAGCTAACCTCTGCAGCCGAGGTGCAGGATTTTGAGAAACGCGTTGGCGATCAAGGTTTATACCCGTATCGTTGCCAGGCAGGTATACCGCAAACATTACGCGCCGAGGGCGAAATTGAGCAGTTATTTGAGCAACTGATGAAAGAGCGACTTACAGAGTGGATAACATTGGCGAACGAACGACTCGCGGGAACGGGCGTGCGCTGCTACATTATGGGCGGCAACGATGATCCTCCGAACGTACTGGCAGCGTTAGAAGCTGGCGGCATCGTCTGCAACCCAGAAGATCAGGTGATAGAGCTTGACGATAGCTGTGAAATGATAAGCTGTGGCTGGTCAAATCCAACACCCTGGCATACACCGCGAGAGTGCAGTGAGGACGAATTGCGCAAGCGCATTGATACGATGATGGCGCAAGTAAAACACCCTGAGTCGCTGCTCATGAATCTGCATGTTCCTCCCTTCGGTACTGGCCTGGATGATGCGCCAGAACTAGATGCCTCGTTAAAAGTGCAGAGTAGTTTGGGCCAGACACGTTTCAAAGCAGTTGGCTCAACGGCTGTACGAGCGGCAATTGAACAGTACCAACCTTTATTGGGATTACATGGGCATGTGCATGAGGCCCATGCCTCGTGCAAAATCGGGCGTACCGTGTGCATCAATCCCGGCAGTGACTACGGTGAAGGGGTGTTGCACGGCGTATTGGTCACGCTCAATAAAGGAAAGCTCAAAGGCTATCAGATGGTAAGCGGTTAAGCAAAGTCAAACCACAAGGGAGAGAGCAATGGTCGAGAGCGTACCAATGAGCAAGCCAAATAGAGCAGCCGAGGTTGTGCTCGCATTGGATATCGGCACTGGTGGTGTACGCGTCAATGTCTACACCCTTGAAGGGATGCTTGTAGCTACGAGCGAAACGAAATACCCAACCTATTATGAGCGACCAGCATGGGCAGAGCAAGAGCCAGAGGATTGGTGGCAAGCAACTATGCTGACCCTCCGAGAGATTGCGACGCAACTTGACCATAGCGGCCTTGCCTATCACATCCGTGCCATCGGCTTGACAGGGCAATCTCCTTCCATCGCACCATTCGATCAAACGGGAAAAGCCTTGCGCCGTAGCCTTATCTACCAGGATAATCGGGCTATGCACGAAGCACAGGAGTTGGTCGAGAGACTGGGCGGGCGTGAGGCAGTCCATCAACGCACAGGACATGATCCCGCTGCATTTTATATCGGCCCGAAACTCCTCTGGCTACAAAAATATGAGCCAGAGGTCTTTGCCGCCACACATCTCTGGATGCAACCACGCGATTTTATTGTTTGGCGGCTGACGGGCATACCTGCTACCGATTGGAGTCACGCGGGTTCAACCCTGCTCTTTGATATTACCACGCATTCCTGGGATGATGACCTGTTCGAGCGTTTGGCCATTCCCCGCTCGACGTTTCCACCAGCACTCGCCCCCTGGACAATTGTCGGTGAGATGCGATCGGCAGTGGCAAAAGAGGCGGGATTACCACCACACATTCCGGTTGTCCTGGGCGGTGCCGACAGTCAATGTTGCGTTGTTGGTGCCGGTGTATTGCATCCTGGCGAACTGAGCGATATGGCTGGCACTTCGACCTGCCTGAATATGGCTACCAGGCCACCATTAAGTGACTTGCGCATAGCCAACTACTGTCATGTCGTGCCGGAATGGTGGTGTACCGAGTTGGGATTGAACGCCAGTGGGGCCGCGTTTGCATGGCTGGCAACGCAACTTGCGCCACCAGGAACCGCACCTATCTTTGCTGAATGTGAACGTGCCGCGGCACATGCGGCACCCGGGGCTAGTGGGCTTATATTTTTACCCTATCTAGCAGATGGTGAACGTACCAATCCTGGCTTACGTGGCGGTTTTTGTGGGCTTTCGCTTCGCCACGACAGAGGAGACCTCGCACGAGCAGTCTTCGAAGGAGTCGCTTTCGCCATTCGTGAGTATGTGGATATCATGGCGGAAGCTGGCGCACCTGTACGCATGATACACGTCTCTGGCGGAGCTGCACACGCGCACCTCTGGAATCAAATAAAAGCCGATGTCATTGGCGTACCAGTGTTGTCGGTCTCCTCAGACGCCACGGCACTGGGAGTAGCAATCGTCGCGGCAACCGCAGTAGGCGCGTATTCCTCGTTAGAGTTGGCTGTTGCGGCTAACGTTAAAATGACCCATCGCTATGAACCAACGCACGCACTAGCGGACCTCTACGCCGAGCGATATACCCGCTTTCGTATGCTTGCACAAGTAACCGCCGAGCCAATGGAAGGATACGAATAATGCCAACACTACACCTGGGCATCAATACCTGCTTTGCAGTAAAACGTTGGCCCGAGCCCGAGACCTGGTTAACAATTATCAAAGATGACTTGGGATTAGACTGCTGCCAGTTCAGCTTAGACCTGGTAGACCCACTCCTGGACGAGGCTATAGTAGCAGCCTATGCCCAAAACGTTCGGCACTGTGCAGCAGAAAAGGGCGTCTTTCTTCATAGTACGTTCACCGGCCTGGCTGCCTATTCTTGGAGCCAGCTATTGCATCCAAACAAAGCCATGCGTGACGCTGCCATGCACTGGTATAGACGAGCCATTGAGTTTTCCGTGCGACTGGGAACACTCGGAACGGGAGGCCATATAGGAGCTTTGAGCGTCCAAGATGCCGCGAATGCCGCACGCAAACAGGCATTACAGCAAGAAATGTTCGAGCGCATGGAAGAACTTTCACGCTATGCCGCCCAACGAGGATTGCGGTTCCTCCTATTTGAGAATATGGCGGTAGAACGCGAATGGGGATACTGTATCGAAGAGGCCCAACTGCTGGAACAACGTGCTGTTAGTGGAGGGGTCCCGCTAACGCTTTGCCTCGATGTCGGACACCCCTGTGCGCTCCATACCAGAACAAGCAGTGATGACTATCTCGTATGGTTGACGCAACCCTGGCAACATACCCCTGTGCTCCATTTACAGCAAACAGACCGCGGCGGAGATCATCACTGGCCTTTTACTGCCGCATACAACAGCCAGGGAATTGTACAACTGGAAAGTATCCTGGCTATCGTTCGCCATTGGAATGTAGATGATGTGTATCTCTTCCTCGAACCCATTCATCCTTTCGAGGCTGACGATGACACAGTCTTGGCTGATCTGCGCGAAAGTGTGCAGTACTGCCGAGAGCGCATCGCGCAAATTCAGGCCAATTAAAGAGAAATTTCCTCGCCACTTTTATGTATGAGGAGCGTGCCAACGTTCCATGTGTTCGGCATGCGTTTGCAGGTAGGCACCTGGCTCGAAAAACTGATCGTAAAATTCCAGTTCGAGGTGCTGTGCTTGCGCGTAAATACGCAATAGTATCGTTGGATAGCGCACTGGGAAACGACCATACGTGCTATAAATGTGCTGGGCCATCTCGCCGATACAGTCAATCTGGGCCGCAGTATAAGGTTGGACTGTCGCCTTGACTTCACTGCTTTGCCGGAACGGGCCAGCACTGTTTGGATCATACGTCCCGCCTGAGCCGAACTTGCGCTCAGCCAACTTGTGAGTTGCCTCGTACATATCCGCGACATATGGTGGACAAACTGACTCATAGTATCCATCAAGCCCAATCGGATTCGGGAATAGCCAATCTTCGCGTCTGACAAAGCGGAAGCCCAGGCCGGGAACCCCTTCATCAGCAAAGGCACCCAACACACTATACGGGTAAATGCCGGAATACATCCATCCTCCAAGGCCAATCGCTTGCAACATTAGCACGATGTTCTGGCAAATCAACGCTAGCTCCATCGCGACTGTCGAATATGCCACCTGCTCAATATGAGAAAGGGCAAAACGCATCTCTGGCACATCTTTGATGATCCCTGTACGAATAAACGGCTCAAGCTTCCCGCCCAGGCAGCCACTGTAGTCGTCGTAGAGGGTATAGCCATTGGTGACATACATGGCAAGTAGAGCGAGTAGCTGCTCTCCAACATCCCCAACAGGCATGAAGAGGGTTGTGCCAGGCCGATTGCTATTCCAAAGATTGTGTTCATCGAAATGGGGTGGTTCTGCCGGTAAGCTCAATCGCTGATTGCTTAGCTGGCAGGTAGCGGCCTGGGAGATACCAATGATGCGCGAAATATCGTCGCCGCCCTCGAATTCACGCAATCGTTCGGGAGTCAGGTCACGCGTGCGCGTAAGATATATACCCGTATCATCGGTATAAAAGAGTTCGGTAGTGCAGATGGTAGCCGCAGAGGGAGTTGTGCGACCAGTGAGGCGAAGACTATAGTTACTCAAACTCTCAGGTTCATTGATGGTAAATGGAATGCCGAAGTTCCAACCCGTGACTCCTGTCGCGACCCCAACCAGCAAAGCCCTTTCCAGATTGCTCAGAGGTAGCGGCTCATGGCGCGATGTGTAGGCCAGTGGCCCACTCGGGATTGACATACCATAGCCAAAACGACGTGAACGCCGTCCCAGAATTCCACCAACTAATGGAAAGTCGAGTACCTGTCGCAAACGCGGGTCGCTGGCATGTCTATCACTCATGAAAGACCTCATTTAAATAAATGCATATAAGTGCATACATTTTCACGGATAACATGTCGCTAGTATAGCATAAACAGGATTTCATTGTGCTAAGTACCTTCTACCATATCTCAGCGGAGAGTACAGGCCTGTACCTGATCCCTATCGCAATAGGCAATGTGCTGGGTCCGATGACTATCGGACGGCTGTTTGATACCATTGGACGTCGCAAAATGATCAGCTTCACTTATATCATTTCAGGTATTCTGCAGGCTATTACCGGGTGGATGTTTATGCAGGGAATGCTCAATGCCGTGACACAAACTATCTGCTGGTCAATCATTTTCTTCTTCGCATCAGCGGGTGCAAGTTCGGCATACCTGACCGTCAGTGAAATTTTCCCATTGGAGACGCGTGCGCTCGCTATCGCATTCTTCTACGCGATTGGTACAGCAGCAGGAGCAGTCGCACCAACCATCTTTGGCCTGCTCATCCAGTCTGGCAAAGCAACAAACGTTTTCTACGGCGACTTGTTCGGTGCGCTGTTGATGGCGGCGGCAGGTATTGTGGCAATCTTCTTCGGCATCAACGCTGAGCGTCAATCACTGGAGAGCGTAGCACGACCACTCTCATTTGTTGATGAAGAGGAAACCGACTCAGAAAACGTGGCTGGCTCTAAGGCTGCGGTCTCCAGATAGTTCAGATAGATAAACGTTAGTTCTCTATTCTAAAGTACTGTGGAGCAGTTGCAAATTCCTTCTTTGCACCTGCTCCACAGTACTTTTTCATAAAATTTGCCTTCTTATCAAAAATAGTGTATACTTAGAGCGTCTTCTACTTTCTCTCGGAACCATATCCCTCGCAAGCAACGGCACTCAAAACACTTCTCCAGCATGAGAGTGCCACGACTCACATGTTTTCGCATTCATATTTCTCTTCCTGAGAGCGTGTTTTCTGGGAGTTGGTTCAATTGGGTTTATACCGCTTGTGCCGAGCCTCCCTCTCATACCTCGAGCAGAGATAAGCAACGTCGATCTAGAAGGCAAGTTTGTCACTCACGAGAACAGCAGTGATAAATGGGTGGATTGGAGAGCGGATGGCCTTTTTCCTCGCGTCAGCAGGGAAACAGTCGCATATTTCTGGCAGTAAAGGAGAACATTGTGCAAGCGTTTATACCTGTGTTTCTCGGCATCGGCGTCTTTGTATGCGCTTTTGGCTATATGACATATCGGAACAACGCCGCAAAGCGGACGCGGGAGAAGAGACGGAACCAATACAACGATAGAGTCTAAAGAAAGAAACAGTTCATACAGGACTCTCTCCTGTGTATAGCAATAAAAGTACCATACCAACAAATTAAGGGAGCGAACCAAATGGCGAGACAAAATCCTTTTGATCTTCTTGCGTCAGGAAAAATTTCCTGGGATAAGTGGCGCAAAGAATTTCCTGACGTGCAAGCTTCAGAACCAGACCTGCACAAAGCAGACCTGCATGGAGCCGTTCTCCACGAGGCAGACCTTCACGGTGCTGATCTTACCGAGGCCAATCTACAGGATGCCGATCTGAGTGAAGCAAACTTACGTGAAGCTGACCTGCGCAATGCCAACCTACAAAATGCCAATTTGAGCGGTGCCAATTTCATGAAAGCACGCCTCAACTGGACAGATTTACGGAATGCCGACCTCTCCCATGCGAACCTGGCAGGAGCAGATATGAGTGGAACCGATCTGCGCGGCGCGAACTTGGAGGGAGCAATCCTTGACAAAACGAAATTCGATGAGCTAGCCATGTCCAGAATAACCCTCAGTGCAGAAGACCTCAATAAGGTCGATGTACGTAGATCCATGCGTTCTGAAACAAAAGCATGAGCAGCGTCGCAAAGCCCGCTTTTGTAGCTAATACTTGGCATGTAGGGATTGTAGGGACGATCACAAAGGTCGTCCTCTCCGTAATAAGCAAGCAAACACCACTATAACCACCGCGCAAAGTAACAGCAGGAGTACCGCAATAATGGAAGATCGCTACTATGTTCAACGCCTCACGGAGCAGATTTACTTAGTCCGTGAACGTCTGTCTGCCGAAGAAGGGCCGGGACCTAATGACCGCATTATCCGCTCCTTCGATGTCCGACATGATGCATACACATATGCCGATAGTGTAAATACCGTACAAAGAAAACTCGACGAACAAGATGGCCACTGGGCGCAGCACGCTCACGCGGTCTAAGAAAGAGAGATAAAGCCATGGAAACGAATATCGACGGAACCTATTTTCAGGAAGGGGATCATGTGCGGCTCAAGCGGACAGGAGAGACAGGGAGAATCAATGCTGTTGATGGGGGCGTCGTGTATGTACTTCTAGATAAAACCAACGAGACGAAACTCTTTTCTGCCTATGTTGATGAAGATGCTTCTATTGAGCTTGTCATTGCATAAACCTGGAAAACTCCTTCTCTTTGAAGTACCCGAAAAGAGAGGACACTGACAGGTGTATTAAATGCCTATTTGACCCACTTAGAAGATATTGGAATAAAACTTTGCGCATAATGTGTTATAATGTGTATATGACATCAAAAAAGAATTGTATCGCTTCTGTGAGAAACGGTTTCTTCGAGCGTCAATGCATTGAGAGATGTCTGCACACAGGAGCATACCTATTATGAGACTTTACGTTGGGGGACTCCCCTACCAAACAACCGAACAAGATCTTCTCGATCTTTTCGCGCCAACCGGCGAAGTTGCTTCGGCAACCGTCATCACTGATCGCGACTCAGGCCGCAGCAAAGGCTTTGGCTTTGTCGAGATGAGCAACGACCAAGAGGCCCGTACAGCCATTGAGAAGCTGAATGGTACCATGCTTGGTGATCGCACCATCACAGTCAACGAGGCACGCGAGCGTCAAACCGGTGGAAACCGCGGAGGCCAGGGAGGAAATCGGCGCCCAAACAATAACTATCGGAGCGACCGCTATTAATCCTACAGTTCGCAGGAAGTGAAGCAAAGACAGGGTTAGTCAATCGACTAGCCCTGTCTTTGCTTCACTTCCTGCGATTACATAGCTATTGACAGGCTTAGGACACAATAGTGACTATCACCTGACCATTGGGCTGTGGCAGATACCCCTCGTAATGCCACAAGAACACCCCATTGGCGGCACTATAGGCATAGATGCCGGAGCCTCGCCCCGAAACGTAGATGATGCCATTTTGCACATCATCAATAAACGGGTATTTACCAACTACAGGTACTGACCACTTCGTAGAACCATCAGGATTGAGCACACCTAACGTCGTATCAGTAATGTTGTACAACACACCATTAATGACAACAGAACCAGCATTCGATAGCGTTTTATGTGCCTCAATAGAGCCATTGGCTGGATTCAAGGTGTACCATACACTGTCATAAGACATGACGTATACTTTGCCGCTTAACATTAGTGGGCCATTAATATACCCACGCATCTTCACCGTCACCCACTTCTGTACCCCTGTTTGAGCATCAAACGCGTAGATGTAAGTATCCGGGTTCGTCACGCTGCCATAGCCTGGTACAAAGGCCGTGAGGTATATCGTACCGGTAGCAATCGCTGGAGCCTGGTTGATGTTCAGTTCTTTACTAAAACTGTGTGTCCAGCGTGCTTTTCCGCTCTTCGTCTCAAGAGCAAAAAGGCGATCAACGATTGACCCATAAGCAACACCATTAACGACCTGGATACTGGAAGGATCAACGATGGAACCATTCCCATCGCTGGTAGTGGCCCATGCATTTCTTCCTGTATCATACGTCCAGAGTTGGCTACCGGTAGCAGCATCAAGGGCATAGACGATGCCGCTGCGTTGCACTACATAAGCGATACCATTAGCAATAGTTGGTGTTTCTATCATACCAAGATCAATGGGAGAGGATTGTCCCATAGTTGGAGTGGGTACGGATTGCCCCGTGGTTGGAGTGGGTACGGCTACATTGCCAACGGGGGTGCCAGGTATGACCCTGGTAGGAAATTGCATGCCCCAGATTACCGAACCATCGGTCTCATTCAGTGCGTAGAGGTAGGATACTGAGCCGCTACTGGACTCGTGCGTCCAATCAGTCCCCGCCAGGTAGAGAATGCCATTCTGCTCGACGGTTCCATTCGATTGAAAGGCATTACAGAGTTTCTTGCTCCACACAACTTTTTTCGCGTGCGTGTTATAGCGATAGAGAAGATTATCGCTCTGCTCATTAAAGGCAAAGATATATAATCCTGGCACGCTACTTGTACTCTGTCGCGGATGCGTTACCGTTGTATCAAGTGTGCATTTCCCGCCTGTAATTGGATGCGGCGGCTTCGGATGAGGTTTACCATCGCTGCCTGTATGGGTAGTATTGTGTGTGTTATTCTTTACATACGAAGGATTGCTCTGTCGCACCGTGTGCAAGACAAGGAGCATGCCCCCAACCAAAATCCCAATGAAGACAACGGCGGCTAGAATACCGAACCGTTGTATAAATGCGCGTCTTTTGCGCAAGACTCGGTTACTATTAAGGGTTTGCAATTCTTGTGGTGTTTGTAATTCTCCCTGATATTCCTCCATAAAAATGAGTTGCCCTTTCTCCTGCGACGTCTGTTTCGCAAATTGGTGCTCTTCAACGATACGTTGCCACGCTCGTTCTAAAGTACGGGTATGCTGTTGGGAGTTCCTTGCATATACTTGTCGTAAATGAGAGCTGACACGAGCGGCATCAGCGTTGGTTCCATTCTGTTGAGCAAGCCCTTGCGCGAGGGAATCGATCTGCTCATCCACTTCTTCCGGTGTAAAAAATTCGTTGTTACCTGTCATCTGTATGTTCCTCCCCTCTATGCCTTATAGATGCTCTTGAGAAGATTCAACGCCCGCGAAAGCATGACCTTTACCGCCCCTTCACGCTTGCCCAGCTGGGCAGCGATTTCGGAGCAGCGCATATCCTGACTAAAGCGGAGCCGTAATACCTCCTGTTGCAGTGCAGACAGGCTCTTGAGGTGGTTCCGTAAATCGTTATATTCTTCTTGCCGCAAGGCAAACTGTTCAGGATTGATGTCGTCATCGCCATTGACGCTCTCCGTGATGTGCTCCAATGTGATGCTCCGGCGGCGTGCGGAACGCCGATATGCATCAACCATCTTGTTGCGTGCCACGCGCCACAACCATGCCAGTTGAGCTTTCTCCGGCAATATGGGAAACTGCTTGTGCTCTAAAGCCGCCAGAAAAACCTCCACCAGGATATCTTCCGCGTCTTCCGCCGATGACGTATGCTGTAGCAAATAGGACAGAATAGCGGGAGCATATTGCCGATATAACGCAGCCATGCTCACTATGTCCGCTTCACCAAGCATCGTATCTCTGTGTCGTTGCATCACATTCCTCTGCTCTATTTGAGATCTCATTGTATTGTTCGCTGAGCTGAGGGAAAAAGTAACATTGGAGGTTGGGGATAAAGGGAATAGGAATAATGGGGAGGAAAGCGATATGGAGAAAATACAAGAGGAATCCTGGTTCCGGTAGATCAGGTTGGTACTACCAGAGCGAATCTTCGGCTAGTGCCAGCAAAGAACAATCAAGCTAAGAATGTGCGCTGGGCACAAGATTACGAGTTATAAGGAGAAGCAAATGGGACTATTAGGCAAAGGTAAGCGGGATACCAATAGGATAGGAGAGATCAGCGAGTCCGCTATTATCACCCGATTTTTACAGCTTGGCTATGTGGTCCTTATCCCTTATGGTGGAAATCAACGATATGATCTGGTGATTGAAGATAGCGAGGGGAAGTTCTGGCGCGTGCAATGTAAATCAGCCTCGATTGATGAAGGAAATACGGTTCTCCGGTTTGATACGGCCAATCACAATGTCACGGGGAAAAATAGGCAGAACAGACACTATCGAGATCATTGTGAGTATTTTGCTGTTTACAACGAGAAGCTGAATAAGGTCTACCTTGTTCCAGTGGATCAGGTTGGCGACGCCAAGGCGAATCTTCGACTGACTACGCCGAAGAACAAAAATCAGTATGGATACCGGATGGCAGAGGACTATGAATTATAAATGGGCCCACCTGGGATCGAACCAGGGACCAATCCCTTATGAGGGGACTGCTCTAACCACTGAGCTATGGGCCCGCGTGGGACATAGTATAACACACCTTCTGTCAGGTGGGAAGAGGGAATTTCGTCCATATTTTGTGAAAAAACACAAGGCGGAGAGAAGCCTGTCAGGCGACCGTAACGCTACTGCTATGCTTAGAATTTCTGAAGGTATAGCAAAATTACGCATTATCGACGCGCCATAGCCATTTATGTGTGCTATAATAACAGCAGTAACGATGTAGGGTCTTGTTCCACCTATTCTTTTGGAACAGGCAGCTAGAGATCGAGGAAACGCACGAGCAGTGAGAAGGCAAGCACCGGCAGAAAGTCGTCAGGCTAAAAATGTATGGTTCACTGCTATTTGATGAGTGGTAGAAGAATAATACCTCCCATAACATCTATCCCGGTTACGCCGGATAGAGATTTGCAGGCGCATCTCGTGAAAATTTTATCCACGGAATTGAGACCCGCTACTTTAGGGCCGTGCCATTCGTCGTGTATGGTGCGGTCAAAAATTTTTCCCAGTCAGGGGGGCATTCGACGGTGAATGAAGTAACACTTCGTATTGGCGGTGAGTCGGGCGAGGGTACCATCTCAGGTGGTGATATTATCGCTCTTGGAGCCGCTCGCTGGGGGTATCATGTATATACCTTCCGCACGTTTCCAGCAGAAATTCTAGGTGGTCCTTGTATGTTCCAGGTACGTATTGGCGATACGCCAATCAAATCCATGGGCGACTGTGCAGACGTATTGGTCTGCTTAAACAAAGAGGCATATGATCGCAACATTCATGACCTGCGTCATGGTGGTGTGTTGGTCTATGATCCCAGTGATTTCACGCCTGATGCAGGCGATTTTATTGCATATGCCATTCCATTCAATGAGCTGGCCCGCAAAGAGGTACAGCTTTTCCAAACCAAAAATATGGTTATGCTTGGGGCGATCTCAACCCTGTTTGGCCCCCCTATGGAGGCCATTGTCCAGGTCGTAGAGTCCAAGCTTTCCAAGTCACGTAAATCCAACCCCATTTTAATGGAAAAGAACATGTTGGCGTTGGAGGTGGCACGAAAATATGTCACCGAAAAAGTTGGCAAACGTGACCCATTCCATTTAAGCACCGTTGAGAAGGCCGACCGCGTGGTGTTGAACGGCAACCAGGCTCTCGTGGCTGGTGCCCTTGCCGCCCACTGCCACTATTTCGCTGGCTACCCCATTACACCAGCTAGCGATATTATGGAAGGTTTGGCTAAAGAGTTACCACAGGTTGGTGGAACCTTCTTACAGGCAGAGGATGAAATTGCCGCGCTGGCCTCTGTTATTGGTGCATCTTATGGCGGGGTACGAGCGATGACGGCAACATCTGGCCCTGGCCTCTCGCTGATGACCGAGTTGATCGGCTACGCCTCGATGGCAGAGATTCCTGCCGTGATTGTAGACGCGCAGCGTGCCGGCCCCAGCACAGGGATGCCAACGAAGATGGAACAGTCCGACCTGAGCTTTGCTCTCAACGCAGGTCATGGCGATACTCCGCGTATGGTGGTCGCACCAGCCGACGTAGCAGACTGCTATGGACTGATTATCACGGCCTTCAACATGGCCGAACGCTATCAAATGCCGGTGCTCTTCCTCACCGATCAATCGCTGTCGGCCCGCGTGGAGAGTGTTGAACGCAGCGTCTTCAAACCAATGGAGATCCAGGGTCGCGTCCAGTTTAGCGAAAATGGAGCTTCAACCAACGACAGTAATGGACATTCCGCTGCGGTCGCGGCACACAGCTATTCACGTTACGCGTACACCGCGAGCGGTATCTCTCCTATCACTGCTCCTGGTGCGGGTGCATCGCCATATGTGGCCACGGGCCTGGAACATGATGAGCATGGACATCCCGATTATGAGCCAGAAGACCACACGGCCATGATGGAAAAGCGTTTCCGCAAACTCGATACTGCCGCGGAAGAACTTCCCAAACCACAACGTTACGGCGACGCGGACGCCACTATCGGTATCATCGGTTGGGGTTCGACCGAGGGCACTATCCAGGAAGCAGTTGATCGCGCACGCGCTAAGGGTTATAAGGTCGCGGCCCTCCATCCCAGGATTCTTTCACCGTTGCCAGATCGAACCATTCGAGATTTTATCCGCTCAGTGAAAACGGTGATTGTGCCAGAGTGTAACTACTCCGGCCAATTGGCAAATCTGCTGGGTGCGAAATATGGTCTACAAGCCATTCGTGTGAATAAATTTGGCGGTATTCCGTTCACCGCTGGTGAAATCCTGCGGGCAATCGAGGAGGTTAGTTAATCTTGATACAAACACCTGTCAATCCTACACCAAAAGATTATAAGAGTGAAGTAAAGCCCACCTGGTGTCCAGGGTGTGGAGACTTTGGTGTACTCAACGCGACGTATCGTGGCTTGGCTGGACTCAAGCTATCGCCAGAACAGACCGTGGTGGTGTCGGGCATCGGCTGCTCTAGCCGCTTCCCCCACTTTATGAAAAACTTTGGCTTTCATAGTGTCCACGGTCGTGCATTACCGGTCGCCCAGGGTATAAAGATGGCTCGCCCCGATCTCAAGGTGATCGCGGTCGGGGGCGATGGTGACTTCTTCAGCATTGGCGTAGGCCACCTCGTACATGCTGCCTTGCGCAACATCGATGTCACTGTAGTAGTGATGGACAACGAGATTTACGGCCTCACTAAAGGACAGACCTCACCAACTTCTCCCCATGGACATGTCACAAAGTCAACACCGTATGGCTTGATGGCCTCGACTTTTAATCCAATCGCGACAGCACTGACCTTGAATGTCAGTTTTGTGGCTCGCGGCTATTCCGCGAAGCCGAAGGACCTGGCCACCCTGATCGAGAAGGGTATGACTCATAAAGGTTTTTCATTTATTCACGCACTCAGCCCTTGCCCAACGTTCTATAATACCTTCGATGCATGGGATGCGTCAGTGACGCCTATGCCCACTACTCATGATGAACATGATCGTATGAAAGCGTTGACGCTAGCGATGGATACTGACAAACAATATATGGGCATTTTCTACCAGGAAGAGCGTCCAACAATGGATCAGGCTGCCCAACAATTGGCCGCGGAAGCCAAAGAGTTCGACATCGATAAATATATGGCTCGCTACGCCTAGTAGCGAAGACACAAAAATGAGGTGAACAAACCAGTTTGTTCACCTCATTTTTGTGTCTTCGCTATTCTGTATAGTGCGCAGAGACGTGTCCATATACAAAAGCACACATCCTCATCTTCGCGCACAGGTGTTTAGTACGTTGTAAATCTTGTTGGGACTGGCGGAGCGGCAGTAATAGAATTTGCCACTGCTTGTGCAAATTTTTCACCGCACGGGCGGCAAAACAGGCCACTATCGTTGTGATAACTACCGCCGATAGCGGTAAGTTGTTGTTCGGCGGGCTTGCCGCACCATTCACATTGGCTACCACGAGGGGCAGAGTCTACAGAGATCGGTCGGCGGAATTCATTGTTTGACATGAGGGATCCTCCTAGTTCGTGCTGGAAAAAGTTAAACTTCATCACAAACACAATGGTAAACAGCACAGAAGGGGAAACCCGTATCGGGTGGCCAGCGACATTGGAGAGTCCACAGTGATACGGCACTACACGGACGCGCATCATTGCCCTGGAGCATCATCGCCCCGGTTAGCTACCGGTTAAAGAAGGAGAAATGTACCTGGTATCTTTCATTACCGATGTACGTTATACTATAGCACATTTTGCTTAAAAACGCTAGGGCAATGGCGGCTTTTGCGCGGTTGACAAGGTTTGAGAATCCGTTGGCTCCTCGTCAAGTGCGGGAAAACGTGTCGAGAGACGATCACCAATAATCCAGCCAAGCACGGCTAATACTACAGTGATACCAAGCCAGGTAAACAGAACTGTATTGAACGCAACATTATATACACTCGCCATAATGCCAGCCAATAAGATGCCTATTATTAAACCAGTGGTGGTACCTACAAGACAACCCGGATGGGCCAGATTATGTCCGCGCAATTTATTCAACATAGCAATTGTACTTTCCTATTCTATTTCAAATGATCGTCATGAATCATAGCGCGACAACCGTAAACCGTCAAGAGAGAGCAGCCACTGGTGATGGCCCAGAAGTGGACAAGATCACATGGGCGAAGCGAGAGAGTCCCGCCGATTCTTCGCTGGGCTCAGAAGGACAGGGCCGGGCCCGTCCCTCTTGACGCCGCGAAGAACCTCTCCCCCCCTCTTGGTTGCCCCCAGAACCCACAAAAGAAGTTCCA
>JBPCJY010000237.1:0-25067 GCA_051004815.1 Ktedonobacteraceae bacterium
AGAGGTCCCCCCTTCCCGTGTTGTGGCGCCTTGGCCGCCGTTTCTGCGGGCAGGGTGGGGCACCCCCCTTCTCTCGCCCTGGCACCATGCACTCATTGTCTCATTCGCCAACAAAATCATGTAAAGGAAGGAGCTATGAAACGACATTGACCATTTCCAGGTCAATAATGCCGCGGTTGATAAGGGAGGCTCTCTCTGTTTCGTAGAGGTAGGCATCTTTGAGGATGGCACCGCTCAGGATGGCATTTTCGAGGGTGGCTGCAAGGAGGTTGGCGCGGCTCATGTAGGCACCGCTCAAGTTGGCATTTTCGAGGGTGGCTTCACGTAAGTTTGCCATGAGGAGCAGAGCGCGACTGAGGTTGGCGCGACTGAGGTTTGACGCGCTCAGGTTGGCTATAGTGCAGTTGGCACCGATGAGGTCGGCTTCGCTCAGGTTGGCCTCGCTCAAGTTGGCGGCGATGAGGTTGGCACCGCAGAGGTTGGTGCCGACGAGGCTGGCTTTGCTCAGGTTGGTTTCGCTCAAGTTGGCGGCGATGAGATTGGCGCAACTGAGGTTGGCACCGATGAGATCGAGTTCGCTGAGATCGATGCCGCGCATATTTTGCCAGCTTAAATCTAGTTTGTCGGTACTTTCTACTTCCTGGAGCAATTTCTCGATATCCGCCCTGGTGAGAGGTTGGTTAGTGCTGTCGGTTGGAGTAAATGTTTCAAGGTTCAATGATGTCGCCCCCTCCGCCAATAAAATAGTGTTGGACCTTGTGTTGGTTGAAAAAGAAAAATACCTGGATGGCCTTGCTTGGTTGGGTAATGGCTACAGTGTAGCGTATGCGGTATTTTATTACAATAGATACGTTTGTGGAGGTTAGAATTATCTCAGAAGTGGCTTTGTGAAACACTGCACGATAATTCAGTGGATGTACTGATAGTGCTTGAGATAAAATTTGGGTATACTTTGGGGGTGATAGAAGCAGTGTGCTGTGATGGCTGGATGTGGGAAGAATTCGTTTATAGCATCTGATACAGCGGAATGGGAGCGATTGTAAGCAGAAGGAGAGCGCATGTTAACGGGACAAATACTGCTCCAGTTGATCGTCATTTTGGTTGTCGTGCAATTGTTTGGCTATCTCTGTGGACGAATTGGACAACAATGGGTGATAGGTGAGATTTTAGCGGGACTTGCGCTGGGTCCTTCGTTGCTGGAATTACTGCTGCCGGGGGTGAAAGCATTTCTGTTTCCGGACAGTGCGCTGCCGACGCTGCAAACGCTGGGTGATATTGGTTTGATGCTTTACATGTTTGCGTTAGGAGCACGCCTCGATGTGAACTTGCTGCTGCGCCAGAGTCGCAGCGCGGTACTTGTTTCCATCAATGGGATTCTCCTTCCCTTGGTGATGGGCGGCGTGCTGGCATTTTTCCTGTTCCCTTATTTCGCGGGAGCAAAGGCCGACCTGATTTCGTTTGTGCTTCTGGTGGGGACGGCGATGGCGATTACGGCATTTCCGGTGCTGGCACGTCTCCTCGCGGAAAAGAATATGTTGGGGAGCAGTGTTGGAATGCTCTCGCTCACCGCTGCCGCGGTCGGAGATATCGTGGCGTGGTGCTTGCTGGCTTTCGTTGTAGCAGTGATCCACACGTCGGGAATGGCATCCGCTATCGTGACTATTGTGCTAGCGGCCTGCTTTATTGTCGTGATGTTGATGGTGGTGCGTCCGCTACTGGCCTATGCTGATCGCCATATTACCTCGAAGAGGCTGCTGACGGCGATCAGCTTGATTGTCCTGTTGACAGCGGCATATGCGACCAATGCGATTGGAATCCATCCAGTGTTTGGGGCGTTCGTAGTGGGCATTATTCTGCCGCGCAAACCGGTGTTTATCGCGCAGGTGCGCGGCATAGATCAGATCAACAATGTGCTGTTTTTGCCTCTTTTCTTTGTCTATAGCGGGCTGCGCACGCAGATAGGTTTGATTAGTTCGCCCATGCTCTGGGCCATTTGTTTGCTCGTATTAGTGGTGGCCTGTGCTGGGAAGCTGCTTGGTTGTATGGCGACGATGCGCTGGCTCGGTAATACCTGGAAAGAGTCGTTAAGCCTGGGTGTTTTGATGAATACGCGTGGTTTGGTGGAACTGATTGTGCTCAATATTGGGCTGGACTTGAAGGTGCTCTCACCCGCTCTCTTTGCTATGCTCGTCATTATGGCGGTGGTTACGACGATGATGGCTTCGCCGCTGCTGCCTCTTTTCGGTTATAAACAATCGGGTCAGCGTGTGGACGAGGTAGAGAGTGACGTTGAAGATATGGCTTCCACCCATGGGCAATGAATAGAGGAAGAGTCTGTGAATGATTGCCAGGGCGACCCTCGCGGTCGCCCTGGGAGCTAACGTTGCATCAGTAGCACTCATTCACAGACCTTGTCCTTCTTCTTTAATTGTTACCTGGTGCGTGAAGAGGATGGTTTCACGTTGATTGATACAGGCATGGGTGGGAGTGCCCAGGCTTTGTTGGCGGTGGCGAAGCAATTTGGTTTGCCGATTGTGCGTATTGTATTGACGCACGCGCATAGCGATCATGTTGGTTCGTTGGATGCCCTGCACGAGGCATTGCCGGGGGCCGAAGTGATAATTACAGTGCGTGATGCCCGCTTCCTGCGTGGTGATCTTAGTTTGGATACGAATGAGCCACAGATGAAACTGCGTGGTGGATATCCGCTCTGCAAGACAAGGCCAACGCGAGAACTTGTTGAGGGAGAGCGCGTCGGATCGCTGGAAGTGATTGCTACGCCGGGGCATACGCCTGGTCATGCCGCATTTCTGGATGTGCGGGATCGCTCGCTAATCGCGGGGGATGCTTTTCAGACGCTGGGAGGCGTGGCGGTAGCTGGTACGATGCGACCGCTCTTTCCTTTGCCAGCAATGGCGACGTGGCATAAGCCAACGGCCCTGCAAAGTGCGTGGAAGTTACGTGCGCTCGCGCCGTCTCGCTTAGCGATAGGGCATGGGCGCGTGCTGGTGGATCCGGCGGTGGAGATGGAGCGTGCGATTGCGAAGTTGGCACGCGAGGTTGAAGGACTGCGTTCACATGCCGCATAGAAGCGGGCTTGATCATACCGCGGTAGTGCGGGCAGCGGCTGAACTGGTTGACGTGGAACCAGCCGATCAGTTTTCGCTGGCCCAGCTAGCCGCTTTGCTCGGTGTGCGCACGCCTTCACTGTACAATCACATTAGCGGGTTGGCGGGTCTACGGCGTGACCTGGCGGTGTTGGTATTGACGGAACAACATACGGCCCAGGGTGCTATTCCTATACCGCTCATCGCGCTGGGTGCTGTGTTGGGAATGCTTATCATAGGCGGATTGGCGACCATTCCGGCTATACGTATGGCTGATCGGGTGCAGGTGGTCGAGGTCTTGCGTGCCGAATAATAATCTCAAGAAGTTGAGCGTAGGTACTGATGAACAAGGAGCAGCATGTCTTTTTTGATAGGCTGTACCAGCAGTATTATCCACGCGTGCTGGCGTATATGCGCTTTCGTGTGGGTAGGGTGGATATGGCGGAAGATTTAACATCGCTGGTGTTTGAACGCGCTTGGCGACACGTCGTGGAACTACAAGCACCAGAGGCGGCAGCAGCCTGGCTCTTTCGTATCGCACAAAACAGTGCTACAGATTATTTCCGGCGACAACGGCGGGAAGTATCGTTAGAGGAGCTTGCTGTCGCGGAACACTCGTGGGATATTTCACCGGAGGAGCGGGTGCTGATTGAGGAGGAACGACGTATCTTGCTGGCCCATGTTAGTCACTTATCTGAACGTGAACAAGAAATTATTGGCTTGAAATTTGTAGCACATCTAACGAATCGACAGATCGCACGGGTGCTGAATATGCCAGAGGGAACGATTGGTTCGCTCCTCTATCGCACGCTTGGCAAACTGCGCGATGCCTTCCAGGCGGAAGGAGGTAGTGTATGAATAAGCGTGGAGAGGAATATGAGGACGAATGGTTTGCTAAATTAGATGCCATTGTTACAGGTAAAGAGGCTCTATCATCTGAAGATGATGACCTGCTACGGATGGCAGCGAAACTAACAGATGCATTTGCTCCTCTAAGTGATCTTGATGGGATACATGCGCAATGGCATCAACGCACAACCGCGCCAATGAGTACGAGGAGACAGCTGTTGCTGCGCAGTGTGCTGATGATAGCGGCAGTGTGCTTTGTCATTTTTGGGATGGTGGGAGCCTGTCCAGCCAGCCCACAGGTTTCGGCGGCAACGCTCAACGCGGGTAGGGGCATCTGGCAAGTAGCAACTTCGTTTGAGCAAATTGATGCTTCATCGGTGGCTATCCTGGCCGTAAGAAAGGCGGGAGTGCGTCCCTTGCTGCCAAAAGAACTCCCGCCAGGTACAGAGGCTGTTGCATTCGGTATCATTACCGATGGGAATGACCCGCGTATATTCACGGCTTTTGTGGCGGACTATCGCATTGCAGGACAGGATGTATCGCTGTACGAGCGGCCAGCAAATCTTGTCTTTCCATCGTCAGCCGCACAGCACATTTTTATAGGTACGTATAAAGGTCAATTGTTTCAAGATGACATGGGTAATAGCATTCTCCAGTGGTATCAGGATGGCATGACCTGTCAAATCGCAAGCACTCTTCCCGTCAACGAATTGCTGGCAATAGCACGACAATTACAACCAATTACGGATTGGGAGCTACTGGTATAGATTACCGATGAGCCGCTGTTGTATGCTCTTAAGCTTTTTCAACATTTCGGCCAGGGGTAATTCGCTGGTGATGATGCCCAGGAAGATGCTGGCACAGCCAATCCAGGCGAAGAGGCTGAGTTGCTCTCCTGCTGCGTAGCCGAGCATAGCGACCCAGACCAGTTCAAGGGCATAAATCAAGGTAGCGTGGGTGCTACTGACAAACTGTTGCACTTTATTCATCACGGCTAGCGCGAATGCGGTTGCTGCTACCCCCATAAAGAGAGCCGAACCCCAGACGGGCAGGGGAGGTAGCACGAATGGCTCCCTGGCAATGGGCATGGCGATCAAGCTAAGAACGGCTGTGAACGTAATCTGGACAATGGCGAGGTTAATGGCATCGACCCTGGGAGCAAACTTGCTGATGAAGATGACATGTAGTGCGCTGGTGAGGGCGCAGCCCATGACGAGCAATTCGCCCAGGCCAAAGGTGAATTGGAAGGAGCGATTGACCGAGATGAGTGTCACGCCCGCTACGGAAAAGATGACGCCCACGATACTGCTCAGGGTTGGTTTCTGGCGCAGCAGTGGCACGGCCAGGATGGGGACCAGGGGGACATACATGCCGGTGATGAAGCCAGCTTTACTGGACGTGATGTACTGTAAACCTGTGGTCTGGAGGGCATAGGTGCTGAACAGGAATACGCCGATGAGCGAGCCGGTGAAGAGCTCCGCATGTGTGATGCGGGCCAGTCGTTTATGGAAGATAACAGCCAGCACCAATGTACCTATGCTAAAACGCATGGCCAGAAAGGTAAAGGGGCCGGTGAGCTTGATGGTTTGCTGGACAATCAAGAACGTACTGCCCCAGATCATAGTGACAAAAACCAGTAGAGCATTGATTTTAACGTTGCGCCAGCGTTCTGTTTGAAACAATTGGGAGCGCAGGCTGGTGGTTGGTTTGACGTTGATCATGATTTAGTCCTCCTCTGGTTTTGTTCGGTTGATGGCTGGCCTGACTGTTCCCTCCTCTTTGAGTGTTTCCAGTGCAATGGTGGTGACGGTACGAGTGATGCCTGGGAAGCTGCGGATGGTCGCGAGCAGTTTTTGGAGTGACTGCGTGGAAGCGGTGCGGACTTTGAGGATGTAGCAATCCTCTCCATCGACATCATGACATTCCAAAATTTGTTCCTCTTCCTGGAGAAACCGCTCGAAGGCTTCACCATCGTAGCCAGGCGTCTGTGTACGAATACGGACAAAGGCTGCCAGTCCCCGCCCAACTTTTTTGGGGTTGAGCAAGGCCGTGTAGCCCTTGATTATGCCTTCTCGTTCCATGCGTTGCACGCGAGCATACACGGATGGCCCACTCAGGTCGGTCTCTTTGGCGATGGCGGTATGAGAGATACGTCCATCCTGGAGCAGCAAATGCATGATTTTCAAATCAATGTCATCGAGGGTCATTTTATTTAAGTTTCTAGCCAATAAAGGTTAATTACGTTTATATCTTAGATTATATCATAATAATGGCTAGAAATCAATGGTTCTGGATAAGCGAGGAAGCGATGCAAGAGGGCCATCCGGCTAAGCCGGATGGCCCTCTTGCATCGCTTCCTCGCTTACGTTACAAATGAACTACAACTGGGAGAGCAGATCGTTGAGGCGGTTGACGAAATCGGTGGGATTATCAAGTTTCTCGCCGATGCTCAGCACTGATTGGTCAAAGAGAATGTAGGCCCAGTCGGTGAAGCGTTTGTCGTCAGAGACATCCTTCAGCCGAGCAATAATGGGGTGTTGTGGATTGATTTCCAGAATGGGCTTGTCGTTGGGCAGTTTCTGACCTGCGGCCTCTAACAGGCGTTTGAGGCTGGGGTCGATGCCGTATTCATCGACGACCAGGCAGGCGGGGGAAGTCGTGAGGCGCGTTGTGGTGCGCACATCTTTGACTTTCTCGCTCAGGGTTTTCTTGAAGCGTTCGATCAGGTCTTTGGCTCCCGCTTCGGCTTTCTGATGTTCCTCTTTCTCCTGCTCATCTTCCAGTTTGGTGAGGTCAACTTCGCCGCGTGAAACGGATTGGAGCGGGGTACCTTTGAAATCAGGTAGGTCTGGCTCCAGTAGGTGATCTACCGGGTCGGTGAGTAACAGGACTTCAACGCCCTTCTTTTTGAAGATTTCCAGGAGGGGACTATCTTTCGCGGCGGCAAAGCTGTCGGCGGTGATATAGTAAATCTTGTCCTGGCCCTCTTTCATACGTGCAACATAAGTTTCGAGCGAGACATCCTGAGTTTCGGTGGAGGAGTGCGTTGAGGCAAAGCGCAAGAGTTTCGCGATGGTTTCACGGTTCGCGGCGTCCTCTAATATGCCTTCTTTGAGGACGCGACCAAACTCTTGCCAGAAGGTGGCGTACTTTTCCTGATTATTGGTCGCCAGATCGGTTAGCATGCCGAGGACTTTCTTGGTCGCACTGGAGCGCATGGAGTCAATCAGGCGATTCTGTTGGAGAATTTCACGCGACACATTCAGAGGCAGATCATTGGAGTCAATGATGCCGCGCACGAAGCGCAAGTAGCGTGGCATGAGCTTTTCCGCGTCATCCATGATGAAGATGCGGCGCACATAGAGCTTGACACCGTGTAGTTGCTCACGACTCCACAGGTCAAAGGGGGCACGAGCTGGAATGTAGAGCAGCAAGGTATATTCGTGCGTGCCTTCCATGCGGCTATGAACGTAGGCTAACGGGTCGCTGAAATCATGGGTGATATGTTTGTAGAACTCGTTGTATTGTTCCTCGGTGATCTCATTTTTGGAGCGCGTCCACAGGGCTGAAGCGCGGTTAACCACCTCGTCTTCATCCTTGCCCTCTACTTCGGACTTCATTTCAATGGGCAGGGTGATATGGTCAGAGTATTTGCGAATAATGGCTCGCAGACGCGAACCACTCAGCAGTTCGTCTTCGCCCTCGCGCAGGTGTAATACGACTTCGGTACCACGAGCGGCTTTGTCAACTGTCTCAAGGGTGTATTGTCCCTGCCCATCGGATTCCCAGCGCACGCCTTCGGCAGGTGCAATGCCAGCTTGACGCGTGGTCAACGTCACTCTATCCGCTACCACAAAAGACGAATAGAAACCGACGCCAAATTGACCGATAAGATTGGCATCTTTTTGCTGGTCGCCAGTTAATGATTGGAAGAACTCCCGTGTTCCCGATCTGGCAATCGTACCAATGTTCTCGACGACTTCGGCTCGCGACATACCGATGCCGTTGTCGGTAACGGTAATTGTGCGGGCCTCTTTGTCGTAGGCTACGTGAATTTTGAAATCGCTATCGTTTTCGTAGAGCGTTTCATCCGAGAGTGCGGCGAAGCGCAAGCGGTCTACCGCGTCCGAGGCGTTGGAAATCAGTTCGCGGAGAAAAATCTCCTTGTTGCTGTAAAGCGAATGAATCATGAGGTCGAGCAGTTGCTTGACCTCAGCTTGAAAGCCCAATGTTTCTTTCTGTGTATCTACACTCATAAATGGGTACATTCCTCCTCTATAAACATGCTTGCCATATAATAGCATTCCTTTTAAAGAACAATGAATGCTTTTCAATCACACTTTATCAAACTTGCGCCTTTTTGACAACTACCTGTTTTTTGCCGCCTTCGGCGGCGGAGAAGGGGGAGAATCTGGGGATACCCCAGGCCCCAGCAAAGGGCTGCCGCCCTCTGCACTCCTGCTTGGTGCGACTTTGGAGTAGCCCTGCTACCTCTCCCCAAAACCCTTGTGGTTTTCTTCGTTCTCTGGTATACTCTTCGTGTAGTTAGTGTATATTGCACACCTTCTCTTTTGGAGAGTATAAGATGTATACTTACATGCAAGGAGAAAGGATTATGGTTCAGAGAGCGACTGTACCGTCATTGTTTGATGTGCAAGATGCCTTTAAGGGTGCTTATGCGCCACGGTTCCAGGATTTTACGGAGGCAGGTCAACGGACGGGATTGACTCCGGCGGACAGCGACGCGGAAAAAATTGCTGTGATCCTGGTGGACTACCAGCATGATTTTGTTGATCCCACGGGGACGCTCTATGTGCCAGGGTCGCAGCACGATGTGGCACGTTTCTTGACATGGTTCTATGCCAACGCCCACAAAATCACTTCGCTCTACGCGTCGCTGGATACACATTTGCCCTTCCAAATCTTCTATAGCTCCTGGTGGAAGAACCCGCAGACGGGTGAGCATCCGCAGCCTTTCACGGTGATTACGGTGGATGACGTGACAAACATGCGTTGGGTGCCGATTCTCCAGCCGCACTGGTCACTGCGCTATGTGCAGCAGTTGCAGCAAAAGGCCAAAAAGGAATTGATGATTTGGCCGTATCATACGATGGAGGGAACGTTGGGGCATATGTTGGTAGCTCCCATTAGTGAGGCTATTGCCTGGCATAGCGCGGCACGACATACGCAGCCGACGTATGTGGTCAAAGGGCGTACTATCCGCACGGAATACTATGGTATCTTTGGGGCAGAGATAGCTGACCCGGAAGACCCTGCTAGTGGTTTGAATGGTACGTTGCTCGATGCCGTTATGAAGCACGATAAGGTCTATGTGGCGGGTGAGGCAAAATCGCATTGTGTGCTGGAGACGGAGCGACAATTGGTGGGCTACTGTAGTGACCAACCCGAATTGCTGAAGCGATTGCACTTCCTCAAGGACTGTAGTAGTGCGGTGCAGCATCCGGCTGTTGATTTCGATGCCATGGCCGAAGCTGAGTTGGTAATAATGGAGCAGCAAGGGGTGCAGGTTGTACTCAGTACTGCTGCACTATAGTGGGGATGTCAATTCTGGTTCATTATGTATCAGGTTTTTCTCGCTCAGCCAGCTCTGTGCAGAGACTCAAAGCCGAAAGGCGGCAGCGTGATCTGGTGAATCCGTTGGAAGATAGTTCCCACCTCCTTCCACTGTTCATCTGTCATGCCCATCCAGCTTGTATCTCCGTCGATAAAGGGATACACGATGACGTTCCAATTCTCTAGCTGCGCCCACAAAGCATTGCTCTTGGTGGGAACGGGAGCTACGACGGATGTGATCCCCTGCTCGTTGAGATAGCGAGGAACCAGGCACTGCGGTTCGTAGAGAGGTCTAGACGTGACTTTGAGCAAATAGGCAGTTCCCTGCTCGTTCACCACTCGATACACCCCGGCGTTGTAATCTGGTCCCAGGGGAAGAAACTCAAGTGTGACAGGGATCAGGTCATAGTGATTCTGTAAACAGGCTCGTAGGCGTTCCTCTGGAATACTCGGTGGTTCACGCATAGCTCCACTTGTCCCATCCTATCTTTTCTTTCATGAATATTCACATGCCAGCTCCGTCGGTTCTTTGCCCGCGCCTCACGAGTAGGTGGCATGCTCGCACGCAATATTTGATAGTTTAGCCGGCGTGTAAGATCAGGCCGATACCTACACCGGCGAGAGTACCGACGGTGACAACCGCGAGAAATTCGAGACCTGCTCGTACTGGCCCTTTGCGCGTATAACGGGCTTTGACCGCTCCGAGCACTAATGCTGTCAAAGCTGTCAGGCCGTAAGACCACCAGCGCGTTTGTGGGAGGGCAAGGAGTACTGGTATAGCAGGAATGATGCCGCCGATCAGAAAGGAGATGCCTATTTGCAAGCCTTGCACCCAGGGATTAACATGTTCTTCTTTTATGACGCCCAACTCATCGTGTACCATGGCATGTAACCAGCGCTCGTCGTTCGCTGTGAGATGGTCTACGACGCGATGCAGGAGTGGGCCGCTGAAGCCTTTCTCGCGATAAATGGCACGGAGTTCTGCCCGTTCCTCGTCCGGTTCGTTGGTTATCTCGAACTTTTCTGTGTCGATACGTTTATCCAGTACCTCTTGAGCGGTACGTGCGGAGAGGTATCCACCCAGGGCCATAGAAACCGCGCCAGCGAATACTTCGCCAAGGACGACCACAACGATGTGGGTTGAGGCGATGCCGCTGACTACCATGATGAAGACAAGCGTGGTGACGAGGCCATCATTGAGTCCAAAGACGATTTCGCGGAGCCAGTCACCACCATGGGGGTGCTGTTCGTTGATTGCCTCTTCTATTATGTCTTTTCCTTGTTTCGCCATGCGCTCTTTCCTGTGTTGTGTTTTGCCATTTCCTGGTTGGTTCCGGTACCCACCTATTATACAACGCATGAGGCATGGGAAAAGCTTTGGATACAGAAAAAGGCGCAGGAACTTCCTGCGCCATGAAATCGTCGTTCGCTTTAAAAAGGCGAGCCAGCTATGCTTCTTTGACCACATTTCTGTATTTTTGCAATAGTTTCTGTACCTTCGGGTCTATCACAAACATACAGTATCCTTGAGAGCGATTATTGTCGTAATAATCTTTGTGGTAGTTCTCAGCGGGATAGAAGTTGGTGAAGGGGACAATTTCGGTGACGACGGGATGTTTATACGCACCTGATTTTTCTAAAGCTGCTTTGGAGGTGAGGGCAAGCTGTTTTTGCTCATCATTCTGATAGTAAATGCCTGAGCGATATTGTGTGCCGACATCATTGCCCTGCCGGTTTAATGTGGTGGGATCGTGCAGGTGCCAAAAGATGTCCAGCAAGGTATCGTAGGAAATGACGGCTGGGTCATAGGTTAGTTGAATGGCTTCCGCGGCACCCGTGCGGCCCGAACATACTTGTTCGTAGGAAGGATTTTTTACCTGGGATGCTGCATAGCCCGGTACCACTGATGTTACGCCTTTGAGTCTATTGAAAACGGCTTCTGTACACCAGAAGCAGCCGCCTGCCAATGTGAGTGTTTCTAACTGAGACATGTATTACCTCTCTTGTTGTCGCCTGTTCATTCATTTTACTGTATCATGTATATGATGTCGATGACAACTTTTTGTAACTCTGCTTAGGGATTCAAGAATTATTAACTATCCCAGCTAGCTGGCGGGGGACATTGGATGTCCACGAACCATTTGTCCAGGGATGGCACTCGCTCAAGCTGGGTTTCCACGACCTGCATCGCCTCCTTGGTCAGTTTGACTCCGGTCTGATACGTGGTCGTCACCAAGGCGACGACCGGATGGGTGCCTTTCCAGGTCATAGTGCTAGCATACTGGATCACGGCGTCCAGGCTATCGAGCAACGCCCCATTCCAATGCTGTTCTAAAATGCCCCCACAGCGCTCAATCGGATTGTACTTGCTATGGTAGGGCGGATAATAGGCCAAGCGGATCGTCAGGCGATAGCGCTGCACAAACTCCAGCAAGCGGTGCATAAACTGAGTGCGTCGACTGTGGCTCTCCGGCCCATTATCCAGGTTGATGAGCAGAGTCGTGATGTGGGCAAAGCGCTCTTTGACGCTCTCCCACCAGTCGATCAAGCGATCCACCAGACAATCGCTGGTCACTTTCGACGTCACTCCATAGAGAAAGAGCTCATCGGTGGCTGGCAGAAAAATGCCTACCGGGGTCACGGTGGCCGTCGGCTCAAAGTCATGGTCAGCCGCCTTGATCAGCACGCGACTCTTCCCACCACGGGCAAACGGGCCGACCTTGACCGTCGCCTTGGCATCCATCGAGAGCCGTAACACCGCTTCATTGGCCTCTGCCTCCTCGTTACACTGTTTCACCTGGGCAAAGATGGCATCGGTTTCCGGGAGTTTTTTTGGGGTTGACTCTTGGCTACTTTTTTCGGAAAGTACCCCAGAGCGTTGAGCTTCGTCGCAATCGTCTCGGCCGTAGGTAATTGCTCGTCGGTGTAGCCCTTCTGCGCCATCAACTGGCGGCGCACTTCTGCTGCCGTGAGTCGCGTATATAAGCGTGTGGTGCGAAACTGCGGGTCCACTTGGCTCTGGCTATCCACAATGGCGGTCAGATCGTTCAGCAAGTTCGGGAGATGCTCTTCGCTGCGCTTGCGACCTCGCGACGCAAAGGCATCCACACACACTAACCCACACTTCACCTCGTGCAATCCTTTGCGGATCGTCCCGCGATTCCAGCCTAGTTCTCGTTCGGCCAGTCGCTGACCGCCTTCACCCAAGGCCTGCACGGTCCGCGCCATGAACATGCGGCGTACGCTGCCTTTGAGATCCTTGGCCGTGCTCACTAGCAGTGTTTTGATCTCCTCAGTCAGTTCCATACTCGTCCCTCCAAGAAAAGTGTTCTTGGAGTAGTATACCATCCTGGGATAATTTAGTTTTCGATAGTCCCTTAAAAGCTAGAAAATATTAATTTGACATGGTCAGGTCGCTGAGGCGGTAGCCGAGGTGTGGTTCGGTGATAATGTAGCGGGGGTGAGCGGGATCGGGTTCGAGCTTGACGCGTAGACGGCGGACAACGCCTTTGACGTAGTCGTTGGCGTCGTTATACTGGGAACCCCACACGCGCTGCACGAGGAGGCGCGTGGTCAAGACGCGGCCAACGTTACCAGCCAACTCGGCTAATAGGGCGTATTCTATGGGAGTGAGCGTGATAACGCGATCGGCTACTGAGACTTTGTGTTTTTCAGTGTCGATCTCTAAATCGCCACAGACGACTTTCGTGGCGACCATGTTGGCACCGCGGCGCAATACTGCACGGACACGCGCAATGAGTTCGGCCAGGCGAAAGGGTTTCACCAGGTAGTCATCTGCCCCCAGGTCGAGGACAGAGACGATGTCGGCCTCACTACCTTTGACGCTGAGGATAATGATGGGAGTGGCGGAGTATTCGCGAATACGTTTGCAGACCTCGAGGCCGCTACATTGCGGCATCACCAGGTCGAGCAGAATCAGCTCTGGTGGCTCGCGGTCGAAAGAGTCTAAGGCTTCTATGCCATCGGTGGCAGTGGTCATCTGGTAGCCATGGGCAGCCAGGGCTTGTTTCACGGCGACCATGATACCGGGATCGTCATCCACCAGTAAAATACGTTGTTTTGCATGGCCCATAGCATCATTGCTCCTTTAAATTTGCACCACACAATGCGCGGTCTTCTAATGCTTCGAGTACAAGACGGTCAGTGGTAGGTAACGACAAGGCGATGCGGAAGATGCTGCCACCACCTGGTCGGTCTTCCACCCAAATGCGTCCGCCGTGTGCTTCCACAATGCCGCGGCAGATGGCCAGGCCCAATCCACTGCCCTGTGTATGGGTGCCAATATCCCGGCCTAAGCGGTAAAAGTGTTGAAAAATCTTCTCATGCTCATCTGTCGGTATACCGGGGCCGCGGTCGGCGACGCCAATTATGACTGCGCTGCCGTTCCAACTGGTTTCGACGCGAATTGACGAGCATGGCAACGCATATTTACTGGCGTTTTCCAGCAAATTCCATAGCACTTGAACGAGACGATCAGGATCGACGTAATGCAAGGGCAGGTCTTCCGCCAGATCACACTCCACGCGGCATCCATTATGCAAGCCTTCAAACTTTGCCAGCGTATCGACAATGAGTACTGGCAGTTCCGTCCAGTCGCGATCAAGTGCGAGTACGCCCGCCTCTATGCGTGAGAGGTCAAGCAATTGGTCAACTAATCGTCCTAACCGACCGGTTTGGCCCGCGATATTGTGCAAGAGGTGTTCTTGTGCTCTAGCCGATTGAACGCCGCTATGGTCGAGCAGGCTTTCGACGGAGGCGCGGATAGCGGTAAGCGGTGAGCGCAGGTCGTGTGAAACGGCGGCGATAAACCCGCTTTTCAGTCGGTCAGCTTCGCGCAATGCCTCCATCTCGCTTGCTGCACGCAGCAATTGAGCGTTCGTCAAACTGAGGCCAAGCTGTTGCCCGATGGCGGTAAACAAGGAGAGGTCTTCCTCTGTCAGTTTGCGTGGGTTATGGCAGCCGACAAGCAAGACGCCCAGGATCGTACTGCTGGCAACGAGTGGAACGGCCATCAATCCACACAGTCCTGTGTGACGTAGAGATTCATGCGCTACGCAGCCATTTCCCTCTATGCTACAGAGTAGTAACGGTTCTCCCAGAGCTACCACCAGGCATGCCACCTCATGGAGTGGTCGCAAGGGCAGTTCAGATAGTGTGTGTGAGATGCTATCTGGCAGCCCCTGGTGAGCAACAAGTTGTAAGCCGTCCGCACGCGGATCACATGATAGAATCAAGCCCGCGTCCAGATCCATAATCTCCATGATACGTTTCAAAATCACGTTGAGATGTTGGTTCGGATCGGGGAGGGTACTCAGAAGCTGGGCGAGCATATTGAAGGCCTCGATACGTCGATTATGCTGCTGAAGGGAAGCGAAAAGTCGTGCGTTCTCAATAGCGGTAGCTGACTGCGTGGCGAACGCTATGGCCATTTGTACATCATCGATAACCCAGTGGTAGGCAGTGCATTTGGGGGCGGCAATGAAACCAATTACACCACGGGCGGTTGTCAGGGGCAACATGGCAATCGAACGGATGCCCAGGTGCTCCACCAGGGATATCGGCAAAAGGGAAGAGGTGAGAATATCATCAATAATTACAGGCTCACCGCGTTCCTGGATAAGTTGGAAGGCCTCGGTACGTGCAAGCAGTGCTTCCAGTGAATGAAGGCTAGCGGACGGCAACGCATGCTGTTTCGACCAAATATGTAGCGATACAGCTTTTTCTTCCTCATCAAACAAGCAGGTAGCAGCTGCTTCAAGCTGTAAGAGTTGCGCGGTCTGTTCAGCAACTTTTTCCAGCGTGACATCAACATCCAGGCTTGCACTAATTGCGCCTGCTGCTGCTGCCAGGCGTTCCGCGTCGCAGGCGCGACGTTCTTGCCGATCGAGTTGCCAACGCATATCGGCCACGGTAGCGATGGGGAGCTGTCGCCTGTTTGCTTGATAGTGTGATGTAGGGTTCATGTTGATTGCGTGGGGGCGCGTGTAACTGGGAAAACTGGTGGTAGTACACAGGTAGTACGCGGAAATGCCACTTGTAGAAGTGAGGAGGGTGTGCATCTGCTGTTGGACATCCATCGCGGCAATGGCGAGGAAATTGGTGAGGAAGGGGCGGATGAGGCGATAGTTGCCTGTGACGTCTAACGCGCCAATAATCGCACCGGTCAATGGATGGCGGATAGGCGCGGCGGTACAGGTGAGGTCTTGCCATCCGTCGCAGTAATGTTCCGCTGCCATCAGTTGCACGACATGGTGATCGGCAAGGGCGGTACCAATAGCATTGGTGCCGGCGGCACCCTCGCTCCAGTTGCCGCCGGGGATGAAGTCGATACGGGCAAGCTGGCGGCGAATCGTGGCATCACCGATGACATCCAACAGGCATCCATGGGCATCGCTCAATACAACGACATAGCCGGAGTCAGCGAGAAAGTCTATAAGATGGCTCATCACCGGGCGTGTTGCTCGTATCAACAGCTCATTGGCGGCGCGTACATTCTCCAGTTGAACCTCACGGGTCATAGCAAGGGGTGCGATACGACGTGCTGGATTGACCTGCATAGCATGGCATCGCAGCCATGACTCCTGGATGAGCGAACGGAGGGTATAGCGTGTCAGGGTGCCAGAGGTCAGAAATCCATCACGAACAGCCGTCAAATGCCGGGCGGTGTGCTCGATCTCTGAGGGTGAGGCGATAGCCAAATGTACGCGATTCTGTTGATTGCTCATACCGTCACCTCTTCGCCGCCGGAGGCGGCGAAATAAGGGAAAAAGGGTTTTTCTGGGGACGCCCCAGACCCCGGCAGAGGGTGCGCCCTCTGCACTCCCCATTCGCACCAACTTCCGCAATGCAGTACGGTTTGCCGTGGTGGGAAATGAGTTGCTTGATAAAACTTGCCCAGCATATCGCAATTCTCTATAACAGTATATAGCATATTACGGCAGAGGTGTCTATGAAAATGAGCAAGCGAGTTACATATTTTCACCGAATTTTTACCTCACTACCTGCTATTCTCACCGCCTCCTCACCAAGCTCATGTTACCATTACAGCAGTCCAAGGAGAGCAGGAACGACAATGACCCTTCGTTTCGTAGGTCGCCTTCTTAGTAGCTTTCTATATGTAGCCAGGCCCATGACTCTGACTGCTGAGAGCAAAGTAACCCTCAAACAATTCCTATCTATTTGCTCGCTGTAGTCTCCAAAAACCATGAGTAGTCACATTCAAGATGAATGTGTCGCGATGCAGGAAGCCGAAACAGAGCGCAAACACAGGGGAGACGTTGCCCATGCACTTTGCATGTGCAACGAACCAGGCGTTAGTCAGACAAGGAGAACAAGCAGTATGGCTCGAAACAGTATCACTAAAGCGTACCAAAAGATTCAAGAGCTTTCGTGGGAGCCGACCTTTGCTACACCGGTACAGAAGTATCCTACCGACTATAAGTTTAGCAAGGCCCCCAAGAAGGAACCGTTGAAGCAGGTCATGCAATCCTATTTCCCGATGCAGGAAGAGAAAGATGACCGTTCCATGGGTGCGATGGATGGCGCACTGCGTGGGAACATGTTCCGTCAGACGCAGCCACGTTGGATGGAGTGGATGAAGCTCTTCCTGGGCATCAGTCCCTTCCCGGAAATCTCCGCAGCTCGTGCAATGCCGTTGCTCACCTCGGTCGTGCCAAATCCAGAACTGCACAATGGACTCGCGCTGCAAATGATTGACGAGGTGCGTCACTCCACCATCCAGATGCATCTCAAGCGTTATTACATGAAGAACTACATCGATCCCGCCGGATTCGACACGACTGAAAAGTCTTTTGATAGGTGCTATGCTGGCACTATTGGGCGTCAATTTGGCGAAGGCTTTACGACTGGTGACGCCGTCACAGCAGCCAATATCTACTTGCAGATTGTCGCGGAAACGGCCTTCACGAACACCCTGTTCGTAGCCATGCCCTCAGAGGCGGCTGCCAATGGTGATTACCTCCTACCAACCGTTTTCCTCTCGGTACAATCCGACGAGTCAAGGCATATCAGCAATGGCTATGCCACGTTGTTGATGGCATTGGCAGACCCCGAAAACCAACTGCTGTTGGAGCGCGACTTGCAGTATGCTTTCTGGAACAACCATTGTCTGGTTGATGCAGCTATCGGCACGTTCATTGAGTATGGGACGAAGGATCGGCGCAAGAATCGCGAGAGCTACGCGGAGATGTGGAGACGCTGGATCTATGATGACTATTATCGCAGTTACCTGCTGCCGCTAGAGAAGTATGGGCTGAAGATTCACCATGAGGACGTTGAGGAAGCCTGGAACCGCATCGCGCACAAGGGCTATGTGCATAAGACGGCTCAGTTCTTTGCTACAGGCTGGTTCGCCAATTTCTGGCGTATCGACCCGATGACGGAAGAAGATTTCGAGTGGTTTGAGGCCAAGTATCCCGGCTGGTACAACGAATACGGTAAGTGGTGGGAGCATTACGCAAAGCTCTCTAAGCCCAATGGCCATAAACCCATTGCTTTCGAGGATGTTGGCTACGTGTATCCACACCGCTGCTGGACGTGTATGGTGCCGTGTATGATCCGCGAAGACACGATTATGGATACCGTTGATGGTCAGGTACGTACCTACTGCTCGAAGACCTGCCACTGGACCGATAAAGAGGTGTTCCGCGGCTCCTATCAGGGGCGCGAGACGCCTGCTATGGGCCGTTTGGTTGGTAAACGTGAGTGGGAAACCTGCTATCATGGCTGGGACCTGGTTGATGTCATGAAAGATCAAGGGTTTGTGCGCCCGGATGGCAAGACGCTCATTCCGCAACCCCACGTCATTTTCGACGACAAGTATATGTGGACATTGGATCATCTCAAGGGCATTGAGTTCCAGAGTCCCAATGTGTTGCTCAATCAGATGACGCCAGAGCAGCGCGAAGCCTACATGACCGAGTATCGCAAGGGGTTCGTTATTAAGTAGATTGGGAACCAGGACGATCCTTGTGGTCAATACATTTCGCGGGGCCGATAAATCGGCGATGGGCACGATAAATCGGCCCCTACGAAATGCGCTGGTGGTGGGGTGTATTGTGTTCATAAGATGAGAAAGAGCTGGGGTATGCCTACACATAGAGTTCGTTTTCAACCGGTGAACATTGAGATCGAGGTGAACGAGGACGAAACGGTTCTCAATGCAGCGTTTCGCCAGGGTGTGTCGTTGACGCATGGATGTAGAGAGGGGCAGTGCTCGGCGTGCAAATCGTTTTTGCTGGACGGCGATATAGAGATGGAGAAATACTCCACCTTTGCTTTGCCAGAGTACGAGAGCGACGAGGGGTATGTCTTGCTATGTCGGTGTCACGCGTATAGCGATTTGGAAGTTGAGCTTATCAACTACGACGAGGATATCATACGGCTGGGCATTCCTATCGAGACCTTCCAAACAACGATTGAGGCAATTGAACCGCTCACACACGACATCAAACGTCTCGTACTCAAGCTCGTCGAGCGGGACAGAAGGCTGCGGTTCACCGCCGGTCAGTACGCCTCTATTCGTATTCCTGGCAGTGAAGAGTATCGTGCCTACTCTATGGCTAACACCCCTCGTACCACCGATCGTCTGGAATTTATGATCAAAGTTTTTCCAAATGGTCTGTTTTCTGGCCTTTTGGATGGCGGGTTCACTATCGGGCAGGAATTGGAGATCGTGGGGCCGTATGGCGTCTTTATGCTTCGAGAGAAGTATGAGGATGAAATCATCTGCATAGGTGGGGGTTCTGGGATGGCCCCTCTCTGGTCATTGTTGAACGACATGGCAGAACGCGGTATCAAGCGTAAAGCGACCTTTTTTTACGGAGCGAGAACGCGCAAGGACCTGTTCTACCTGGATGCCCTCCGGCAGTTGGAGGAGCGGTTACCCGGTTTCCGTTTTATACCGGCTTTGTCTATGGCAACAGAGGAGGACGAGTGGGATGGCGAGACAGGACTGATCACGGAAGTGCTTGATCGTCACCTGTCGGCTAGTCAAGCACGTACTCAGGCCTATCTCTGTGGTCCGCCTCCCATGATCGATGCCGCTATTCCTGTACTTATCGGCAAGGGTATTAGTGAAGATCGCATCTTCTTTGACAAATTTACGTCCACAGCTAAGGTAACGTAGTTCATGCAAGCGTAGAAGCTCAAATGGAGGAAAGAACCTATGGCAGAGCCAAATACCGGGACTGGACCCGCGATTAACATTACCAACGCGGGTGCGGGAGCCGCCACATTTTCAGGATCGGATAGTCGCTCTTTCAACTACTTTAAGTCCAAGGGACGACAAAACAGCGTCTATGAAGACGTCACAGTCGATGTGCAGCCCGATCCCAATCGCTATCTTTTGCAGGGTTGGCTGTACGCCTTTGCCGATGGGACGGCGGGCTTTGACGAATCGTGGACGAAGATGAAGTCGTCGGATTGGCATGTCTTCCGCGACCCCAATGAGCAATGGCACCGCACCTTCTATATCCGTGAGGCCAATACCGTGCGTCAGATACAACAAACGCAGAGCATGGCAATCAGTCAGAATGTATTTGAAACATGGGATAAGAGCTGGATCAAGGCTGTCGAGACGCACGTTGGTGCCTATATGCATCCCGAATATGGTCTTGGAATGCATGTCTTCACCCCGGCCCAGCGCGATGCCATGTCGAATATGATCAATAACGCCATCTGCGTTAATGGTATGGACAAACTGCGCTTCGCGCAGGATATGGCCCTTTACAACCTGGTACTGACGGAGCATATCCCCAATTTCGATGGCAGTATCCATAAACAGACCTGGCTCAAAGACCCGGTCTGGCAGGGAGTACGCGAGAACGTAGAGCGATTGACGGCCACGCCCGACTGGGCCGAGCAACTCTTTGCCACCAACGTCATTTACGAACCGCTTGTGGGCGAGCTATTCCGTAGCCAGTTTGTGATGCAGTTCGCGGCCCCCCACGGTGATTTTGTGACGCCAGTGTTGTTCGGGTTGGGCGAATACGATTACGAGCACAACCTGGCCTATACCGTCGAGCAACTGCGACTGCTTGCTGAGGATGCGCAACATGGCGAGGAGAATAAGCGCGTTATGGGAGAGTGGCTGGCGCATTGGGTGCCATTCAGTGT
Organism: Ktedonobacteraceae bacterium; assembly: GCA_051004815.1. Taxonomy (GTDB): domain Bacteria; phylum Chloroflexota; class Ktedonobacteria; order Ktedonobacterales; family Ktedonobacteraceae; genus JBBQXY01. The sequence continues at coordinate 20,688 of JBPCJY010000237.1, forward strand.
GGCGGCGGCGCGACAATTGCAGCCTATATGGTCGCAGCCACGGCACAAAGTGTTGCGCTTTGAAGACGCCTACGAGCGGGCACGCCATCGATTTGAGTCCATCTTAGCGAAAATAGGCATCCAGTTGCCGAAGGAGGTACAGCTTTGAGTCAAACGGCCAATAAAGGCACACATTCCGCCTACACATTTGATTTCTCGCACGAGCAATCAAACCTCTGTGGAGTGACCTTGAGTGCTAGCGTCGAAGGCAATGTCATCGCCGATGTCATGAGTAAGAAGCCGAACGTGACAATTACAAGGTGGCCGGCAATCATCCGCGTCGATGGAGTGGGCAAGCTCGAATTCGACATGGAGGAGATTGGTGAAGCTCTGGGCAAAGAGCCTGGAGAGTACACCGTGTACGATTTCGAGGTTGAGACATCAACTCACTATGGGCGGCAGGTGCGTCTGGACGACAAGGTACTTCTCTTCGCCAATCCAGAGGACGCCGCCGAATATATTGGTTTTGATGCAGCGGCGGTGTAGGAGGAGTGCAATTCATTGAGTCCACCGCCGATTGATTGGCCACAGAACGGGCCGATCAATCGGCGGTGGACGCGATAAATCAGCCCATACCGATGATAGTGACATGTAGCAATTTTTCATGGTATACTTGTGGTATTACTGCGATCCGTCACATGTATGTCCACCACATGTATTGTTGATCTGGCGTGTTTCGGGTGGGACAAACGCCTGAAATAGGTCACTTCACATCCGCCTTTCGTACAATGTCACTACACTTTATCTTGAAATGTAGTCTTGTATTTGTTGGTGCTATACCAGCACTGACTCTCCCCTCATGAGGCAGCAGCGTACGTCTACGCTACCTTTTGCTGTCTCCATACCACTCATGCGAAAGGATCTATCAATGAAGAACGGATCATTTGTACTCGACGCACACACCGGCTTTTGGGACGCCAGCAAAGAAAACTGCAAGAATCGTTTTGGCGATGCCTTCATTGAAACCTTCTATGCCTTCCAAACCGGCTTCAACCCGCCGGATAAGAAATGGACCATGGACTACGAGAAACAGTTCCGCAAAGTTGACCCTGACTGGTATCTTGAAGAGATCTTTATCAAGGGCGACGCCGATATGTCCATTCTCTCCACCCAGGTGCTCATGGATTTCTACCACACCGGTTTCTGCAATGCTGACCGCAACGCCAAGATGCGTGCTCGTGCTCCTGAGCGCATTATTTCCCTTGGTGGCGTTGACCCCCGTATGCCCAATGCTGTAGATGAAGTTACGCGGCAGATCGAGGATTGTGGCGTCAAAGGCTTCAAATGGTATACCGCCGAGTGGCGTGGTCAATCCCGTGGCTGGAGTGCCAACGATCCTGCTGTCTTCCCACTCTATGAGAAGTGCCTGGAAAAGGGCATCAAGAATATGCACTTCCATAAAGGTCCTGCTGTTGAGCCACTCTCCCTCTCCAAATTCGATGTGCGCGACATTGATGAGCCGGCGTGGCTCTATCCCGAACTGAATTTCATCATTGACCACGTTGGTCTGCCGCGTATTGACGACTTCTGTTGGATAGCGGCACGTTGTCCAAATGTGTACGGTTCCCTGGCAGTGGCCCTGGCATTCGTCCATAATCGTCCGCGCTTCTTTGCCGAGGTTATGGCGAATCTGCTATTCTGGCTTGGGCCTGACCGCATCATCTATGGCACCGACTTCCCCATCTGGTATCCACAGTGGCAGCTTGACGACTTTATGGCCTTCCAGCTACCGGACGATATTAAAGCCGAGTATGGCGTTGATCTGACCGATGAAACCAAGCAAAAGATCATCGGTGGGAACATTGCCCGGCTCTACGGTATTGATAGCGCAAGCAAATTGAAGTCTTTAGAAAATGACGAGATAGCGCAGCGCAAGCGAGCGTATGCTGCTGCGCAGGCAGCGAGCGATACAGGCATAGCGGGGACGGTGTCGCGATGATGATTGATGCTGATGCAGTGCGGGCAGCGGCTGGATCGACGCGAGACCCTGAAATTCGCCGTTCGCTCGGCGAACTCGGCCTGTTAGATGAGGTACAGATTGAGGGCGGTCAGGTGACGGTACATTTTCACCTGACTAGCCCACTTTGCCCATCGAAATTCGCGACTAGCATCGGGCAGGAAATTCGCAAGCGTGTGGAGGCCATTCCTGGTGTGACATCGTGCGAAGTGGTGTTGCGCGATCATTTCCTGCGAGCGAAAATTCAAGAGATGATCAATGCTAGAGGTCGGCAATGAACGCGACAAAGATTCTTGCAGGCCGACGGGAAGGCGAACTGCTCGCCTTCCCGTCGGTGCGCCGCATGGCGGATATCCTTTCGCTGCGCTGTCGTGAAGCGTCATGGGTGCGTACCTCCGTTGCCAGCCTGGAGCGTTTCCGCGCCATGACGGGCCATACTGATCTTGAGCTGCTTTTGGAAGAAGCGAAGGCCAATCCAGCTTTGGCTGAACAGGCCCTCGTTTCTTTTGCGTCCGCGCTCGCTGGCTATACCGACGGCCAGGTCTCCGCGCTGGCGATGGGAGCAAAGATCTGGTTTCGTTTGAATGGTGTGGATGTAGCCTGGCGACCACTACCGGGTGTCGCTTCCGCGCCGATATTGTCTACCGCCGATCAGCAAGGGACGGAACGCGTGATTCTGCTGGCCCTGATCGGTAGTGGCCTGCGACTGGCTGAACTGCTGCGGCTGCGTGTGGGTGATGTCGGTTCGCTGGATGGCGAGGGGCGTCTCGTGCCAGATATCGCGGCAGACCCGTTGGCGGTACAGTACACGCCGCGTCGTGGCAAACAGGAAGAGCGTATTACCTTCCTCACCTACTCCACGCGGCAAGCCTTACTTGCCGCGTGGCAACAGGGTGTAGAGGATGCAGCACAGGCCAGCGATCTCAATGCGCCGCTCATTGCGCAGCGCGATGGTTCTAAAGCAACTGTGGCCAGCGTTGCTAAGGCAAGGCAACGCAGTAAGTCGTTGATTCGGGCGGGTAGCGATGTCAATGTTACCCTTTGTCGGGCCACCGGTGATTTTTTCCGCGAGTGGGGGCTACCCGGTTCGCGTTTTGAGGGACCTGAAGATATAAACATTGAAGATTATATCTAATAGCATCGTGCCGACGCTGCTAGCGGCGTTGGCACGATGAGAGGAGGTTCATATGAAAGCAGTACGTTTACACCAGTATGAGCAGCAGCCGAAAGTTGAAGAGGTGGCCGAGCCGAAGATTACTGGGCCACATGATGTGATTGTGCGCATTGGTGGCGCGGGTTTGTGTCGCACAGATTTGCATATTATCGAGGGGCAGTGGGCGGAGAAATCGAATGTGACGCTTCCCTATACGCTTGGGCATGAAAACGCGGGTTGGGTTCACGAAATAGGCTCGGCGGTGAGCAACGTGCAGGTTGGCGATACGGTTATTGTGCATCCACTGGTGACGTGTGGACTCTGCCGCGCTTGCCGTGCGGGTGATGACATGCACTGCATCAATTCGACGTTCCCTGGTATTTCGGTGGATGGGGGCATGGCGAATTTTCTCAAGACGAGTGCGCGTGCCGTCGTCAAGCTTAACCCAAGCCTGGAACCTAAAGATATTGCTGCTCTGGCCGACGCCGGTTTGACCGCCTATCATGCCGTCAAGAAAGCGGCTCATCTGCTCTACCCTGGCACAAAGACGGTTGTCATCGGTGCTGGCGGGCTGGGACATATCGGTATTCAGTGTCTTAAAGCACTGACACCAACTGAAATCATCGTTGTCGATCGTTCAGCGGCAGCCCTCGAATTGACGAAGGCCTGGGGGGCGGATCACACTGTGCTGGCTGATGGCAGTCATGTGAACAAGGTGAAGGAGCTTACCGATGGGCAGGGTGCGGAAGCTGTGATCGACTTTGTCGGTGAGGCTGGGGCCGAGCACGATGCGGTGGGTATGTTACGCCGCGCTGGCTCACACTTTATTATTGGCTATGGTGGTCGGCTTGATGTACTCACTATCGATATCATCTCTACGGAGATCAATTTTATAGGCAACCTGGTCGGCACATACAATGATCTGGTGGAACTGATGACGTTGACCGCGCAGGGCAAAGTGGCGTTGCATACAGCGACCTATCCACTCGATGCCGCATTGGATGCCATTCACGAGCTGGACAGTGGGAGGCTGCGCGGTCGCGGTATTCTCATTCCGTGAGGGGCAATTCATTTCACGTAAGTGTAGGGGCGTGCTAAAGCGGCCCCAATAGGCGTCAAGGGAAGCGATACAGCGATACAGCGTGGTTTCCAGGGCGACCGCCAGAGGCGCACCCCCCCCCCACGACCTGGACCCCGGGAGCAATCCCCAGGGGAGAAAACAAACGTAGCG
>JBPCJY010000238.1:0-5335 GCA_051004815.1 Ktedonobacteraceae bacterium
CGGAGGCACGGGCGACAAACGGCTTCGAGAAACGTGTATCATGCGTCGCAATGGCACGCAGTAAGCCCATATTGCCCTCTTGGATCACATCCAGCAGTTCCAGATGCTTGAACAGCCACTCATAGCGACGAGCGAAAAAGAGCACCAACCCTTGATACCGTTCAACCAATTCGGTGCGGCACGCATCAAGGTGTTCGGTATGAGAGTCGGTAGACCCAGAGTGAGCAGACTCTTTTGCTGCTTGAAGCTGTTCAAGCAATGCGGCTTCTCGCTCACGATCAATCGTCGTGATACGGTGAAGGTGAGCCAGATACTGTTCATAGGCCCCTAATTCGTGATAGTCGTAAAGCAACATGCACATATCCTTCCTTGTGTCCTTGACATGCTGGCCCTCGACCTCTCACAATAAAAGGCGAGAACCTAGCAACGCTCGGCTTAATGGCTTGCCATTCGTTCTCACTCGTTGGTTAGTGTGTATGAGACACTAGCCAACATCTCTAATGGCTTGTCGTAAAACAATCTACACAGAATATATAGTCCAAAGAGTCTAAAGAAAATATACCACAACCTCAAACCTATGTCAAGTCTTTTCAGACTAAAGAATCTAAAGACTAGTAATAGTCTTTTAAATGTGGCATAATCTAAAGAAGACATACCAGCAGAAGGAGTTTATAGTATGGCTAAGACAGCACAAGCACCCAAAAACTTTTACACAGCGACCGAGGCAATCAAAAAACTAGGAATGCCTCGTGCAACTTTCTTTCACTTTGTGAAAGCGGGAAAGATCAAAAAAGTTGTTCCAGAGGGATATGTTGAAGGGTACTATCCAAAGAAGGATATAGATAAAATGGCGTTAGCGAGAGAAATGCTCACGCTAGGCTATACAACTGACTCATCAGTATTCAGAAGAGCCGAAGAAGAAGATGTCCAAGGAATATACAACCTGGGTATAGCACTCTTTGGAACAGCTACAACACCGAGCTATGAAGCAAGGCTAGCCGGCTACGTAGCAAATCCCGATGCCTACTATGTTGTAGAGCAGGATGATTTCATTGTTGGCTACCTTTATATGCTCCCTTTGAGATCAGAGGCTATCGCCAGAATAATGGGAGTTGAGCAAGAAACAACCATGTCGCATCTACAATCAATGCGGTCAGAAATCATCGTACCGGAGAACATTTTACAATTTAAGCCAGGGGAAGCAGATAACATCTTTCTCACCGTAGGAGTAAGGCAAGGGCTTGCCAGAAGCAGATACTATGGCATGAAGCTTATTTCAGGTGGTTATGACGTACTGAAAGACTTTGCCAGAAAAGGTGTCATCGCCAGGAAACTCTACGCGACGAGCAGAACGCCAGATGGAGTGAGATTATGCAGGGACATAGGCTTTACAGAGAAGAGCGTTTCAGGGAGCGAGGTACGGCGTTTTGAGCTTGATTTAGCGACCAGCAGCTCACCATTCGTCCTGGAGTACCAGGAGATCGCCAGGGAAAGCAAGCAAAACGGAGCGCAATTGCACAGCGATGCAGCCCAGAAAAAGGCGCATACAAGCGGCAGCAATGGGGCTACATCTGATAGCGTAACTGACAGCAAAGCCGACGGACTTGCACTTACAACGGTAGACACCAGCGAACAGAAAAAGGGAAAACGACCCTCAATCAGTCGCTCAGAGTAGCCGTAATCAGGCCCCAAACCCCATATGGTATAATTCCCACATTGATCAGTGTACAGCTACTGCTAGAGGAATAAGCTGCTATGACAGAAATACAACTACGTGGTATTTATCCGCCCTTGCCCACCTTTTTTGATGCGCACGAGGAGCTTGACATCCCTACCTATCAACGGCATATTGCACGGCTGAAGGCGCGGGGCATCACCGGCTTTGTCGTGATGGGGTCGAATGGCGAGGCTGTCCATCTTGCGAGTGACGAACGCGCACGCGTGATTGAGGCGGCCCGCGAGGCTGCTGGCCAGAACGCGTTGATTATCGCTGGCTGCGGCGAGCAATCGACACGCGCTACTATCCGCAATTGCGAGCAAGCGGCCCGCTCTGGCGCGGATGTCGTGCTTGTTTTACCTCCCTTCTATTATAAAGGGCGTATGGACTCGTCTGCCTTGCTCGCTCACTATCGGGCTATTGCCGATGCGAGTTCTTTGCCACTGGTGATCTACAACATGCCAGCCAGTGCCGCCGGTCTCGATCTTGATGCTGCCACTATCTGTACCCTCGCGGAACACCCCAACATCATCGGTGTGAAGGATAGTGCGGGCAACATGGCGAAGCTGGAGCAGATCGTAGAGACAGTGGGAAAAGTGGGTACGCGACCATTTAGCGTCTTTGCAGGGAGCGCGGGCTATTTGCTTCCCGCGTTGACAGTGGGAGCGGTAGGAGCCGTTGCCGCGCTGGCTAATGTGTTTCCCTACGAGGTCTGTCTCGTTCAGCAGCTATTTACCGAGGGAAAACTGGCAGAGGCGCGAGCATTGCACGAAGTATTGGTGCCAGCTAATACTGCCGTCACTACTACCTATAGCGTGCCGGGGTTGAAGGCCGCGCTCGAACTCACCGCTGGCTATGGTGGACGCCCCCGTTCACCTCTACTGCCATTGACGCAGCAAGAACGCACTCGTCTTACCGAGATTCTCCAACATGTGGTGCAGTTTGGTGAGGGATGACGCATGACATTAGACATTGAAATGTATCGCCGTACCGTTTATGTGCCTTTAGACCATGCTGGTAAGAAGATACGCCGTATCAGTGCGATTGATATTCATCCTGAAGGGGCGACGCGCACGCTGGTTTTTGTGCATGGCTATGGCGGCGATGCCGCGCAATGGCTCTATCAGTTGCGTTACTTTGGGCAAACGGTGCGTGTGGTGGCTCCTGATCTGCGTGGGCATGGCCTCAGCGACGATCCTGAATCGCTTCCGTATACGATGGATGGGCTTGTGGATGACCTGGAAATGGTCTTGTCGAAACTGGATGTCCAGCTGCCATTTGCGCTTATTGCGCACTCTTTTGGGGGAGCGGTTGCTACCGAATATACACTGTGTAATCCTGACAATATCAGCAAGCTGGTATTAATCGGTGTGCCTACACGCTTTATTGTGCGTCCTGTGCTGCGTCGATTGATGAGCATTCCAGACCCCATCTTCAGTCGCATGGCGAAATTGGTAGGCATCGCGCTGTATGCGCCACAACGCACCTTAAAAGGTCTCCATGATCGGGTGATGTCGCCTTGGCGTGGTGGCGAGCGTATGCAACAATTGCATACACAGACGCTGGTTGTACTCGGCCAACGTGATACGGTCTTTTTACGCGAACACTATGAAGACGTGCAACGTAGTATTCCCAATGCGTACAAGGTTGTGATCCCTGTTTCGTCACACCTGGTACAATTGGAGCGTCCCGATGCCGTCAATCGCGCCATTCGTCGCTTTGTCGAACCCAAGCAAGACGCGAAACTTGACAAGTTACACAGCGTCGCACGCGGCAATGCCCTGGCGACCCGCCTGTCCGAGATGCCATGGTTGCAATATTATGATAGCGATGTGCCGGAACAGTTGCCCATGCCAAAACAGCTCTTACACGAGATGTTTAGCAATGCGGCCCGTGATTTTCCGGGACGAGCCGCTATCATTTTCTTTGGGCAGAAGATGAGTTATCGCGAATTAGATGCGCAAAGCAATCGGTTTGCTCGTGCTTTACAGGAATTGGCTATTCATAGTGGAGATAGGGTCGCTATTGTATTGCCTAATATTCCGCAATGTGTGATAGCCTTTTTTGGGGTGCTGAAAGCGGGAGCTATTGTCGTGATTGGCAGTCCACTCTCCAATGAAGATGAGATTGCCTATCAACTGCGCGATTCGGAGGCCAAAGTATTGCTGACGCTTACTACATATCGCGGCATGGTTGAGCGAATCTGTGCCGAAAGTAGCATCAAGCAAGTCATCTATACCGATGTGCGTGAATATCTGCCTATACCGCAGCGGGTCTTGATTGCCAGCCTTGTTGAGGGTAGCGAGCCGCACAGCCTCGGTCGTCTGGGTATTACCTCCGAGGAGACGAAAATAGCAGAAACTGAGCAAAACGGACATCAAGAGGATGAACAGCAGCAAAGCCCAAAGGATACGTCGTTATCGTTGCAGCAAACACCCTATCGCGAAATTTCTTTCCAACAACTACTGCATAAACAGGATACAGCACCATTAGATAGCGGTAGCACTTCAAAAGACCTGGCCTTGCTACAATACACCTCTGGCACGACTGATGTACCGAAAGGCGTGATGCTTTCGCACGGAAATCTTATGACAAATGTGGTACAAATACGGCATTGGATGCCCGACGCGCGACGCGGACGTGAGGTAATTCTAGCTGTTTTACCCCTTTCGCACTCGTATGGCATTACCAATTGCATGAACTTATCGATGGCAATCGCAGGGTCACTCGTGCTGCTGCCAACCAGGCGTACCGAACAGATTCTTAACTCTATCAAAGAACACCATCCCACCCTCTTCCCTGGCGTCCCTGCCCTTTATCTGGCTATCGCGAATTACCCCAGGGTGCGCTCGTATGGTGTCTCGGCTATTCGTACCTGCATTAGTGGCTCGGCCTCGCTGCCTGTTGAGGTTCAGGAGGCTTTTGAAAAGCTCACGCGTGGTCGTCTGGTGGAAGGATATGGCTTAACCGAAGCATCTCCCGTGACACACTCGAACCCGCTGAAAGGCGAGCGGCGCGTAGGAAGCATTGGTATTCCCTTGCCTGGAACGAATGCCCGCATTGTTGATCTCAAAACAGGCGAGCCTTTGTCACCTGATGAGGTGGGTGAACTCATTATTCAGGGGCCACAGGTGATGCAGGGCTATTGGAAGAAGCCAGAAGATACGGCGCAGGTAGTGCAGGACGGCTGGCTGCATACCGGTGATCTGGCACGTATGGACGAAGATGGCTTCTTTACGATTGTTGACCGCAAAAAAGACTTGATCTTCACGGGTGCTTATAATGTCTATCCACGCGACGTAGAAGAGGTATTGTATGAGCATCCCAAAGTGTTAGAGGCCGCGGTCGTCAGCACGACAGCACAAAAGAATGGCGTCAATTCGCCTTTTATCAAAGCCGTTGTCGTGCTCAAACGTGGTGAGAAAGCTACTGCCGATGAACTGCTAGCTCTGTGTCGCGAACGATTGGATGCCTATAAAGTACCGGAACAGATAGAGTTTCGCACGGAACTCCCCAAAAATATCGTTGGCAAAGTGTTGAGGCGATTATTGATTGAGGCATAAGAACAGCAAAGCAGCATACGACGGCGCGAACACCATTGTTCGCGCCGTCGTATGC
>JBPCJY010000239.1:0-26093 GCA_051004815.1 Ktedonobacteraceae bacterium
GACCGCACGCAGATTCTTCGCGGCGCTCAGCATGACAGGCGAAACCGGCGCGCTTCAAAAAACCTCCCAGTGAAGGGATGCGGATGTGGGGATGTGGGGGCCTTGTGCCTGTCCTGGGTGGTGGGGCTACTGGCTTGTCTATACTCTAAAAAATGAAAGCACTAAAACCTATGCAAGCACAACAACAAACAACATACCAACACAATCTGTACCCCGACGAGCGGGGACGTTTTGGCCCGTTCGGCGGCAAATTTGTTCCCGAAAGCCTGATGGCTGCTCTGACAGAGCTAGAAACAGCGTATCAACAAGCCCTGAACGATGCCACGTTTCAAGCCGAGTTAAATGCACAACTAGCCAGTTTTGTGGGGCGACCAACCACCCTCCACTATGTACCGCGCTTCTCACAGATGGTCGCGCCCGGCGTCAAGGTCTACCTCAAACGTGAAGACCTGGCACACACAGGCGCACACAAAATCAATAACGCGCTGGGGCAAGGCTTGTTGGCGAAACGCATGGGCAAAAAGCGCATTATTGCTGAAACGGGAGCGGGACAGCATGGTGTTGCCACGGCCACCGTCTGCGCCATGCTTGGGCTTGAATGCATCGTCTACATGGGCGAAGTGGATATCGAGCGTCAATCGCTCAATGTCTTTCGCATGAAATTGCTGGGTGCGGAAGTGCGTTCCGTGACCAGTGGGAGCCGCACCCTGAAAGATGCCATCAACGAGGCAATCCGCGATTGGGTTACTAATGCTGAGACCACCTTTTATCTGATCGGCTCAGCCGTCGGGCCACATCCCTATCCACGCATCGTTCGCGATTTTCAGTCAGTGATTGGCGTAGAGGCACGCGCACAAATTCTCGCTCAGGAGGGCTGTTTACCAGATATCGCCATCGCCTGTGTTGGTGGTGGTAGCAATGCTATTGGCCTGTTCTACCCATTCGCAGCCGATAAGAATGTACAACTGATCGGAGTGGAAGCCGGTGGCACGAGCCTGGAGAACGGGAAACATGCCGCGACACTGGTAGCAGGAAAACCGGGCGTCCTGCATGGTGCCTTGAGCTATCTCCTGCAAGATGCGGATGGCCAGATACTCGACACACAAAGCATCTCAGCGGGACTTGATTATCCCGGCGTGGGTCCCGAACACAGCTACTTGAAAGAGACGGCCCGCGCTACCTATGTTTCTGCCAGCGATGCAACAGCACTGCGCGGCTTGCAAGCCCTGAGCCTCAGCGAAGGCATCATTCCGGCCTTGGAGCCAGCCCATGCCCTGGGCTACTTACTGGAAATGGGTGAGCAAGGCAAGCTTCCCGCCGGAACCCTCATCGTGTTGAACCTCTCAGGACGTGGCGATAAAGATATGCTCACAGTGGCACAAGCACTGCATGTAACATTGTAAGAAGGGAAAGTGACAATGCAAACAACCAACAAAGGCGTGTTATCGACAACTTCGCTACCAGCACATAAAATCGCTCAAGCTTTTGCACGCGCCAAAGAAAAAGGACGAGGCGTACTCATCCCCTATTTTATGTGCGGCTATCCCTCGTCGGCACAAAGTGTGCAGCTCGTGCTGGCAGCCGCGGAAGGCGGTGCCGACATTATTGAGCTAGGAATGCCATTCAGTGATCCCCTTGCCGATGGCGCAACCATCCAGCACGCGGGCCATATCGCCCTGCAACGCGGCATGACCATCTCTGGCTGTATGGAGATTGCCCAGCAGATCTCTACCCAGCACCCTGTACCATTGATCTTGATGGGTTACTATAATCCCCTTCTGGCCTATGGTATCGAACGATTCTGTCAGGTTGCGGCGGTAAGTGGCGTCTGTGGCCTGATTATCCCCGATCTCCCACCAGAGGAGGCTGCTCCCTTACAACAGGCGGCACAACAGCATGGCCTCTCTCTCATTTTTCTGATCCCGCCCACGATTGCGGACGCTCGTATCAAGCACATTGTACAAATTGCTGCGCAGGGACATAGTGGCTTCATCTATTGTGTTTCGCTGAGCGGTGTCACAGGTTCTCGCACGGAGCTGTCTCCGCAATTACGTAGTTTTATTGATAGAGTCTGTGGCTATACGAAAGACTATGACCTGCCTATCGCCGTCGGCTTCGGGCTTTCAACCCCTGCACACATTGCCGAAGTGACCAGCTATGCCGATGGTGCTGTCGTCGGCAGTGCCTTGGTTAATCTTATCGACAAACACCCTGAAAACGAACAGCCAGAAGCAGTGAAAAAGTATATCGCGAGCTTTCGCATGTAGGGACGCGATCTTGCCTTCATCCCTTACAATAGGTAAATACCACCTCATCTATAGCCACAAGAGGGCAGATAAGCTGATATACTATTGGAAAAGGGGTACACGTCTATGTATTGTCGAGGCATCCGAGGAGCAACCACCGTGGAGCAGAATGAGCGTGAGGAGATTCTTGCAGCCACCACTGAACTGTTACAGCTCCTCATACAGCACAATGAATTGCGTCCAGAAGATGTCACCAGTGCGATTTTCACTGTTACCGCGGACCTGGACGCGGAATTTCCCGCCCTGGCAGCACGCGACCTGGGCTGGACAGAAGTAGCTTTGATGTGCGCTCGCGAGATACCAGTCCCCCAAAGCCTGGGAAAATGCATCCGTATCTTGCTTCACGTCAACACAACCCATAGTGCGGCTGAGATGCAGCATGTTTATCTTCGTGGAGCCGTCAACTTGCGGCCCACCTTTAGTGTCAATCTTTAGCAGTCGTTCGATGTAACTCTCATCGAACACTATAGGTAAGAGCAGAACACAGGCAATCATGACAACGAGGTCAAGATGGGCCGGGCAACGATCAGCCAGTCTGCCCATTCCATCGTTGACTATATCTTTTATAAGGAGAATGTATCATGATTGTCGTCATGAAAGCGCGTTGTAGTGACGCTGACATCGAACACGTTTTAAACTTCCTCGAAAACCACGGCTTAAGCGGCCATCCCTCACACGGCGTCGAACGCACCATTATCGGTGTCCTGGGCGCGGTTGGCGTCTCTGGCACACCCGGCAGTATTGGTGGCATTAACCCAACCATCGGCGAAGCACTGGAAAGTCTCCCCAGCGTAGAATCGGTACTACGTGTCAGCAAACCATACAAGCTCGCCAGTCGCGAGTTTCACCCCGAAGATTCGCTTGTTGCTGTTCCTGTCCCCTGTGTAGCCAATGGCATTGTCAGCATTGGCAGCAACGCCGTCGTTATGATGGCGGGGCCATGTACCGTCGAAAGCGAAAAACAGTTGATGACCACGGCGCAAGCTGTCCGCAACCAGGGAGCCACCATCCTGCGTGGCGGAGCCTTTAAACCCTCCACCTCACCGTATGGCTTTCGTGGCATGGGCGAAGATGGCTTAAAATTACTCGCGAAAGCCCGTGCGGAGTTTGGCATGGCCGTCATCACAGAGGTCATGACGCCTACAGATGTTGCCATGGTCTGCGAATATGCCGATATATTGCAGGTTGGCACACGCAATATGCAAAACTACATGCTTTTAGATGAAGTGGGACGAACCGACAAGCCCGTGGTACTCAAACGTGGCATGTCCGCCACCATCGAAGAGTGGTTGCTGGCCGCCGAGTACATCCTCTCACAAGGGAACCGCAACGTGATTCTCTGCGAACGTGGTATTCGTACCTTTGAAAAAATAACGCGCAATACCATGGATGTCAGTGCGATTCCCCTTATCAAGCAACTCTCTCATCTGCCCATTATCTCCGACCCCAGTCAAGGCACTGGAAGGCGCGATCTCGTCGCCCCCATGTCGCTAGCATCCATCGCCGCTGGCACCGATGGACTCCTCATAGAGGTTCACCCCAACCCCGATGAGGCCCTGAAAGATGGCGCACAATCGCTCACCATCCCACAGTTCCAAAGCCTGATGCCACAAATTCACGCGGTAGCACAAGCCATTGGCCGCACAGTAATTACAGAATAAGCACTACAACTTTCGAGAGGGATGCATTGAATGTGCATCCCTCTCTCTTCATGTTTCTGCTCGCACATTGCATTGGGAAGTACCATGTAAAACTCTCAGCTGCTTTTAGAGCCTTTCCTCAATCTACACGCTTCTTTACACCACAGTGGACAAGAAAGTTGCGCCTAAATAAGGCACTTTTGTGTTCATACGCAAGCTCTGTATTCTGTACAACCCTCCACTATTGCATCTGAGTTGTACAATAAGCCTAAAGTCAAGAACAAAAAGGATCGGACATTCGCTGCAAAGCTAGTCAAGAAAGGACCAATATCCATGAACGAAGTTGAGCTTAGCCAGTACATCACCGAGACGTTTGAGGGCGTGGACGTTGTGGTCGCTTCGGGCGACAGTTTCTTCTTCTACAACCCGGATAGCAACGTACCGCCGGATCACAAGTTTCCGTTTGTGACGCTTGTGACAAGCGATATCAATGACCAGTTCTCCAACCTCAACCGCCCGTCGGTCTTTCGATTGAACATCGGCATCAGCAAGCAGGCGTTTCGCTCGCTCTTTGGCACGCCCTCGCTCCCTTCATACGGAGATAGCGCGGCTGAAAGCGGCATTAACTCGAGCGACTACGACTTCACTGCCCTGGATCAGGTGATGCCTCACCCTGTGTATGGCCGGATGTACTGGCTGTGCGTGCTCAACCCCAGCGACGAGACGTTTGAAACGAAAGTGCTGCCGAGGCTTACCGAGGCTTATGAAATGGCGGTGAGCAAGTACAAGAGAAAGGCAGCCCACAGATAAGCACCAATCTCTCGTTCGGGGGCCGAAGCCTTTCTCTCAGCCGTGCGTGCTTTCACCACCACTAAGGATTTTCTGACGGTAGCTTGACTGTTCCTTGAACTTTCTCGGCTATAGTTCATTATGTCACCTATGGCATGACCGAGAATATATAACCTTAAACAAGGAGCATTCATGCAACAACAGGAAAATCCTTTATGCAGAGGACTACAGCGGTTCCCGACATTGCTGCTGGTGTTTCTCTTCACAACGACCGCACTTGCAGCATGTGGAGGAGCCTCCAATCCTACTCAAAGCAACGATGGCATCCATAAGATCAAGCATATCATCGTTATCATGCAGGAGAATCGCTCGTTCGATACCTACTTTGGAACCTACCCTGGAGCAGACGGTATCCCCATGCAGAACGGCGTTCCTACAGTTTGTGTCAACGACCCTCAGACGAAACAGTGTGTCAAGCCATATCATGACTCGCAAGACCTGAATCATGGTGGACCTCATGGAGAGGTAAACGCTACCGCGGATAGTAATGGCGGGAAGATGGATGGATTCATCAGCCAGGCACAAAGAGGAAAGAAAAGTTGTACCGACCCGAATGATCCCGCGTGCAGTGGCAATGGTCAAACAGATGTCATGGGCTATCACGATGCCAGGGAAATTCCCAACTACTGGTCATACGCCCAAAACTTTGTGCTCCAGGATCACATGTTTGAGCCAAACGCTTCGTGGAGCCTTCCCGCCCATCTCTTCATGGTATCAGCATGGTCAGCCAAGTGCAGCCAGCAAGGTGATCCTCAAAGTTGCGTCAGCAATATAAAGGGTCCTTATACGACACAACAAATAAACCGTCAAAAGGTTGACTATGCCTGGACAGACCTCACCTACCTGCTTCATAAGGCAAATGTGAGTTGGGGGTATTACGTCTTCGCGGGAACGGAGCCAGATTGTGAGGATGACGCGGCTTCTTGCACCCCTGGGAAACAAAGTGCCAGGACCCCTGGCATCTGGAATCCACTGCCAGGCTTCGACACAGTGAAGCAAGACGGCCAGCTTGGCAACATTCAGTCTGTCGATAACTTCTACAAAGCCGCCAAAAACGGCACATTGCCCGCGGTTTCATGGGTAACACCAAACGGAAAGGTCAGTGAGCATCCACCATCACTGGTGAGTGCAGGTCAGTCCTATGTCACGGGCCTTGTCAATGCCGTCATGCAGGGGCCGGATTGGAATAGTACCGCGATCTTCCTGGCCTGGGACGACTGGGGTGGCTTCTACGACCATGTTGTACCGCCGACAGTCGATCAGAACGGCTACGGTCTACGGGTTCCTGGTATAGTCATCAGCCCCTACGCGAAAAAGGGCTACATCGACCATCAAACGCTCAGCTTTGACGCGTACCTGAAGTTCATCGAAGACGACTTCTTGAGTGGGCAACGACTCGATCCCAAGACGGATGGTCGGCCTGATCCACGCCCAACCGTACGCGAAAACGTCTCCATCCTCGGTAATCTGGTGAGCGATTTCGATTTCTCACAACAACCCAGAGCACCAATGGTGCTGCCTACAAATCCAGCACCAGGGCCAGCATCTTGAACCCCACATACCTTGATAGACAGCCTCATATACTGTGTACTCTAAGGTAGGAGGGACATAGTATGTCTATAAACCAGTTTCCGCATGCCGCGCAACACTCGCATGATATACGCATTGCCACAATGAACCTGTGGGGGCGGCGTGGAGCCTGGGCGGAGCGTCGGTCGGTGCTAATTGATGGCTTTAGCACACTCCAACCCGATCTGGTAGCCTTCCAGGAAGCGATCAAGATCGACGAGTATGACCAGGTCATCGATCTGCTGGGTACTGCGTTCCATGTCGCTCATCAGACAGACCGCGAGGCTGATGGACAGGGCATCTCGATTGCCAGTCGTTGGCCATTGGGAGAAGTACAAGAGATCGATTTGAACGTAACTCCCCGAACGGCGGATTTCGCCTGTACGACCCTCGTGGCGGAAATCCTCGCGCCAGACCCTATCGGGCCACTCCTGTTCGTCAATCACTTGCCCAATTGGCAGTTGGCCTTCGAATATGAGCGCGAATTACAAGCCGTCGCTGCCGCACGCTTCGTAGAGGAGCGTGCGAGCGTAGGCAATCTGCATGTGGTGCTGGCAGGTGACTTCGATGCCGATCCTGATGCAGCCAGTATACGCTTCTGGTCTGGCCATCAGTCCTTGGGAGGTATGAGCGTCTGCTATCGAGATGCCTGGCAAAGTAAGCATTCTATCCATCCGGGCCATACCTTCACGCCGCGTAATCCCTTGGTGGCTGATTGGGACTGGCCGTTCCGACGCATCGACTACATCTTCGTGCGCTGCGGCGACCACGGTGGGCCAACCCTCAAAATCTCCTCCTGCACGCGTCTCTTCGATGAACCGGTCGCTGGCGTGTGGGTCAGCGACCATTTCGGCCTCGTTGCCGATCTCTCGCTTCCAACGCGTAGTTCCGCCGTTTAAAACCTGGACAAACACCTCGCTATCATGTATACTTAAAGCAAGCGGGCGGCTAAGCATTTTTCCTCCAAGATGCCTCTATTCATTCCCCAATTTTCCCCTTGCTGCGCGTCTATCGGGTAAGTTGAAGAGTACAACGTATACTCTTCCAGACTTCAGGAGATACAATTATGTCAGACACAACCGATACAACTGCTACAACTGCTACAACTGCTACAACCGTCACATCTGTCACAAATGAACCAGCAACAAATAATCCATTGTTGGCCGACGCCGTACTGGAAGGCGGAGGTGTTCGCGGCATTGGGCATGTAGGCGCACTTGTAGAAGCTGAAAAACATGGCTATCAATGGGTTAACGTAGCAGGTACTTCAGCGGGTGCCTTTGTCGCTTCGCTGGTGGCCGCTGGCTACAAAGCTACTGAACTCTACGATATTATGAGCGAAGTCGATTTTCGCCTCTTTGCCGACACACCAGGACTAGACTGGTTAATGGCAAAGCAGATTTTCAACGTCGCTATCCATGGCGGCATCCACCCAGGACAATATATGGAAGGCTTCATACGCGAGAAATTGAGCGCGAAAGGGATTAAGACATTCGGAGACCTGATTGTCAAAGGCCAGGAAAATGATCCCATCTACCGTTATAAGCTCACCGTCATCGCCTCGGATATCAGTACAGGGCGTATGGTGCGTCTCCCCCAGGACGCTCATAGCTACTATGGATTAGATCCCGACGATGTTGATGTCGCACGCGCAGTCCATATGAGTGCCAGTATTCCCTTCTTCTTTATCCCTGTGGATCAGCCCTATACGAATGGCAGCATTTGTCGTATTGTTGATGGTGGCTTGCTCAGCAACTTCCCCGTCGCCATCTTTGATGTGACAGATCGCGCACCATCGCGCCCAACCTTCGGCTTCCGTCTCGTAGACCAGCTTCCGACAACAACCAACAATGATCCCGTCGCTTTCACGCCCACCGGCAATGCCTATGAAATCATTCAAGCTCTGGTACATACTATGCTGACTGCCCATGACAGGCTGTATATGGACGAACATACCTACGTTCGTACCATTGCCATTCCAACCAACGGCATCAGTGGCACCCAATTCAACCTCAGCAGGGAAGAGGCAACAACGCTGTTCCTCAATGGTCAGCAAGCAGCCGCGAAATTCTTCTCCACCTGGAATTTTGCAGCCTACAAAACTGCCTACCGTTCCGGTAGGCCCTTGCCCGGACGACAGGAACAACTACATAACCAGATGAAAAGTCTTGCGGTGAAGACACTTCCTCTATCAAAGGCCAGTTAACTGCATATGGTCGTTCGCACTTATATTGTTGGGGGCGAAGCCCTCAACAACATAGATACGTATACTCACTCCTCATTGTGCATAGGTCTTCGATAATAGGCCATCTGTGTTGGAGCCTCCTCAACACCAACCATGATGGTAGAGAGGCGCGAGGTATCATATTCAGCTAACATTACGGACAGTTCGTGGCAGATATACTCTGCCAGCCGTTCAGCCGTTGAGTTTTCTATCGGCAATTCGACCACATCACTGCGCGGGAAAACATAGCGTTTGTCCCGAAACTGAATCTCCCAGCTATCCGGCGTCTCTGTCAACTGTAAATGAGGGTTGCGCAACGGCAACAAAAAGCGATGATTGAGCCTCTGACAAATTTCCCTGCTCAATTTCTTGAGGATAGTAAAGTCAAAGACAAGGTTATCTTCGTTGAGCGTTCCTTCTATCTCCACCAGCACACCATAATTATGGCCGTGTAAGCGTTCGCATTTGCCGCCAAAGGTGATAAAGTGCGCCGAGCTAAAGCGCAAGTAGCCGCCTTCCACCTTTACCTTTCGTAATATCTGCTCACCATCCATATGTAGCTCCTACTTCATGAGCAACAAAATACCTGATGGTTTTACCTTGTAAACGCATGGTTAGCTGCCTTTCAACTTGGAAACGCTGTCTCACCAAAACATGTACTATTATACCTCGCCAAAAGCAAGAACGAACCAACACTGCGATTGTGAATGCCGCTCAGGAACTGTTAAACAGTAGCCTTTTTCCCTTGAAGCAACGAAAAATTTACGCCTGCGTTATCTGCGCATATGGGCCATCTTCTGAAGGCACGCCCTTTGTTACCGAACTACCTTGAGTTGTTACCTCCGTCGTGGTCACAAAGCGCGTATCATCAGGAGACCAGGCCAGAGCAAAGATGGGCATATCTATAGAAAACCTGACATTGTGTTCCGTCTCTGCATCCCAAGAGACCACAACCCCGCAGTTATCTCCACAATAGACCTGCGTCACTGCTGCGATACGTTTTCCATTGTGTGACCAGGCAACGACAAAGACGAGGTCGGGCAGCACTCCCTTGGAAGAATTCGTTTGGGCGGCCTGCACGTTGTACCCTTGATAAATATAGGCAACTTTTCCCGTTGCAGCGTCCCAGACCTGCACTGTCTTGTCCCACGAACCGGAGACGATACGTTCGCCATCAGGTGCCCAGGAGATCGAGCTGACCGTGCCAGTATGACCCCGGTAAGTAAAAATATGCTCTCCCGTCGCCGTATCTAAGATATGGACAGTCTTATCTGAAGAGCCAGAGGCGAGACGCTGACTATCTGGCGACCAACAAACAGTGTTTACGCTGTCGGTATGACCACGATAGACGTACTTTTGCATGCCAGTTACAGCATCCCAGAGACGAACCGTGCCATCTACAGAACCGGATGCCACATATCTGCCGTTTGGCGACCACGCCACCGTCGTCACCGCATCAGAATGACCGCGACAGAGAATGCTATGCTCCCCGTTGAGAGCATCCCACATCTGCACCGTTGTATCTTCAGCACCCGAAACCACGCGCTGACTATTTGGCGACCAGTCTACAGCACGTACACCAGCACTGTGACCGCGATACACAAAGGGGCGAACATGATTACTGGAATTGGCGGACCAGACCTGCACGGTCTTATCCAAAGAACCAGAGGCGATATACGCGCCATCTGGTGACCACGCTACCGCTGTCACGCGCATCGTATGACCACGATAGCGAAAAATACTACTACCATAGGGACGCGCAGTAGGAGTAGGAACAGTGGTTGATGATGAAGAAACAGCTTGTGTACAACCATCTATGCTTATAGTCAACACGAAGCCCGCCAGGCTCTGGAGAAAGAGCCGACGCGAGAGAGAGCCTCTGATGTGATGTGTGTGTTTAGGCATCGTTTGCACATCCGTTTCCTGATGATCCATATCCAGCAACGACAAGGGAAGAGAGGTTCACTACGTCAGTGACACGATTTTGTCATGCAGTGATGTGTAAAAGCATAACATCCAATTTCATAACTGTCAATAGTATTTAGAGCGTTACAAGTGGATGTTTCTGCCGACGCTGATGTGATAAGATAGTCGTCATACAAGAGACCGGAACGTATCCTGCGGATAGAAGGCGAACGTGCTCGTCTCTCTAAAAGGAAGCTTCCGCAAAGCAATGGGAGAGTGAAGCTCATCATGGATGCTCTATGTCTTCAGTTCGTCAATAGCGAATTTCGCGATTTCCGGGGTCGATGGGTAAGGGATGATTTGCAGCAACCACTCTGGTTGGAACAATTTCTCGTCACATGGGAACTACAGGTCGAAAACTCTCCCGATGCATCTACGATAGCAGCATTGGTCACACTACGTGCTCTCCTGCGGCGGATGATAGGGGCTTTGGCTGACGGACAGATTTCAGACGACGACCAGACGATGTTCAATGCTATCCTACTCAAGCTACCCTTGTATCGCTCTCTGTTCAAGGACACAGAAGGATACAGGTTAGTAATGATCCCATTGAAGAAGGATTGGGACTGGGTGCAAGCAGAGATCGCCGCCTCGTTCGTCCATATGCTGACCGCTCATGATCC
Organism: Ktedonobacteraceae bacterium; assembly: GCA_051004815.1. Classification (GTDB taxonomy): domain Bacteria; phylum Chloroflexota; class Ktedonobacteria; order Ktedonobacterales; family Ktedonobacteraceae; genus JBBQXY01. The sequence continues at coordinate 11,177 of JBPCJY010000239.1, forward strand.
CAGACGCCTCAAAATCTGCGCCAACAGCAACTGTCGTGGGGCCTTTTATGATGACAGTAAGAGTCGCACCAAACGCTATTGCACAGCGGACAAATGTGCCAATCTTTTGAAGGCTCGTCGGTTCCGGACACGCCACAAGGGAGAGTTGTTATGAACCAGGATGGGTGCTTTCACGCGAGAGGTAGCCAGACACTAAAGGTACTGCCTTTGCCAGGTGTACTCTCAGCAGTGATACGACCACCGAACTGCTCAACCAGGGCTTGCGCAATAGGCAGTCCCAGTCCTGTCCCTTGACGGGAGCGAGCGCGGTCGGCACGATAGAAACGCTCGAAGAGATGCGACAGATCAGCGGGATCGATGCCAATGCCCGTGTCGCGTACATGCAGCACTGCCTGCCCATTGACGCGTTCCACTGAGACGGTTACGCGCCCCCTACCCTCTTCGCTACTCTCTGGCGTATACTTGAGCGCATTATCGAGGAGGATCAGTACCACGCGGCGCAAGCTTTCCTCGTCACCACGCACACGCACCGGCTCAATGTGACCAATCTCTAGCTGGAGCGTTGATCCTTCCATGCTCAGTCGCCTGCGCAGTTGGCGCACCAGTTGAAGCACCGCGTGATCTAACTCAACTGGCTGCTGATGACCTGCCCTTTCCTCGGCTCTCTCCTTCGTTTCCTGGATTGTGGGTTGCGTATCCACGCCCGCATCAGCACGGGCCAGCAGGAGTAACTCTTCGACCAGTTCCGCCAACCGCAACGTCTCCGCGTGTGCGTCGGAGAGCATCGTGCGGCGTTCCTCTGGCGGAAGTTCCTCCAGATGACGCTGCAAGAAGGCCAGATTGCCCTGGATCGTCGTGAGTGGAGCACGCAGTTCGTGTGATGCATCGGCGACAAAGCGGCGTTGGGCTTGTGTTGCGCTCTCCAGGGAGGCCAACATTTCGTTGAACGTCTCCACCACCTGCGTCATCTCGTCATGTCCGCGAGGCCGAGACACTCGTTGGCTAAGACTTCCAAGACGTGTCCCGCGTGCCGTAGAAGCAGCAATGGTGCGTGCGGTGATGACAATGCTTGCCAAGGGCCGTAGCACACGGGTAGCGAGTATCCAACTGCCGACCAGTGTCCCGGCCAGTGTTGCCAATCCAACGAGCAGGAGCAGAAGCTGTAGCAAGAACACTGTCGTATCGATGTCACCGAGCGACTTGGCGACCAGTAACAGGCCAATGATCGGACCATTCCCTTGCGGGACTCCATCAGCATTCACCACATTTTCACTCGTCACAGTCATCGGCGCACGAAGGGGCAAGGCTTCCACACGCACATGCACCCCTTCAACGGTAGTGGTGTACCAGAGCGTCTGACCAGAGAGGACAGCTTGCGTGTTCGCAGTACTGATCGGAATGCTCCTGCGCGTACTACTCGCGGAGGGATAGCGTACAGTCCCTTGCGTATCCACCACCTCGACCACGACGCCAGCCTCGCGATACGTATCAATACCAGGCAATGAGAATTGCGGAGGCCAGTACGGAGGAGTGGACGTGAGTCTAGCTATGATGGCTGTTGAGACAAGCCGTGCCTCGGCACGCACCGAGGTGTCAACGCTTTGGTTCAGTGCATTGGTCGCCAAGAACAGAATGAGCGTCGCAAAGAAGCCGAGGGCAACGATCAAGAGGGTGCCGTACCACAGCATCAAGCGCAGGCGCAGAGAACGGGGCCTACTTTGGTCAGATGGTGATGTGTTCAATGTCCTTATTTCTCTCCCTACTCATTCACCATTCAGCAGTAGCTATCACTCTTTGAAGACGTAGCCCACCCCACGCACGGTGTGGATCAGCCGTGGCTCTCCTTCCGCCTCGAGCTTGGCCCGCAGGTAGCCAATATAGACTTCCATCACATTGGAGGAGCCCTCGAAATCAAAGCCCCAGACACGATCCAGGATGATCTCGCGGGTAAGTACCTGGCGCGGACGCTTCATGAGGAGGGCGAGCAACTCATATTCGGTGGGCGAGAGTTCAATCTCGCGTGCGCCGCGGTGCGCTACGCGGGTACCGGTATCTAGCTCGACGTCCGCGTAGCGCAACACCTCCTGGCGTTCTTCCTGGCTGCGGCGTAGCAGGGCCTTGATCCGTGCCACCAGCTCGTCTGGGGCAAATGGCTTCACCAGGTAGTCGTCAGCTCCCGTCTCCAAGCCTTTTACGCGGTCAGCCACCGCATCGCGTGCGGTGAGCATGAGGATGGGAACATTGTCTCCCGCCATCCGCAGCCGCTGCGCCACCTCCAACCCATTCATTCCTGGCAACATAATGTCGAGTACGATGAGATCGGGTGGTCGCTCCAGCGTCCGGTTCAGAGCTTCATTGCCGTCGGCGGCAATGGCGACGCTATAGCCTTCATAGGCCAGAACCCGTCGTAACAGGTCAGTGATGCGTGGATCATCGTCCACGACAAGTATATGTGCTTTCAACTCTCTTCCTCCGATCTCAAAGCTGTAGGGAACGCAATGCATGTGTCAATAATGGTGAATCCACGCAGGGCAAGAGCACTGCATTCCCCTGTTTCTAACAAGAGTATAGCATAGCTGGGTGAAGCGATGCTGAGACAAGCCTGAACTGAAGCTGAGAGCGTGGTTCATCTTCTGAGCAGCAAAAATGTGAACTCCGTTGCCCATCATCGCATGCTCAGCCCTATCTCAGCATACTCACAGAGCGAGTTCATAAAGTGAGGTTATGCTTGTTATAGGGAGGAGGAAGGTATCTCGTTGGTCATTCCTCCATTTTTTACCAGGAAAGGATAGACATATGTCAACACAGAACACGACGGCAGTAGTGCTAGACGATACGAGAGAATTACTCCTACGAGAGCATACAGACACATTGGTAGACGAGACGGTTGATGCCCTGATACGAGAGGCAGAGCATGCTACAGAAACACTTGGGCAGCCCAAGCGCGACCATCGTCAACTGAAACCAACCTACCCATCATGGCCAACTTCCAAGCCGGGGCCACAGGCTACCTCGTCTCTCCCTGGCATGAAGCCAGTGTCTACACGTACTGATCAGATGGTCTATGAGTGCTATGACCAGGAGCGCGGCAAGCCCTGTACAGATGTTCCAGCAAGGCAATCCATTCGCCCCCATCCTCTGGCAGATCCCAGAGAGCTTGATCACATGTCCCAATCATCGGGAGCGACAGTGTTCCCAGATATCAGTGGTGCTTCACTACTCGGGAAGTTTCCACTCACACCCGCCGAGACAGGCCATTATCACTATGGACCTCTTGGGCCGGGCATCAACACGGATGCCAGTGGCTCCTATGCCCCCCATGAGATTGATCCCTATGGACGGCATGTGGATCGTCCTGTCAAGCTGTACATCACAGGGAAACGGGTACGTTCACGCGCCCTCCGATAAACGAGATAGGATAGGAACATGCAGGTGAATTGACATAGATGTGCAATATTCGTTTGGAGTAAAAGCTTGCCCAGCTAACAAAAAACAAGTAAGATGGAGAGAAGGCAGCATTATGCACAGTGGAATGGACCACAGACATGAAAAGGCACTCTCCACGCTCTCAGGGGCAGTCTGTCCCTGAGAGCGTCTCGGCACGGGAAACGCCCGCGATCATCACGCCCAAGCTTCCAGAAAAGGGTCTGCTGCGTGCCTTCACCTCGTTACGGCAGCGCAACTATCGCCTTTACTGGTTTGGCCAGATGATCTCGTTCATGGGTACCACGATGCAAACTGTCGGGCAAGTCTGGCTGGTGCTGACCCACAGTGCCTGGCAGCTCGGTCTGGTGGGTGCGCTGCAAGCTTTGCCGATACTCCTCTTCTCGCTCTTCGGAGGAGTCTTTGCCGATCGCTGGCCCAAACGGCGCGTTTTGCTCTTGACCCAAGCGGTGTCCATGATCCAGGCATTTCTCCTCTGGGTACTGATCGCGACCGGCACGATACAGCTCTGGCATCTGTATGTCCTGGCGATGCTGCTGGGGCTTACGAACAGCCTGGGTAGACCAGCGAGCCGGGCGTTTGTCGTCGAGCTGGTCGGGCGCGAGGACCTGCCCAACGCTGTAGCCTTGAACTCTTCACTCTCTACTCTGGCACGCATCGTGGGTCCTGCCCTTGGGGGCATCGTCATTGCCACAAGCGGTGTCACCATGCTCTTTCTGCTCAACGCGCTCAGCTTCCTTCCAGCGATAGTGGGTCTGGCACTGATCAAGAGTCACGAGCTGCACGCGCAGGTGCTCCGACCCAGAAGCGTGGGCGAGCGGCAGAATACCTGGCAGAGTCTGCGCGAAGGCGTGGACTATGTCTGGAAAACGCCCGCGGTGTTGTTGGTGATCCTGGTGGTTGGCCTGGTGTTGCTCTTCGGCTCGAACTTCAATGTCGTGCTCCCACTCTTCGCTACCGATGTGCTGCATGTGGGAGCAACTGGCTTTGGCTTTCTTTCTGCAGCGACCGGTGCTGGCGCGTTACTCTCAGCGTTGTGGTTGGCCTGGAGCAACCAGCAGCCAACAATCCGCCGCGTGCTGATCGGCATGCTGGTCTTCGGGGTGTTGGAGGCGGTTTTTGCGCTCTCGCACATCTATCTCCTGTCATTGGTGCTCATCGCGAGTGTTGGCTTTACGGAGGAGGCCTTTGCCATGCAAGCCATGACGGTGCTCCAAACGGTTGCCTCTGACCACCTGAGCGGACGTGTCATGAGCGTGCAGGTACTCTTCTTCGACGGAAGCCTCCCACTAGGATATCTGCTGATGGGCTGGCTATCAGGTCTTTTCGGTGCTCCCATCGCCATGCTTATCGGTGCTCTTCTCTGCCTGCTGGTCGTGGGAGCCGGGTGGATATGGCGGAAACCAGCGGAGAAGGATTTTGCGGAACTAGTACGCTTGTAAGTGTCTTCCGCGATGCGAAGGCCTTACTCATTCGGCGACGACGCGGTATAGAGATGGATAAGCGACAAAGTTCCTTTTCTTGTGAATAAAATGCTTACATGTTGTTCATGAGATACATCTGAGTCTATCGTTTTCAACATTAGATAGCCAGCTTGCACTGGTTTGGTATTGGCGGAAGTCAGGATGTACGCAGCCGTGTCCAACCAGTATACCCTTTAGCGAGTACATAGGCAATGAGAGTAATCACCGCCAGGCTTCCATCGAAAGTCAGAATGGTCTGGGCATCGGCCACCCCTCGTCCGAGCAGAACAAGCCCACTGATAGCTAGCGCAGCTTTGTCTAGTATGGCCAATTCCCAGATCCCAGGATAACGGCGTGGCCAGAACGCGAGGAGCACATAGAGGCCGCTGAAGACGACGAAGCCATACATACGCCAGATCTCGACCACCTGTGTGGCAGGATTCGCCGTGGCAACCGAGGTGATGGAAGTCACGAACGAGATGAAAGCACCGATCGCTGCAAGCAGCATCAAACCATTCGCAACCCTATCACGCCATGGCGCGACAGGACGAGTTGAGGTGTCTAAAGAAGCCATCTATCCCTCCTTTTTTCTAGATCTGTGTTGAGCTTTCAACGAGAAAAACCACACGACGACACCGGTATTGCCTTGTATAGTATATCATGGTGTCGATTTGGAAGGTGTTTCCTCCTTTACTAGTATTGCATCAGAAGATGAGACGAACTTGTGAACAAGGTGAAATAAAACTGAGAATGAAGAGTTGTCACCGACACCCTATCCTGTCGTTGGTAGTGGTCAAAGAAGGAATGCTGTGGTAGAGTTAGAGTGAAGGGCAGCCAATCTTTGAGAGGTGGAAGTCCCACATGATAACTGTCACCGTTCATTGTCCACTATGAGCTACTATCCCACCCATCGCTGAACTGGCGAAGCAGAATGTACGCCAGACGGGAATAATGGGAAAGTTCAATGTTTTTGGGAGGAAAAGAAATGGCTAGAGTAAGTCTAACCTGGGAGAACGGTGTTCAGCACAATAGTTTTATACAGTTCATTGATATAAACCTGCGCGGGGCAGGCCAGGTGATGTTTCAGAACAATCCACTAACTGGATTGCTGTTCATTATCGGGATATTCTGGGGCGCGATCGTTGCTGGAAGTATCGCGATTGGGATCGGTGCTGTTGTCGCTTTGCTAATCAGCACTCTCACAGCCATGGCGCTGCGTGGATATGGGATCTCTACGCCAGGGTCTCTATGGGTTCAATGGCATCCTGGTTGGTAATAGGAGTGGCAACATTTATCCAGAACACCCCACTGATGGGTGTATCTCATTATTGGTGCCGCTGTATCCACGGTGGTCATGCTGGCTATCACGAATCTGATGAAGAACTGGGACTGCGGTGGGCCTGATTATCGCACTGCTGTTCGGTGCGAATGCGCACAGCATTGGCATCGGGCTGTACGGCTTCAGTGCCGTACTGACGGCAATCGCATTGGGCAGCGTCTTTTACTCACCATCTTTGAAAGTGGTGCTTTATACCATTGCAGGTGTGATCTTTACTGTCATTGTTCAGGCCGCACTAAACACCGCATTGTTACCCATTGGTATACCGACCTTTACAGCACCGTTCGTATTAGCAACATGGCTATTCCTGTTGCCGAAAGAGAAGCTCGCGCCCGGAACAGTGTGAATGTTCTTGAACGTTTGGTTGCTAGCGCACAGCCTCACAGCTGAGCAATCAAATAGACCCCTTCCTCAAAAACCATTGGAGGAGTGACAAGTACGCCATTGTGCTTGTCACCTCTTCCGCTACAACCCTTGTCCCCTTCCACTGCTCTAAGCATAGCATCGCTCCATGAACTCGCTCTGTGAATATGCTGAATCAGGGCTGAGAATATGCTAGTCACGAATCGTGCATAGCTGTACGTTCATTCAGAACGGTTGGCAGATTTAGGCCAGCCGCTTGTAGTGTGTAATCCGTGCAGGAGGAACAACTGAATGAGCCTGATGAGACGACGGCCTCTTAGCCGCTTTGTCGTTACCACGCTGCTCCTATTCCTGATGGGTGCTGGAACAGTGAGTATGGGGAAATTGTATGTGTCCCTTGATGCCCACGCTGCTGGTGTAAGCTGCCAGCTTCATTCGGCGCAAGGTGCTATCCAACATGTGATTTATATCCAGTTCGACAATACCCATTTCACCCGCGATAATCCTAATATTCCCTCCGATCTTGAGCAGATGCCGAATCTATTGCACTTTATCGAGAACAATGGCGTGATGATCGCCAACAATCATACACCGCTGATTGCACATACAGCGGACGATGTGATTACCTCCATCACCGGCACCTATGGCGATCAGCAGGGAGTGCCGATTGCCAACACGTATGGCTATTACAATCCTGATGGCACGAGCAGTATGGCCAATGCGTTCACTTACTGGACTGATCCTATTTATGATCCCAAAGTCGCTTCACCGAGCGATACCACCTACAATATGCTGACGGCTGATGGCAAGAACGCGCCCGCGCCGTGGGTGCCATACACACGCACAGGCTGCAACTTTGGCTCTGTGATGTCGGGCAACACCGCCTTAGAGAATACCGGAACCGACATTACTACCGTGTTCGGAGCCACCTCGCCTGAAGAGCAGGAAGCGCAGTCCAATCCAACACTTGCCCAGGCCGACTATGTCGGTATCGCTGTTCACTGCGCTGCAAGCGATGCCCTCTGTTCCAGCACGAACAAGGGCAAGTCAGATGTACTGCCGGATGAGCCAGGTGGATACTCCGGCTATCAGGCACTGTACGGTAACAAATACGTCGCGCCGCAGATTAGTCCCAGTGGCCCGATGACCGATCTGGATGGTAACGTCATTCAGGATGCCAAAGGCAATGCAGGCTTTCCAGGCTTTGATAGCATGTCAGCCACCGTATCGCTTTCCTACATAGCCGCCATGCAGGAACATGGAGTGCCAATCACCTATGCATACATTTCCGATGTGCATGACAACCACGCCGCGGGAAAAGCCTATGGTCCTGGTGAGGCGGGCTATGTAGCTGCGCTGAAAGCCTACGATGGTGCTTTCGGCAAATTCTTTACCCGTCTTGCCAACGATGGCATCAACAAGAGCAATACGATGTTCGTCTTCACGGCTGACGAGGGCGACCATTTCGTGGGCGGCGCACCCAGTCCAGCGAACTGCGATGGCGTCACCACGCCCTGCACCTACAGTCAGATCGGTGAAATTGATGTCAACCTGACAGGCTTACTGGCGACTCAGCAAAAGGTGACTACCGCCTTCAACGCGCATGCCGACTCAGCACCGAATTTCTATCTGAACGGCAATCCGTCTCCCAGCGGTTCTACCACACGTACATTCGAGCACGCAGTGGCGGCTCTAACCGCGACCAATCCTATCACGAACGCCACTGATACACTGACCAACTATATGGCCGACCCGGTCGAGATGAAACTGCTACACATGGTGACGGGCGATCCGCAGCGCACACCGACTTTCACGGAATTCGGCGATCCCAACTATTATCAGGCCACTGGAACTGCTCGTTGCAGCACACCATGCGTGGTGGAGGGAGCCACGTATGCCTGGAATCATGGCGATGTCTCACCTGACATCAATACGACGTGGCTGGGCATGGTAGGACCAGGCGTAAATCAGACTGGAGTTGATACCACCACCTGGTCTGATCACACCGATATTCGCCCAACTATTCTGACCCTGGTTGGCTTGAAGGACGATTATACACTGGCCGGTCGTGCGCTCTTTGAAGACCTTGCTGACGCCGCGCTCCCTTCGACGGTAGTCAATTCGCGCCAGATCATCACACAGTTAGCGCAAGTGTACAAGCAGATCAACGCGCCTGTTGGTCAGCTTGGCCTCGATAGCCTCAAGGTGTCTACAAAGGCCATCAAGAGCAATGATCCGGGCGACACTACCTACACCAACCTGGAAAATCAGTTGACCTCGATCACCACCCAACGTGACGCACTGGCAAACCAAATGATTACCATGCTGGAAGGTGCCGAGTTCAATGCGCAGCCTGTCGATGCAACGCAGGCGCAACAGTTGATCGACCAGGGCAACGCTCTCTTACAGCAGGTAAGCAAGTTGGCGGCAAACTCGTAATCTGAACCTTTATCAAGAACAACACAGAGGTAGGCTGTGTAGTCTACCTCTGCGTTGTTCTTTGCATGTTGGAGAGCATTCCAAACAGTGCTTCGTTGTCTTTACTACAGGAGCTTGCTGCAACGGTCACGGAGCAATTGTTCCGCGCCATCCCCCAACTGGCGGATGACGTCCGCTGCGGGTTGTTCTCGCTTCACCAGTCCCACTGCTTCGCCTGCATAGATATAGGCGAGATCGTAATTCTTAGCGGCAATAGCCTCCGCGAGCTGTTGACGCGCTGCACTGGCCTGTGGAAGGGCATCTATGTGGGCGTGCCATTGCTCAGTAAAGCGATTGTGCAGAGCGCGACCGGGATACTGCGGGGGCCAGGCAAGTCCTTGCGCGACATCAAACGCACGGGTGAGAATGGTGTCGGTTTCCTGGGCTTGCACGATACGCGCCCTGGCCTGCTCCGTGTTCTCGCATTCAGGAGAGGCAAGCAAACAGGTTCCCACCCACACTCCATCGGCACCAGCAGCGAGGGCCGCAGCCACCCCTCGTGGAGAGGCGATACCACCAGCAACGAGCACGGGTACCTGAACCGCGTCAAGTACAGATTGCAGCAGAGGGAGCGTACTTACCTGACCAGTGACGTGTCCTCCCGCTTCCATCCCCTGCACAACGATGAGATCAACGCCAGCTTGCGCTGCCTGTATAGCCTCAGCTCGTGCATTGACTTGCGTAGCAAGCAAAATGCCGTGCTGATGCAGTCGCTCTACATAGGGAGCAGGAGAACCAAACGAAAGGGAGATGAGAAAAGGGTTGGCCTCTATCGCCGCGTCAAGCAGATCGGGACGCCTCTCCATGGCCCAGGCGTGCATTCCGATGCCAAAACGCCCCTGCTCCGTTCCACGGGCAATGGCCGCCTCTCGCGCAAGGAACTCGACTGATTCTGTACTGCCGATGCCGATCATCCCCAGTCCCCCGGCTTGTGAGACGGCACGAGCCAGCCGTCCTCTTCCAACATAGGCCATCGGAGCACCGATAATGGGATAGCGCAAACCCCAGGTTGTTGTTAGATACGTATGAAGCATGATACGCTCCTTATGTCATCTTTACTCAATACACCGATTGATCTTCCTCATGGCATCTTCCGCGTTTGGAAGGTGCCTCTGGGTGCTACTATAACATGTACATAGTCAGGAGTGCGCCCATATTCTTGCGCAATTGTACCACGTTCTTGCGCTACTGCTACCGCTAGCGTTTAGGAATCAGCACTGCTTGTGCGTAATGCTCTCGATTGGGAGGGGTTGCGCTTGTTCTTTCGGCTCTATAGGCTTTTCTGGCAAGTGGCGAACACGTATCACAGAAGCAACTATCGCAAGAGCCAGGACGAGCGCGATGATCGCCAGCGACAGGAGAGTCGGGATGGGGTAGATATCTGCCAGCACCATCTTCACCCCAACATAGCTGAGAATCACTGCTAATCCAAGCTTCAGATAGTAGAACTTATCGATCACGTTCGCAAACACAAAGTAGAGGGAACGCAGACCGAGAATGGCGAAGACGTTCGAAGTGTACACAATAAAAGGATCACCCGTCACCGCGAAGACGGCAGGAATGGAGTCCACCGCGAAGATCAGGTCCGTACTCTCGATGATGAGCAGGACCAAGAGCAATGGCGTCACCATGAATTGACCCGCACGCCGCACGGCGAAGCGGTCATGCTCATAGTCGTCTGTCACTGGGACTATGCGGCGGACGAGTTTCAACAATGGATTGCGTTCAGGGTGAACTTCCGTTTCTTTCTGTAGGCCCATCCTGATCCCTGTAAAGATCAAAAAGGCCCCGAACAGGTAGAGAATCCAATGGAACTCTTCCAACAGTACCGCTCCCACCGCGATCAAGATGCCACGCATCACCAATGCGCCCAGGATACCCCAGAAGAGAACACGATGCTGATAGGCTGCTGGCACACGAAAGTAGGTGAAAAGTAGTACAAAGATAAAGATGTTATCCACACTGAGCGATTTTTCGATCAGCCAGCCTGTGAAAAATTGCAATGCTGGCTCAGGTCCTCTTAAAAAGTACAAGCCAGCATTGAAGATCAGTGCGAGCGTGATCCACACCACGCTCCAGAGCGAGGCTTCTTTCAATGAGACGCTATGCGCTTTGCGATGAAAAACACCGAGGTCAATAGCGAGCATCGCAAGGACAAACAGGTTAAAACCTATCCAAGGCCACACTGCTCCTACAAACATGCGCTCTTCTCCCTTCCTGAGATAGGCGATACAAATCTTCCGACTGCTCTAAGCATAGCGTATTCCTGTGAACCTCCCCTGTGAAAAGCCTGAGACGATGCTGAGAACATCGCTCTCACAACGCTATGGTTTTTCATCCGTGCTATCTTGCTCGGCAAGAGGCAACGTAAACCAGAACGTCGCGCCTTCCTTTGGCTGACTCTGTATTCCCACCTGTCCACCATGCTTCTCGATAAGCGTTCGACAGACATAGAGTCCCACTCCCAGCCCAACATTCGAGGTCCCAGACCCGCTTTGCACCTCAATGCCCGGTACACGGTAGAAGCGTTCCCAGACGCGCTCTTGTTCTTTCAGGGACAATCCTGGCCCCAGGTCTTGCACCGAGACCTTTGCCATTGTCCCCTCCACGGAAAGGCAAACGTCTACAGGTCGATCAGAGGGAGAGTATTTGAGTGCATTGGTCAGCAAGTTCGTCACCACTTGTACAAGACGGTCTGCATCAGCACAAACAACTACTTCTTTCTGGGCGGGTAGCTGGATATGAAGCGTTCGATCAGGGGCCATTTGCCGCTGATCCTCGACCGCTTCCTGCACAATACTTACGAGGTCGCAAGGGGCGAGAAGGAGTCTCAGTGTCTGTGCCTGAACCCGTGAGGCATCTAAGAGGTCGTTCACTAAACGATCCTGGACGACAATCTGGTTTCTTGCACGTTCCATGAGTGCTTGCACAGGGGCAAAGCGTCTCATCTCATCCGGCAACAGGGCTTCTGTGGCAACGAGCCGTTTCACTTTCCGTTCCGCTAACTGAAGGCTCCCTCTCATGACGGTTAAGGGTGTCTTCAACTCATGGCAGATGATGCCTAGAAACTCTTCCATCCGACGGTTGGTTTCACGCAATGCACGTTCGTTGGCCTGTGCCTCCGCGTGTTCTCGCTGAAGTTGCGCTCGTGCGAGAATGAGAGCGGTCAGCCGTGCAATAGTTTGTAGTAAGGTGATTTCATGAGAGCGATAGGTGTGTTCGCGACTTCCATCATCGATACACAGGAGTCCTACCAGGCGGTTCCCTACACGAATAGGAGCAACAAGTACCGTCCCTACATAATAAGGAAGGGCATGGGTGTGCAACGGCAAGGTCATGCCATCCAGAATGATTACTTCATCGTTCTTGAGGTGGGCAAGCAGTTCCTCGCTCCCTATATAGCTCTCCAGGTGGGAAGAAGTCGTAAGCCGTTCACGCCATTGTTGCTCCTGCTGCTGTGTGAAACCGACAGCGGCGACAGGACGCACGATGTCTTCTTCCAGTACTATTGAGAGCATAACTACATGCATGCTCTCAACCACGCTGCGCGTCAGTTCTACCACTCGCTGCCCTACCTGTTCTGTTTCGCTCAGAGTAGGAGGAACAGTGCTATCTTCACCAGATTGCAGATGTTCTGGAAATTGCACAAGAATCTCTGCCATCGCCAGCAAGGCACGGAGTGCCTCGGATGTGCGCTGTTCGAGCCGACGACGCGCTGTCACATCGCGATAGATCAGCACGGCACGCTCAATTGTTCCTGTTTCACTCTTGATGGGGGCACCACTCATGTTGAGCACAACATCGCGCCCGTCTGGTGTTCGTACCAGAACATCAGCGGCGTTGTCTCCAGTGAACATTGACCCTTTGAGTATACGAGACAATGGTCGTTGCTTCTCTGGCAAGGTTTGTCCGTGCTCATCGTGGTACACGGCTTGCAGGAGCAGCTCTTGTTTCACCTGCTCCTCGTCTTTAGCAGGGAAGCTGTGTAGGCCAAAGAGTCGCCGGGTGGCGGCATTGAAGGAGAGAATCTGCCCTTGTGAGTTGTAGACGACCACGCTGTCGCTCATCGCCTCAAACGTTGCGGCAAGTTCGTTGGCGCGTAGTGCTGCTTCCCGCTCGGCCACCAGTGCTCTCACACGCGCAACCTCGCGCTGATGAGCAAGGATCGCAATGATGATGCCAGCACCCGCAAAGGTGAAGAGCTGCAAGATGCCGCTCCAGCCATAGCCACCGAGGACTCCGAAAGGAGGGACATAGAAGTAGTCAAGGACGAGGAGACTCAACAATGCCGTAAAGAGTGCTGGTAGTGTTCCCCAAAGGAACGCCACAATTACGCTTGCAAACAGGAGCAACACGCCAGGGAATGAGAAGGGGAACAGTAACTGCGTCTCCACGAGACCCACGCTCAGGCCAAGCCCTACCAGAAGTAGGCCGACAAGATAGCCCACAAGGGGATGAAGCCAGCGTTGGGGCTGGGCAACAGCATGAGTATGCTGCCCGTTGAGGTATTGTAGACGCGTGTGCAATATATGTTGCCAACTGTGGCGATGTTCAGAGAGCATTTTTTCCTCCATCATATTTCGTTGCAGCAAACGACGTGTATTGCATGTAGCTTTCTACCTTTCTTTCTTATCTTCTCCTACGCTTTTGTGCTATTTGACAAGTACTTCCGCATCAAGGGGAGCAGAGTTTCTCTGTGTGAGTTGCTGCTGACGTACTTGCAGGTAGCGCACAATCGATTCTCGGCTTAATAATCCGACTAAACGCCCATCCTGTGTCACGGGGACTTGATTGATATCTCGTGAGACAATCTCACGCAGCACATCATGCAATGCCTGCTCAGGGGCGGCGACGTATATCTGCTCTACCAGACGCATCACATGGCCCACAGGAGTATATGACCAGCGCTCACGCTCTACTCGTCCAATGTCATTGAGTGTGATCAGACCAGACAAGTACTCTCCTTGTACAACTGGAGCAGCACGCATTCCTAACGGGAGGAAGTAGTCGTCTACCAGTTTCTGCAAAGAAATGTTCGCTGGAACTGTCTCAGGTTGCGGATTCATTACCTGACCAACGGTGACACCTCGTAAGGCCGACTGCATCATCACCTCCGCATTGGCAGTCTGTGCCGCATTCAAAAGGAACCATCCAATGAAGGCGATCCAAAGCCCGTTAAAGAAGTTGCCCGTGAAGAAGGCAACAATGCCCAGGAGAATGAAGAGGTATCCACAACCTTGACCAACGGAAGAGGCGATGCGTGTTGCCTTCTGAAAATTCCCCGTTGCCTTCCAAATGATGGAGCGCAAGACTCGCCCCCCATCAAGCGGGAAGCCTGGAATGAGGTTGAAGATGCCTAATAACAGATTCGAGATGACAAGGTAGTCGAGAACAGCCTCTACAGGCTCAGTACTTGCTCGAAAAGGCAATGCCAGCAAGAAGGTGAAGCCTGCTAGCAAGAGACTGGCGAGAGGGCCTGCACTGGCGATCTGGAACTCGACACCAGGACGCTTCATCTCCTGATCGATTTCCGCCATGCCGCCAAAGAGAAAGAGCGTAATGCTCTTCACATTCAATCTGTATGCTCGTGCAACCAAGGCGTGCGCCAATTCATGGAGAAGGACACACACGAACAAGAGGAACGTAGAGACAAACGCGGCGAGCCAGTAGGTGGTGGTAGACCAGCCAGCGAAAGACTGGGGGAACCAATCGCTTGCAAGAGACCAGGTCAATAAGACAAAGATAATGAACCAACTGAGATGGGCATAGACATTGATGCCAATGAGTTTTCCAAGACGAAGTGAACCGGGCATAATCATTCTCCTTGATG
>JBPCJY010000240.1:0-76125 GCA_051004815.1 Ktedonobacteraceae bacterium
ATACTACGATGCCTGCTATGCTCGTCATGCGTGTATAGTAGGGGCGACCCTCGCGGTCGCCCTGGCCGGTCACTACAGGCGATCGGCGCATCTCTCTACAACAATCACATAATACATAGTTACAGCTCTTTTTCGATCAGATGAATGGGAAGCACGGCGGGAGAAGCACTGATAGTGACTTGCTCCATATGCACAATCTCGAAGATTTCCATGAAAGCTGAACTGATTCTGCTTTCCAGTGCCAACTCGGTGCTTTCGACATTGCGCATACCGGATAGCAGTGGCAGCAGATCGCCATCGGCTTCGATAGAGATGGCGCAATACTGTAGTTGTTCCATCTCTGGTGTTGGTGCAAACGTGATGGTCACGTCCTCTATCAGCACGAATTCAAAAAAATCAAGGAGGAGACAACCTACAAAACCTTCAAGGAACAGTTCTGCTGGTTCCTTTTTTGCTGGAAAGAGTTCGCCGAACTTACCGTAACATTGAGCGTTGATTTGGATATGCCGCATACATGGTCTCCTTGTCAGACTGAAAGGTTGCGCTACCATCGTTCTGCTTGCCCTCCTGGCACCACCTGCACCCTTGCGCTACCATACAGTAAAAGGATACTTTGAAAAGCGTGCCACAATAAGCCCATTGGCTACCATTTAGCTGACAAGAAGAGGGCATATAGCGGTCATCTTTCGTAACCACCTGGCAGTGCTCGCGGCCTCCAGCGGCTCGTTCGGTTTTGTGTACTGACATAACAACAAGGGAGGGCATGTCAACGCATGCCCTCCCTTGTTGTTGTGTCAGCGCAGCATATTACATCTCTTCGATTGCTCCTAGTGCGCGGAGGGTGGCTTTTTGGGCAGAGGTTAAGCCTCGGACGGAGGTAATGTTCATGCGCTCATACGGTTTTTCATTGATGAGCGTTTTGAGGCAGGTTGCTGTCTGTCTATCCCAGAGCTTGATGGTACCATCATCACTACTACTGGCAAGCGTTTGACCATCAGGGCTGAATGTCACCCAGCGGATGCGGTTGCTATGCCCTTGTAGTTTCTGTAGCAGGCTTTGGCTGGCAACATCCCAGAGACGGATCGTCTGACCGTCACTGCTACTAGCCAGCACTTGCCCATCGGGGCTAAAGGCCACAGAACGCACCCAATGCGTATGTCCCGACAAGCTTGCATGGCACGCTCCTGTGGCGATATCCCAGATGCGAATGGTAGTATCTTCACTGCCACTGGCAAGGAGCTGTCCATCAGGGCTAAAGGTCACAGAACGCACACGCCCACTATGCCCCTCTAAGGTGTGGAGACAGTGGCCCGTGGCGACGTCCCAGAGACGAACTGTCTGATCGTCGCTGCCACTGGCAAGGAGCTGTCCATTGGGACTAAAGGCCACGGAACGTACCCAATTGCTATGCTGCAACGTGTTCAAGCAGTCTCCCGTTGTGGCATTCCAGATGCGAATGGTATTATCTTCGCTACCACCGGCGAGGAGCGAGCCATCAGGACTAAAAGCCACCGTTCTGACCCAATCGCTATGCCCTTGTAAGATGCTATAGCAATCACCCGATGCGAGATCCCATAGGCATATCGTTTGATCCTCGCCGCCGCTGGCAAGGATCGGAGCTGTGGGACTGAGGGCAATCGCTTTTACGCCATGGGAGCGGTTTTGGAGCATTTGCACACACCGTTCGGTGGCGATGTCCCAGAGGCGAATGGTCTGATCGTCACTGCTGCTGGCAAGGAAGCCTCCATCCGCACTGAACGCGACTGACCAGATGCGATGGGTATAGCCCTGTACTGCCTTGAGGCAATAACCGGTGGCGATATCCCAGAGGCGAAAGCTCTGATCCTCACCACCACTGGCAAGCAGGGACGTGCCTGAAAAGGCAACACTTCTTACGCCGTGGTTGTGGCCCTGGAGGATTTTAGAGCTACGATCGGTACTGGTATCCCACAAACGGATGGTACGGTCCTCGCTACTGCTCGCCAGCACATCTCCTGCTGTGTGGAAGGCGACGGACCAGACACGATTGGTATGGCCGTGTAGCACGTTGATTTCCTGACCTGAATCGATATTCCAAAGACGTACCGTTTGGTCATCGCTGCCGCTTGCCAGGATACGTCCATTCGCATGGAACGCGACGGAACGTATTCCGTCAGTATGGCCCTGAAAGGTCTTGAGACACTGCCCGCTGGCCACGTCCCATACCTTTACCGTCTGATCGGTGCTGCCACTCGCTAATAAGCTACCATCAGGGCTAAAGATGACGGACCAGACGCGCTCGGAGTGACCCCGTAATATCTTGAGACAGTGACCACTCCGCGGGTTCCACAGGCGGATCGTCTGATCATCGCTGCCGCTCGCCAGCAAACATCCATCGGGGCTAAAGGCAACGGCACGTACTCGGTTGGTATGCTCGCGTAATATGTTGAGGCACGCTTGTATGCCCTGGCTTCCTGTATCCCACAGACGAATCGTTTGATCGTCACTACTGCTGGCTAGCAACTGCCCATCAGGGCTAAAGGTGACGGACCAAACGCCATCACTATGGCCATGATAGGTGAGTAGCGGTGTGCCTGTGAGTGCCTCGTAGACCCAGATATCACCTTCAGTCGTGCCAGCAACAAGGCGATCTCCTCCTGGGCTAAAACTAACTGAGAGGATATTGCCAAAAGTGTTGGTAAATGTTGAGGCAACAAATTCAGCATGGGCAAAATTCACATCGGGAAGCAAGACATTTTGCAGGTACGCCTGCCGGATCATGAGGTGAGAAAAGTCTGCCCCGCGCAGATTACTGCGCAAATAGGCCAGGAGGTTCAGCGCATTGCCCGCGGTGTAGCTACGCTGCAAGGAATACGGGCGGCGTTGTGCCACCAGCATAGCTTTTAGTCCCTGTTCAATACCGTGCTGTCCAAGCGTATCACGCAGCCGCTCCACGATGGGTGAGAGAATGAAGCGTAGCTGAATATCTCGCACATAGTCTTTCACCTGGGCTTTGATGAAGGCATAATCCACCCATACGCCGGGCGTTGCCGTGTTAAAATCGTGGCACGCTTGTTTGACCAGATGCATGGTGACATATTCCATAATGACCGGTTGGAGCGTGAACGTGTTTGCGCTTCTTGTCTCGATCATGGAGCGGCGGCGCAGAGAAGCCAGCCCTTCCAGCAATGTGTCTTGCGCCACCACATGCACCAGATTTTGTCGTATCTCCTCCAAAGGGAGCGCTTCGCGCTCAATGGCTAACCAGTAGAGAATCTCCTGCTCTTGCGTCGAGAGGCGATGAAATTGCTGTTCTAGCAGGACAGTGATATCGCCGATAGCGGTTTTTTCTTCCTGGAGGAAACGGGCAATGTCGCCACCAAAGCCGGCATGAATAGGCTCGGCCACTAATTGTAACGCCAGGGGATTGCCAGAGTACAATGCCACTAGAGCCGCCCACTGCTCATCTGAACCAATAAGTTCTTTATTTTGCAGAAGCTTGCGTCCATCGCTTTGCCCTACACCAGAGAGCGTGAACGAGCGCACCGGCGACGCTTTGCCCTCTACATGGGCAATATACTCTGGCTTTTCCCGACTGGTCAGCAAGAGACAGCTCTGATGGTCCGCATCTCCTATGCGCTGGATGAGCCGACCATAGCCTTCATAGCCTTTTTCGTACTGGCCGGCACGTTGACCGGATTGCAAGATCGATTCGACATTATCCAGGATCAATAAACAGCGTTGCTCGCGCAAATAGCCAATAAGCAAAGATATTTGCTCGTCGAGCTCTTCCGGGAAGTTCGTCTCGTGCTGCCTGGCAATAAAATGAATGCATTGCTGTACAATATGTTCCAAGGAAGGAGCGTGTTGCAACGAACGCCAGAAGACACAGGTAAAGTCTTCTTTCACCAGCCTGGCAAGCTTGACTGCGAATGTTGTCTTGCCTACTCCTCCCATGCCCAGCACCGCAATCACGCGGCACTGCTCCTCTTCTATCCACCGTGCTAGTTCAACACCTTCCTGTTTACGGCCATAGATACGTGGTACGCCGGGAGCCTCACCCCAATCCTCTCGTAACTCTGTAGTCTGCAATGGTTCGTCCTGATAAGTATCCTCGAACAACCCAAATGCCTCGGCATCTATGCCGAAAAGCTCAGTGAGTTGCTGACGATTATACGGGCCAGGGAGTGCCTCGCCTTTTTCCCAGCGGCGCACAGACTTCACATCGCTACCAATTTTGGAGGCTACGTCATTTTGCGACCAACTACGTCGTTCACGTTCGTGCCTCAATTGCAGGTGAAAAGGCTGGCGTTTCTCCACTGGAGCCTCCTGTTTATTTTTTAGGTTTTGTAGTAAATAGTTACAATCTATTATATATCAAGCAACGCATGAATCGCAGCCTCTACATTCTCAGCAAACATTACCACCCCAAAAACGCCACTAGCCCCACCGCTACGCCACCCGCCAGCACAATGAGTAGCGAGTAGAGGGCGAGTTGCAAACAGATGGGGCGGTTGCGCGTCACGGAATAGAAGATAGCGACATTTTCGATCAGGCCAACGACGGAGGCGAAGTAAATAGCGATGGCGGCAGGGTTGGCGGTGAGCATATGCAGGCGTACTTGTGTGCCGACCAATACGGAGGACGAGGCCGCGCTGGCCAGTGCGCCCAGCACAACAACGGCCAGAAAGCCTATCGCACCAAAGAAACGTTGCGCCAGGCCACTAACAACAGTGAGCGAGAAAAACAACAGGCTAAAACTGAGTACTGAGCGCAACGCGAGTGGCGAGGTCAGCGGTGGCTTCTGGGAGGGCGGCTGCGTTTTGTGGCTCGCCCGGATGAAGATAATGATGGAGAGGATGATCGACATAAGCAGCATTGGCCCCAGTACTATCGCGACGGCGATGGTGGCTTGCAGTCCCGCGGCCCACGAGAAAATGGCGACCAGCACGCCATTGCGCAGAATCATGGCCAGGTCGGCCAGCAAGAAATCGGAGGGAGCAGCAGCAGCAAATTCAGGGCTGACCTTGAGTTCTTCTCCTAAAAGTGCTGAGGTGGCCGCGCTATTGACCAGTCCGCCGAGAATGGCACTGTAGCGCATCCCTTTCATGCCGAGCTGTCGCAACAGGACGTAGTTGACGAAGCTCAACGCGGAGACAATAATCACCGTCAGCCAGATCGAACGAGGATTGATAATCTTCCAGGGGTCGATATAGCCTTCGGGTAAGAGGGGATAGACAACGGCGGTGATGAAGATCATCAGTAATGTACCACGAATCTCTGGTATCGTGAGTTTGCTAGTGAAGGAGACGAGTTCGCTCTTCCAAGACAGCAGGGCCGCGATAACGATGGCACAGGTGAAGGCGAGAAAAAAAGAGCCTCTCCCAACCAGGATACCCATTACATTGGTTGCTGCCAGAGCCAGTGAGGTGGTGATTTCCAGTGGCTCGTCTTTGCGCAGATTAAAGACATTGACCAGCACAATCACGATCAGAACAACACTCATTTGTACAAAAGCCAGCGTTGGAGAAACCAGCCACGACAACGTACCCAGGAGGGCCGCGATAGCAAAGCTGCGCACGCCGGTATCTTTATGCGCCCATTCGCGCTCAAGTCCGATGAGCAGGCCAATGGCGGCTGAAGCTGCTATTTTTTCCGCGAGTACGATTGGTATGTCCATGATGTTCCTCCGGAGTGTGTTCTTTCCCATTATAAACTATTTCTCACGGATAAGCCGAAACACCTGTCCCCTTACCTATAGGCTATACAAGAGTTAAAAAGGCTTTATCTGGCAGCAGGGGCGGAAAATAGGTTAGTATATTACCATAAAAATAGATTAGGCATATTACCATAAGATTAGAAAAAAATAAGTTGCCACCATCAGAATAGAGCAAACGGTGCCAAAGGGTAATCTGTTCAGTCTTGAAAAACGTAATTAAGTCAAGTGAACAGAATGGAGAGAGCCACAATGACCTGTGATGAATTTGAAGAGATATCCGGTGCCTATGCACTTGATGCCGTAACACCTGCCGAACGCCAGGCAGCAGAAGCTCATCTTGCGAACTGTGCCAAATGTACAACATTACTCCAGGAACTCCGTGGAGTAGTGTCTCTTTTACCGCTGTCTGTGCCGCAGATAAAGCCATCACCGGCATTGCAAGAACGCATTCTCACGGCAGTACGCCAGGAAGGTCAGGGAGATGTTGCTGAACGCCCTCAGCCGATTCCTCTACGGACAGGGCAGCGCGTGCGCCCACGCCGCTGGAATCCACGAGTATTGGTGGCGGCAGCCGTGCTCATGTTTGGCTTACTGGGTGGTTTGGCGGCATGGAATGTGTCGTTGCATGGGCAAGTTGCCACATTGCAACAACAACTCACCGCCGCTACTGGCTCCCATACGACAACACCAGGGGTAACGAGTTATGTTGTGAAAGGTACTGCCCAGCATCAGAACGCGACGGGACAATTGGTATACTTCGCGGCACAGAATGTCACGGTATTGATAATGCATGGGTTGCCACAATTGCAAGGAACGCATGTCTACCAGGGGTGGCTTCTGCATCTCAATGGGAAAAACATTACCGGAGTAACGAGCGTTGGCCTTTTGAATGCCCAAAATGGTAGTGCGACAGTATCATTCGCAGGAAATGTCACAGGCTATGATGCTGCCGCGATCAGCCTGGAAGCTGGACCAACGGCAACCCCGCAAGCTCCCAAAGGCGGTGTTGTAGCCCTGGGTTCATTAAAAACAACCATCCACTAAATTGTGAGAAGCGAGAGGCCTGCACTCCTCTCGCTTCTCGGCGGGGATCAGCCAATGATGATTATTTCCGTATTCTTTTGCGCATCATAACGTAGACGGATGCGTAGAAAAGTAGCGTTCCCCCTGTAGAACCCCCCAGAATGAGCCATACATCGCGCTCCAGTGCGGCGGCGATTGAACCACCGCTACTTTGCATGTCCAGGGTATCGCCAACGGTACCAGAGCGATTACAGCCAGTATTCCAGGCTGTGCCACCACGACCATTTTGTCCTGTCGTTCCAGTACCGCTTCCCACCGCGCCTACTGGCGTTCCACCGCGCAAATGTTTTTGATGGGTTTGCGTTATGATCACGATTGGGCTACCCGTGGGCGTTGCACCTACTGTGATCGTGGGCGTCACACCAACGGTAGGTGTTATAGTTGGTGTGCTTACTGGGGTTGCTGTAGCGGTCGGCGTCACTACTGGTGTCAGCGTATTCGTCGGTGTAGGAGTGATTACCGGTGTTGGCGTCTCCGTCTCGGTTGGCGTTATTGTTACTACCACAGTAGGAGTTACCGTTGGTGTCGGCGTGGCTGTCACTGGAGTGGGCGTAGGTCTAATAGGCGTAGGTGTCGGCGTTGGACGCGGGCGTCTGGGCGTCACAGTTGGTTTTCTTGGATAGCCACCACCCTGGTAGACAGTTGCGCTCACATGAGTGGTGGGAGTTTTTTCGCTGCGAGGCGTAAGCGTGGCGCAAGGTTGTGCGGTGGAAGTAGGTGCCTGGAAGGTGACGGTATTATCGGCCACGGGCTGGATACCACTCGCTTGTGCGGTAGCGGTCAGGTTTGTCGTACCGACGATACGGCGCGGATACGTGGGTCTTTGCGCAAAGAGGGATGCCCAGGAGCCTCCCACTGTAACTAAAAGTAGGGATATACTGATGCAAATGAGTGCAAATGCCAGGGATACCATGATGCCTCGTCCGCTATATCCTCGGTTCCATAGAGCCATTAATGTATCTATCATCTCCTATCCTTTCCCCTCCAGTTCCCTATCCATCCATGCTATCGATCACTGTCACCATATCCCACTGTCGGTGAGCTAGTGGCATAGTGTCGATATCCGCCGCGACCGCCGCTACTGGAGCCTCCTCTACGTATTGATTGAACTGAACAGCATTATGGGCAACCGATACACGCGGTTGTTCTTGCTGAAACCGCTCAAGGATATGTTCCAGGAACATGGTACATTCCAATGAGCGTGGTACCTCAAAAATCTCCCGTTTATACCAGTGCTCCGCCTGGAAAGCGATGGCTCCCCGTAGACGTGAGACGTGCAAGAGCCGTCCGTAATCGAGCACAATTTGACTTTTGCGTCCAATATAGAGCAGGCGTTTGTTGGTCAGAATAAGCGTGCCGTGCTCTTTTGCCGGGTAGGTATAGCCTATCGCGCTACTGCTCGGCTCGCCACAGCGTGTCGCATCGCTACTGTAATGGGCGTGCTCGCCGCTGAGCAGATGGATGGGGACGCAGACCTCTGGCAGGGTGTTTTCTTTGAGGCGTCGCGCTAGTGTAGCGACATCAAAGCCGTGTTCGCGCAGCGAACGCTCCACATGTAAACGTCTCTGGCGACGCTCCCTCTGTTCCTGGCGGAAACGTTGCCAATTCGGCGTTTCGGCTTTAGCCGTGGGTGCCTGAGTAAACGTTTGTATATAGAAGTCCTGCGTGTGCGGCAACTGCACTCCTGGTAATGTTTCAGGCATAGGCGTTTCTTGCACTTCGCGCACTATTGTCCTGCTCCACTTTTTGTCTACACCACTACCGCTTTGAGACTGGTCGGGCTGAGCGAAGTCCAGGTAGTGCGAGGTGAGATAATCTACTACCTTTTGAGCCTCTTCAAGGGCGGCGATACCGCGCAAGGTTACTTTCTGCTTGCCAAAGCGCAATTCAAGGCGCACTGAAGAGATGCCCATGACCTGCTGATACATGGGGCGTATATGTGTCAGATCGCTTAAAGGATAGGTGGTTCCGCTTACGGTGAGATAATTGGCATACAGCTGAAATTCCCGTCCCCAACCATAGGCACATACCGCGATTGGTGGTTCACGTCGCATTCTTCCATCCTCCCCACATCGTCCAACTAGTTATTGCCTGGAAAATAGCTTTCCAAGATGTATAGACGAGGGGATTGATGTATCGTAACGAGTATTGATACATTCATGACTACAGATATGGTAGAGAGGTTCCTCATGCTTACAACAATTGAGTTTATATACAGATGAAATGGCTGCATATCCCACAGCCATTTCATCTGTATATTATCCAAGCCTACCTTCTCCGTATCCTCATCAAGAGGAGTTGCCAGAATGAGCGTCGCAAGTGGGGTGAGAGTTGCTCCAATTCGCGTTCGACAAGCGGGGGAGATAGCTGTTGCGATGTTCCCCAGCGTTCGCGCATGAAGAGTTCGGTGAGTTTCCACACGGTACCGGCCTCTTGGGGCAGCCGCCCACAGAGGGCGCGACTATATTCGTAGGGAGTTTGCCAGGTGCGCGGAGATAGCCCTACCCAACTGGCTACACGGCATAAACGCCAGAATGTTCCGGCGATAAACGAACTGTTGGAATAGAGATTGCGCCACCAGTAGTACACAACAGAAGCCAGGAGGATCAGCACAGCACAGGCGAGGGCTACGAAGGAGAGTATTACTGGTAGAGACCCCGTCCCAGCACCCATGATAGAGGGGTTGTTTTGTGCCGTGGTTGACGTGGGATCAGGGGTAGTGCCATGTTTTTTGCCAATCGGGGGTTTTGTGGGTAATGGTTTGGTTGGTGTCGGCACAGGCGTGGTGACGGGCCGTGGATTATTCACGTTTTGTAAGGCAAAGCCAGGAGTAGGGTCGAAGTTAATCCAGCCAAAGCCGGGGAAGTAGGCTTGCACCCAACTATGGGCATCGCTGCCATCAACGACCCATATATGACGCTGGACATCCAGGTGTCCATGGCTGAAACCATTCACCATGCGCGTAGGAATGCCCAGCAGACGTGCCATGACGACCATTTCGGTCGCGTAATAGGTGCAGTAGCCGCGACGCGTTTGTAGTAACCATTCGGCGGCGTCAACATTTGTCGGCACAGGTGGGTTATCCAGGGAATAGGTAAAGTGTGTCGCATCATTCAAATGTGCTTCTATCTGCTTCAAGGCATCATAGGTGTTGGTTGCGCCTTGCGTCCATTGGGCCAGTGTTTTTTTCACATTCGGTATCGGGTCAGTGGGGAGCTGGACATAATAGGCTTGCAGATTGGTATAGTTGGTATCGTTCTTCCAGATGTCTGTGTTATCCTGTTGGGGCAGGGGGATAGCGGACAGGTCTTGTGGCGTGGCGTTGGAGATGAACGAGGTTACTTCGTAGTGTTCGTTCGCGCTTAACGGGTTCCGCTGCGCCCAGGCGGAAATCATCGTATCGCCATAGAGCGTGGTGGAGACATCGAACGAATCTGGTTGTGACGGGCCAAACAGGTAATGCTTGCTACTATCGGGAGGCTGAACGATGGTGACGGAGGTGATAGCAGAGATGTAATTTTGGGCGGTATCGTTGGGCAACATGGCATTAGCATCGTAATTCTGCACAGGTGACGAGGAAAGTGATGTCCAGGTATGGCCATCAAAGTGGTCATACGTGAAACCTGCCAGGTATTGCGGGGCGGCGGAACTGGTATAGTGGAGCACTTCGCCCGTCGGCAGATGAACACTACCCGCGATAGTCAACTGATCGCCAAAGAAGTTGGTCGGGGCCTGATAGGGTTGCAGCAACGAGCCAGGGTTCTGCAATGATAGATGTCCCTGGGTGATATTGGACCAGGCATTGTCCAGGTAATTCCAGAGGATGACTCCCTGGCTGGGTTGTCCCAGGACAGGCATCAGCCAGCCGAGCAGGAGGGCCAGCAGCATGATGACCGAGGTGATGCGCGTAATGCGCCAGGTGATGCCGCGCAGCCACGAGTTATCGGTGTATAATCCCTCGCTCTTCCACTGCACGAGCTTCGCGGACAATTGGACACGCGCAATTAACAGAATGAGGGCCGCGAGCAAGACAATGACGTAGGGTGATTCATCATGCCCAACATAGTTGAGGTTGATCAAGAAAATAGCGCAATAGACAAGGGCCACCAACCACGGCAAATGAGCGCGATAGACCAGCCACGCGCCGAAGTAGCCCAGAAAGAAGCTGAGAAATGAGAGGTAGAAGAGAAAAACTACCTCACTATTGTTCATCCTCGTTGGATCAGTCAAGACCGAACCGATGCCCGCGATCAATACCCCCCAGGAGATATGGAAGGCGATGGCACTGGTGAGCCAGACTGATAGCCAGTGACCGATCAAACAAGCAGCCACATGCAGTATGGCTTGTGGCAAACGGTTGATTTTGGCGATGACCAGACCGACGAGTAGGCCAGCGGCGGCACTCCAATTGAGAATGAAGGTGTTATGCACCCAGCCCACGGCTGAGATGGAAAAGACAACGCTGTAGACGGCGATAGCCAGCAAGACTATGGGTAGCCAGCCCTCGACAGGTGTCAGTGTCAGACGATGTTTCGGTTTCTGCACGGTGAATGCCGCGTTGGGATACGGACGATTAGGATTTGGCACTCGAGGGTTAAATGGTGGCTGCTGGTGGTTATGTTGCCCCCGAACCTCTACACCAGCTGAGGGATGAGACTCAGCGACGCTCGACCTCATAAGACTCCTCTAGACAACAAAATTAGCATATTTTAGAGAGTATACAATATTCAGGCATCTCGGCACTGTGCAATAGTTCACATTGGCGGCGATTGCTTGGGCGTTACTCTTTATTAGACGTTAGTATGACGCAATATGTTACAAATTGAACAATTGGGCTATGGCATCAGGGAGATTCAGGACGTGATGCATACCGCTTAGAACGGTTTCCATATTTGAACCGTACCATCAACCGAAGCTGAGGCGATACGTTGCCCATCGTGTGACCATCCTACAGACCATACCTGGTTCGTATGGTGGCTATAGGTGCGAATGAGTTTCTTTGTGGCCAAACTCCAGATCTTCACGGTACTATCAAGGCTACCAGAGGCAATATATTGTCCATCGGGCGACCACGCCACGCTAATCACCTTGCCACTATAGTCTGTATAGGGGGAGAAAGGCAGATCAATCCCACTGGCCGCATTCCATACGTGTACAGTCTTATCCTCACTTCCCGAAGCAATGAATTTTCCATCAGGCGACCATGATACGCTGCGTACCGTTGCCTGATGCTGCGTGTAGGGGGGAAGCAAATCTTTTCCAGTGGCCGCATTCCATACACGTACGGTCTTATCCCCACCACCGGAAGCAATGAATTTTCCATCAGGCGACCATGCCACAGCGTTCAATTCGGCGCTATGACCACTATAGGGTGGCTTTAAAATTTCGTCTCCACTGACCGCATTCCAGATGTGTACAGTATGATCAATGCCCCCTGAAGCAATGAGCTTTCCATCGGGTGACCACGCTACCGCTTTTACACCGCTCTTCTGAACGCGATAGGTAAAGATAGGAGTTCCTACCGGAACAGGTGTAGGAACCGGGGTAGAAGTAGTTGCATGAGGGGACACCTTGATGGGAGAAGTACGAGTTGCTATAGAACCATTAATAGAATCAATAGCAGGAGAGGCAAGTTCCCAAGCTATGACAGCCCCACTAACTACCGCTAGAGCTAACCCCAATCCTATCAGCACTCTACGACGTGAGATGCCATGAACAGGAGGCATAGGAGTCTCCGGTTCTCTAAACATTGCAGCAGGAAGAACAGGAAATGCAGGAGAGACAGCAGGCATAGGAGTCTCTGGTTCTCTAAATGTTGCCACAGGAAGGATAGGAAGCGTCGCAACAGGAGGGACAGGAGAGTTGGACAATCCAGGTGCCTGTTTATCTTCTGATGCTGATGGCAAAGATCCCATCGGAGAGAGAACGGTAGGAGACTCGGTATCGAAAGCATCGAGGATAGAAACAGGTTGACTCACCATGGGAGGAAATGCTTTTTGAGAAGATGGTGCCGGTAGGTCAGAGCCTGAGCCAGCAAGAAGGTAGGCCTGCTCCAAGGCATTTGCAAATGCTTGCACACTCGCGAAGCGCTCGTGCGGGTCTTTAGCAAGTGCTCTCAGTACCACCTCTTCAATCGCAGGTGAAATGGTAAGCTCCTTCTCGCGCAAGGAGGGTATCGAGGCATACATATGCTGGTAGAATAGCTCACGTTCAGAACCCTGAAAAGGACGTTTTCCACACAACCATTCATAGGCCATCACCGCCAGGGCATATTGGTCGCTAGCCGAGCATGTCTTGCCAACAAACTGCTCCGGAGCCATGTAGCTGGGAGTGCCGCCAGTATCTTCCGTGATCCGGGACATTGAGCTGTGAGCAATTATGGCGAGGCCAAAATCGCTGAGCCACAACTCGTCTTTTGGACCCAGTAATATATTCGCTGGCTTAACATCGCGATGGATCAGTTTCTTGTCGTGCGCATACTGTAGGGCAGAAGCTATCTGCTTGACATAGGAGAGAACGTCGGTTGGCGATAGGATTGTTTGGTCAGGATGACGCTGGCGTAATGTACCATGTGAGGCGTAATTCATGACCAGGTATGGAACATGCTCCTTATATACTCCGTAATCCAGATATACTCCGCAATCCAGCACTTGTACGATATGGGGATGCTCTAAACTCGCAACTATGCGTGCCTCGATGAGATAGCTTTCTCCATCACTGTTTGACAGTTGCATTCGCAGCACTTTGATGGCGACAGGTTTTTTGAGATACACATGCTCACCCTCGTAGACATCAGCGAAGGCACCATCGCCCAGGTAGCGAATGAGTTTATAGTTACCAAACTGCTGTCCTACACGGTCAGCCATCTCGGTACTCCGTTTTCTGGTGATTTACCGAAGCAGAGCAAAATTTCTTCTGCTGAAATTATGAGTACGTTATGAAAACAACGAAGTATACTACTTATAAAGCTACATTCCAGAGTATACATTATGTAAGACAATTGTCAATAACTATGAGGACGTAGGGCAGGGCCTGTGAATGATTGGGGAAATGCCGTTATTGCATGTTCTTCCTGACGCCCACAAGGGGCGTCAGGAAGAATTCACAGACCCTGGGACGCACCACTTACCGTTGGGCGTTTGCCAAAGAAGAGTAACAAGACGCTAGCACAGGTTGCCAGGCAAGCGGCCCCAAAGATGAAGGCGGTGGAGAGATTAATGT
Source organism: Ktedonobacteraceae bacterium (assembly GCA_051004815.1). GTDB lineage: Bacteria > Chloroflexota > Ktedonobacteria > Ktedonobacterales > Ktedonobacteraceae > JBBQXY01. Next base: position 14,003 of record JBPCJY010000240.1, read on the forward strand.
TGGTTTGCAGCCAGCCGGCGATGCTAGGGCCGATACTGAAGCCGATGCTCCACGTTACCCCGTAGAAGCCGCTCAGCGTGGCCCGATAGCGATCAGAGACCTTTTCCATGACAAAGGCGGCATAGACTGGCTCGATGAGGGTGCGCATAAACGAACGAGCGTATTCTCCCCCTATCGCGAATGGGAGTGTGGGCGCGAAGCCGATGAGGATCATCAGTGGCGCACTCAAAAACATGACGGTAGTGATGATGCGCAGCTTGCTCCAGCGATGTACGAAGAGCGGAGCCGTCAGCGAAAAGATGCCACCTGCGACACCTGAGATGGTGAAAATGATGCCCAGTGGGCCGGGCAAGAGATGGAAACGCAGGATAAAGTAGAGCTGGATGAGCGCGACCACCGCACCCTCACCCATGGTGAATAACAGGTCGGGAAGCAATAGCTTGACGAATAAAAGGACGGGCAGTTTCTCTTTGGGAGCGTGCGTGCTGTCTTTGACTTTCTCGGCGACCACCGCCACTCCTGCTGGTGCGATTTCTTCTGCTGTAGTGGCTGACTCCGCGACTGACGTTGGCTGAACTGCCTCTGACCGAGTTCCGCGTTTGGGTTCGCGTAAAAACCAGAGCGGTATGCCGAAGATGAGCGTGACCAGGGCCGCGCTGAGCACACCCCAACGCAAGGGAACGGTGCTGGCGGCGGAAACATGGAGCAGGCCCGACACAAATTCGGGAATGGCCCCACCCAATAAATTGCCAAAGGAGCCAATGCCGAGCAAGAGAAAACTATTCAGGGCCAGGACGCCAACACGCTGCCGCTCCGTTGTGCTCTCTACCAGTAATGGCAGGTTCGTGACCCAGTAGGCCGAGGATACGACGCCCTGTAAAAGGCTGAACATGAGCAATAAGGGGGCCGAGGTAATCAGCCCAACACCAGCCAAACAGAGCGGTGTCAGGATAGCCGTGCCTATAAGTACCGGTTTGCGTCCCAAACGATCAGCCAGAAAGCCACTGGGGACGCTGCTGACCAGTGAGCCAAGGGCGGGCATAGCACTCAGTAAGCCGATAAAATCGGGCCTATAACCAAGGCTATGGGCATAATAGTTAATGTTAAGCGTGGCGATGGTCAGCTGAAAGCCTTTACCCAAAGTAAAAAAGAGTAAAAGATAAACGTTTCCCGGTAGATGTAAGAAAGGTGATACAAACGAGCTTTTTTGCAATGAATCCCTGCCTTGTATACCTGGCTCAGAGGTGTTGGGTACCAACGACATTATAAATTTACTCCTGATCTAAGAAGACACATGCCCATAACGTAACATACACCCTTGTCACACGGCAACAGCCAAAAGGACAGTAATACGTTCCTTCAAGATTATCATCAGATTCGGAAAGAACGCCAGGCCTGTGAATTATTGCTGAGATGGCAATGCTGGCGACCAGGGCTTATTCCTTTTCCCTCAGAGAGGGTGGCAAGGGATCGCCCCACTATACACGCAGAACGAACACGACGGGCATCGTAGTATAGTGGGGCGATCCCTTGCCACCCTCTCCGGGGGAGAGGTAATCAGCCCTGGCACTCATTCACAGGCTCTGGAAAGAACGATCAGACCGCTTGCCATACCTGCACTGTCGTATCGGTGCTGCCGGAGGCAATGCGTGTGCCATCAGGGGACCATTGGGCGTCAAATACGGTGGCCGAGTGACCTGTATAGGTGTAAAAAAGTGTACCGGTAGAAGCATTCCATATTTGGGCGGTGGCATCTCTGCCGCCGGAGACGATGCGCGTATTATCAGGCGACCAGAGCACTGTGCGCAAAAGATCGGTATGACCTTTATAGGTGAGAAGAGGTTGTCCAGTGGTCGCATTCCAAACCTGCACGGTCAGATCCTCACTGGCGGTTGCGATGCGACTCCCATCGGGCGACCATGAGACAGAACGCACCGTGGCTGAATGTCCTCTATAGATGAAGCGGAGGGTTCCAGTGGAGGTATCCCATACTTGTGCCGTGCCATCCGCGCTGACCGAAACGATAGAGCTTCCATCTGGCGACCACCCAGCAGCCCATACTTCACTCGTGTGACCGGAATAGGTAGTGATGGTGCTTCCGTTCGTGGCATCCCAGACCTGCACGGTTCTATCTCTACTGGCAGAGACAATACGGGTACTATCGGGAGACCACTCGACGGTGTTCACCGCGTCAGTGTGGTGGGTATACTGAAGAGTAGATGATCCCGTCGTGGCATCTCGTACCTGTACGATGCTATCTTCTCCGGCAGAGGCAATGCGTGTTTTGTCATGCGATGACTTTATGTCGTTGACTGCTTTCGTGTGGTTATACGTGAAGTATGGCTGTTTTGTACTGGCATTCCATTCCTGCACTGATGTATCGGCACTGGCGGAAGCGATGCGGCTCCCATCGGTTGATGCCCATGTCACGCCATAGATATAGTTCTTATGCCCACGATAGACCGTAAAAGTTTGGCCTAACGGAGGAGAGGGGATAGGGGTAGCTGTTGGAGTAGGCGTAGGCTGAGTAACTGTTTGGATGGGCGTTGCGGTAGCTATAGTCTGAGGCGTGGGCGGATTAACCACGTTGCGTGAGAGTGCAAACCAGGTAAGTGTACCACCTGCTACGACTATGGCGGCTAGTCCTAAGAAAAAAGTGCGGCGGGAAATAGATATACCCGGTGCGGCTGAGGATGTAGGAGATATAAATGATGGAGTAGGCGCGGATGAAATGGCCCCTATAGCCTCTCCCTGCTCTGACAGACGCGGAGATGGAGTACTAATGTTCTGTTCTGCCAAATAATGGGGGGTAGCAGCGATGGTAGCGTCATTATCGGGTATCGTGCGAGGAGATACAGCAGGGGATGGGCGTGAGAAGGGAAACACTGTGATTTGGGGTGGCGAACTGGCTTGATCCAGGGCATTAGCGAAGGCTTGCACATTGACGAAACGCTGTTGCGGGTCCTTTGCCAGTGCAGTAAGTACGATCTCCTCGACATCTGCCGAGATTGATGGCAGCTTTTCACGTAAGGGAGGCTGGGGAACAACGGTATGTTGTACCGCTATTTCGGTAAATGAGCCGGTAAAGGGACGCACTCCGCTCAGCCACTCGTAGACGACGACCGCCAATGCGTATTGATCACTGGCCGGACGGGGTTTCCCTTGAATTTGTTCAGGCGCCATGTAGGCTACTGTCCCTACAACATCACGCGTATTTTGATAGCGCGAACTCTGGGCCACCAGGGCAATGCCAAAATCACTTAATAGGATCTCATCGCGTCTGCCAATGAGCATGTTTTCGGGCTTGATATCGCGGTGAATCACTTTCTGGTTATGGGCATATTGTAGCGCATCGGCAATTTGCTTGACATACGCTGTAACGGTGGTAAGAGGAAGTGGCACGCCTTTTTTGTGACGCTGGCGTAACGTGCCATGAGGAGCGTAGCTCATAACGAGAAAAGGAACCTTTCCTTCCACGCCAAAGTCCAGCACGCGCACAATATTGGGATGCTCCAGGCGTGCGATGATACGAGCTTCCGCACGAAAATGTTCCATATCGTCGCTGGCAAGTTGCGCGTACAGAATTTTGATGGCCGCCTCAGTTTCGAGGTGGAGATGCTCTCCTAGATAGACCTCGGCAAAGCCTCCTTCTCCCAGGAGACGAACCAGGCGGTAATTTCCAAGCTGCTGTCCTGAACGGTCGGCCATCCCCAAACCTCCTCAGCAAGGTTGCTTGATGATTGTATGTCTCAAGTAATGTTATCGCTGTGATTGTATCATAGAGAAGCAACAATAACGAGTCGAGATTTCATACATAAAAACGAAAGTCATGCAAGGACTTGACCCACGTAGGTGAGCAGGTTATTATAGCAGAAAGAAAAATCAGATGGGTTTCACCTGGCCACCCACCGTCTCGGCTTGTCGTTCATTGGCTGGGGACCTCATAAATACGTCACAATGTGTAGAGAAGGAGTACTTGACAGAACCCCATGCCAAAAACAACAAAACGTGCGGTTACACGGCGTGCAACAAAAATAGCGAAAGCGCACGCCACCGAGCCATCAAGATTAGAGATCAAAGCGGCTCCAGAGCGGAAACGCTCCGGCTATAAGCCACCTGCGCGGGGAGTCGCTCGCTATCCCTGGGCCACCATCATTTTGGTCCTACTCGTTGTAGGATTGGGTGCCTGGACGATCTATACTTATCATCTTGGCCCCTTTGCCCTCCCACCTGCGAAGGCGAAAACGGTGGCTAAAGTGACACCGACACCTGTGGTACCGACAGCGACCCCCACAACGACCCCTTCACCATGTCTCTCTGTTGTCAGTAAATTGACGGATACCGCTGCCGGACCTACCGCGGCGCAATTTAAGCAGGCGACCCATACCTACAGTCAGGCACCTGCGATGTCGATTGATACCAGCAAAGTTTATTGTGCCGGCATCAATACCAATCGCGGCCTGATCGTGCTGGAACTGGATCCAAGGCTGGCACCCAAGACTGTCAATAACTTTATGTTCCTGGCGCAGCATCATTTCTATGATGGGGTAGTCTTCCACCGCGTGGTACCCAAATTTATTATTCAGTCCGGCGATCCGCTTGGCACCGGTGCTGGTGGTCCTGGCTATAAGTTTAACGATGAACCTGTGCTGGCAAATTACACGGCTGGCTGTCTCGCGATGGCGAATTCTGGCCCCAATACCAATGGGAGCCAATTCTTCATCTGTACGGCGGACGACTCAAAGACTTTGCAAAAGTCGTATAATCTGTTTGGACATGTTGTGCAGGGCATGAATGTGGCACTCAAGATTCAAGGCCCTGGCGACGATGCGAGTTCAAAAAATATCAAGCCTGATACCATAGAGCATGTAATCGTGGTACAAGCACCGTAAGTAAAGAAAGGACACAGTATAAAGTCATGCCACAGAAACGTTATAGCGCACCACCGCAAATGGTGATTGACCCATCCAAGAAATATGTCGCGACATTCCATACCGGCGCGGGCGATTTCCAGGTCGAGCTATTTGCCGCCCAGGCTCCCGTCACAGTCAACAATTTCGTGTTCCTGGCACGCGAAGGCTTTTACAACAATACAACCTTCCACCGCGTGATTCCCGGCTTTATGGCCCAGGCGGGCGATCCCACCGGCACCGGAACGGGCGACCCCGGCTACAAGTTTAACGATGAGCGCGGAGCCTTGTCGCTGAAACATGAAGGTGCGGGTATCCTCTCGATGGCGAATGCCGGTGCCAACACCAATGGCTCCCAATTCTTCATCACCTATGGCCCAACACCCCACCTGAATGGTAAACACGGGGTTTTCGGCAGGGTCATTTCGGGCATGAATAATGTCCTGGCTATCAAAGAGCGCGATCCCCAACGCGCACGCGAGCCTGGCACCCAGCTTATCTCGGTTGATATCAGCGAAAGCTAAACTAACACCTTCATCATTGATCTATCGGTGCAATTCGTCAGAATTGCACCGAGCCTTTGTGGGTCAGTTGGAAAGACGGGAATAAAGACCCATCACACAAATTTACACATGACCCGTGATGCGCTCCGCGTGCACCTCTTCCAAGCCCTTTGATGTCTCAACCTTCTGGTCCGCATGCAGCATTCCAACCGTCGCACTGATCAAGTACCAGCCTAAGGGGCCCACCAACAGCACAATCCGTTCGGTCACTCCATCATTGGGAGAACGAGAATTGACGTTCCCTACAAAGTTCCCCACAAGGGCCGGATCTATAAGATGCACCAGACTTACGATCGGGAATACCGTCATAAGAAGACCAATGACGAGACAGTAACACCCATACACACGCCACCGGCGGGTGAAGACGAGCTTCGCGCCCAGGATTATCGATGCGATGGCGAGCAGAAGGAAGATGATGATGGGAGAGAGCTGGTGTAGCACCGCGTGCAAGCTATTTTGCGGTGCCAGGTAGGGGTTCGGAATGAACAGGCCAGCCATGACCCACCCCAAATGTGAGAGCACGAGGAACGTGCCAACGACGTAGAGCCAGGCTTGCCCCAGGATTGGGCGCATACGCCGAACGTACCCAACTGTGAAGGCGATGAGCAGCAGGCCGAAAAGGATGAAGTTGGCTTGCTGATGTTCCATAGATGGAGTATACCATATTCAATAGGTAAATTACTACCCAAATTGCTGTCTTCGGAGGAGTTGTAAAATATCCTGCGCAGTTCCGCGCTATCTCAGAACGATGTCACTCGTTGATAGGCTCAAGTAGATGCCCGGTCAAGAGAGTGGTCAGCCAGCTTTCATAGCGCGAAGCTTCCCAGCCTTGTTTCATGACCAGCATACGATAGAGGTCGTAGCTTGTCAGCGACCAGAGTACATCGGTAGCCTCCTCAAGTGAGAGGTCATGACGCAATACCCCTTGTTCGCGCAGATCAGCAATCAAATAGGCCTGCCTCTGACGCCGTCTTGCCTCAATCTGCTGTGCCAGATCTGCCAGTTCGGGAGCTACGACACCAGCAGTCCGCAACAGCTCAAACTCTGAGCTTAGTGACTCGTAGACCCGGCGCGTAATCAGCACGACAAGCCTCACCCGCTGTAGTGGTTCCTGACTTGTACGAAGCTGGTTAAGGAGGTGTTGGATGTGGATATCGAAAGCAGCAGGGTTCACGAGTTCAGCAAGGATCGCGGTCTTGGACCCAACAACCGCTGAGACCGTTTTCGGAGAGACGCCAGCGGCCTCGGCAATCGCCTCCAGAGTCATTCTCGCATAGCCTCTGCTAGTAAGCAGTTCACGCGCTGCGACCAGGATACGTTGGTGCGTCTCCACTGCCTGGCGTTGACGCTTCAGCGAGTGATAGGGACGCTTTTCTTCTTCAGATTTATTTGTATGTTTCATAGATGAAGTATATCCTATTCAATAGGATATACTTCATCTATGAAACATGCCAATGTTTTTTTCGCCTGTTATTGTTCTTGCATTTAAAGCTCTTATGTACCAATATAAGAGCTTTAAATGCAAGACGAGGGTGATGATAACTGTTGCTCTGCCCTAAAATATTTGCTGTAGAGCCAAAACACACAAGCGAGGAGGCTGGACAACCATACGATTGTCCAGCCTCCTCGCTTGTGTGCCAATAACTATGGATTAGCCGCGTAACCGCTCCAGAACAGGGGGTTGGCGCAGTTTTGCCAATGCCCCGGCCTCGATTTGGCGGACTCGTTCACGGGTAATACCCAACTCGCGTCCCACCTGTTCGAGTGGGTGAGCCTGACCATTGCCCAGGCCGAAGCGCAATTGCAAGACAAGCCGTTCGCGTGGCGTGAGTACGGACTCGAGAACGCGCTGAACCTCATCCTTCAAGGTTTGCGTGGTGGCTATGTCTTCAGGCGAGGCTGACTCCGTGTCTGCTAGAACGTCGCCCAATTCCTGTTCTTCATCTTCGCCAACGGGCAACTCTAGGGAAACAGGAGCACCAGGGGCTGATTGTAGTTCGATCATGCGTAGTGGGTCTAAACCAGTGGCATCCGCTAATTCTTGTTCGCTCGGTTCACGTCCCAACTCTTGTAAGAGCCGTTGACGCTCACGTCGGATACGATTGAGTGCGGTGTTGACATAAACGGGGAGGCGAATAGTACGTCCCTTGTCCGCGACGGCCCGGCTAATAGCCTGGCGTATCCACCAGGTAGCATGGGTCGAGAAGCGATGACCACGACGCCAGTCATAACGCTGAACGGCGCGGATCAAGCCAATGTTCCCTTCCTGGATCAAGTCAAGGAGTGTCAGGCCACGCCCAACATACCGTTTGGCAATACTGACGACCAAGCGGAGATTGGCTAAGATGAACTGTTTCATGGCGTCGCGATCGCCATTCTCAATGCGCTTCGCCAGCTCGATTTCGCGCTCATGCGTAATCATCGGAACACGGCCAATCTCGCGGAGATAGGTCATCACAGCATCTGATTCACCTGCATCAGTAGTGTTGGCGGCATTCTCATCTTGATCTTCTGAACGGCGGCGGCGCATGGGTGGACGACGCGATTGTGTCTCGCTTTCCGCGGCAACTGTAGGAAGTGTAAGAATAGAAGCAGTTGCCAGTTCGGGTGAGGCGTGTAACTGAGTCAGGTCTTCATGTATAGCAGACATTTCTTCCAACTCCTGCTCATCTTTACCAGGTTCTACCTCCACGTCATCCTCAGCAGTATTATCAAGATTCTTGGCGAGAAGCTGCTCAACAATGTCGAACGGCTTCTCTTGCTCTGTCTTCGCGTTTGTTGTATCCAATGTTAGCGTCGTCCCCGTCATGGCACGCTGTTGTAGATCTATCATTGTGCGCCCTCCATGAAAAGTACCATTTAATCTTAAGCAGCAAGATATAAGTTTCGTCGTCTGGTCCTACACTCAAGGATAGCGAACCTACCCTTAAATCGAACACCAGGTCCGAGTACCGAGTGGGAGGAGGTCAAAGACGTGCAATTATGTTTCTATTATAAGAAACACTATCAGATCGGAAAATATTCCTTACCAATACAATTATACCGTATGTTCCCCCTTTCATTCTAGTCCCTGGGGCCTTCTTTTGGCTGTATCCAATAAATCCGTATATATTCAATACGTCTGAAGCCCCCTTAAGGTAGCAAAGTGCCAGATCCGCCCTCGGTTGCCACTTGATCCACCGCTGTAGAAGTGGGCGTTATAGCTTGCTTCACTCGCTTTTTGGCCACAAGTGGCAGCAATTTCAGCAGATAGAAGGCCAGGATGATAACGACGAGAAGCCCGATCAGCAATGCTGAAATGCCACTGAGCAGGTCTCCTACGACATCCAAACTTGCGCCAAAGAGAAAGCCCAGCCCCAATGGAATAACCGCACCGAGTGTTTCTCCTCCTGCATCGAAGAGCAAGAAGCGGCGAAAAGGATAGGGGTCTGCACCAGCCAGCACATTAATGACGCCGCCCAATGCCGAAAAAAGAAAGCGGCTCAAAAAGATGGCCCATCCTCCATGACGCCCAAAATATGCTCGTGACCGTGCGATAACCTCCGGTGAAATAAGGCGCAAGCGACGCGACCGCTCAAGCCAGTCTAAAACTCTACTGCCCCAACGCCGTCCAATCCAATATCCAACCGTATCGCCGCACACCGCCGCACTGGTCGCGGTGATAGCCAGAATGACAAAGTTAAAATCCCCCAGCGCGGCAAAAGCTCCTGCCGCCAGTAAAACCAGCACGATTGGCAGTGGCACACCCACTGATGCAACAAAAACAGCAAGCCAGAGAGCCGGATAGCCAAATTGCTGCAGCCAATTGATCAGGTAGGGGAGAACTGAATTCATGCACCCACCCTCTCACCATCCGCGTTGATGGCTATGTGACCACTGCTCCTGAACCTTTTCTGTGCGCTCGGTGTCTTGCCGTTGCCCGGTAGATGTTGAGGTGCAGTTGTTTTATGCTTGCTAGGGTGTTGCTTACGGTAGGTTTGAATTGCGTTCTCGATAGTGTTAATAAAGTTAGTAACTGGGCGATTATAATGTGATGCCAGTACGTGCAAGGGGGTATGCCGTGGAAGTTGCGTGCCAGAAATACGCAGCGTTTGGTACAGGTAAGTTTCTGGCACATGGTAAAAATGGGCGATGTAAGGAATCGTCATCCAGGGACTGATAGAGCGTACATCAGCATTCGCAGCATAGGCGTTTTGTTGCTGTAAGGCTTGAAAATCGTGATAGGTCTCGATGGCCGCAAACACTGTCGCACCCAGTGCCAGGCACAAGAAGACGCTGATGAGGATTACTTTTACCCGCAAGCTCAAATATTACACAACTCCTACTGCTGTTTCTCTTGACGTTGCGTGGCCTCTCCTTTAGAATAACAGAATGGAAGCTTTTTCGCAACGGTTAGATGTAACCATTCGGCGCATCGATAAAGCCTTACCCCTGCCGACCTATGCAACGGCGGGTTCAGTAGGGTTTGACCTGTTGTGCCGTGAAGATACCGAGATTGCCCCGCGCAAGCTTGGTCTGGTGCCAGGGAATGTGATTGTACAGACTCCCCCCGGCTATATGCTGCTCGTAACCTTGCGCAGCAGTACGCCACGTCGCAAGGGGTTGCTCATTCCGCACGGTTTGGGCATCATTGACCAGGATTATTGCGGTGAGGGTGATGAATTGATGATGCAAGTGTATAATTTCCGTGACGAGGCGGTCACAGTGAAGCGCGGTGAACGCATTGCGCAAGGTATGTTCGTGCCCATCCTCCAGGTGCGTTGGCACGAGGTGGAGCAGATGGGCCAGGGACGTGGTGGCTTCGGAAGTACAGGTGCTTGATGTCTTTACCGGATTATTACCTCTTGCTCGAACTGCCAGCGACAGCGACGCAGAGCGAAATTAAACGCTCTTACCGACGCCTGGCACGTCGTTATCATCCAGACCTCAATCCCGCGGCCCTGGATCGCCATATCAAACTACTCAACGAAGCCTATAAAATCCTCAGCAATCCCACCACACGCGCCGCTTACGACGAACAATGCCGCATCCTGCGCGAGGAAGCGGCACAACGCCGTCACCAACAGGAAAGGGCGCAGCTCCGCCAGCAACAGGAAGAAGCACGCCGTCGTCAGCAGCAGTTAGCGGCAAAGCGCGAACCCAAAATGACATGGGTCGAGGGCATCTTTGGCTTTGTGCGCGAATTGAAGAAAGGGCTACGCGATTAACACAGACGCACGTCTCGCGCTGACGGTCGAGGGTCTCTGGTGGCGTTACCCTACCTTTAGTACAACGCTCAATCCCTGGGTACTGCGTGGCGTTGATTTGCGGGTGGCAGCGGGTGAGTGCATAGGCATTACCGGCCCCAGTGGCGCGGGCAAGACGACGCTTTGCCGCACATTGCTCGGTGCCATTCCCTCTAGCTCCCGCCTGACGCCAGCGCAACTGCCAGCACATTTTCGTGGCAATGTGGCTATCTTCGGCGAGCCGGTGACCGTTAAAACTGCCGCTACTAATCGCATTGGTATGGTGCTGCAAGACCCCGAAAACCAGTTCTTACGCATGAGCCTGTTGCACGAATTAGGTCTGGGACTGCAAATCCAGGGCATTCCCAATGACGAGATTGTGCAAAGGGCTTACCAGGCCCTCTGTCAGGTTGGATTGGAGCATCTCTGGCATGGGGCCGCTTACCTGCATCCCGCCGACCTCTCCGGTGGACAGAAGCAGCGCGTGGCGATAGCTGCTTTCCTCGCCCTGCGACCAGAAATCCTCATTCTGGACGAGCCAACCAGCGACCTGGACCCGCTCGGTAAGTGCGAAGTCATTGAGACGATTGCCCGGCTACGCAATGACTATCGCATGACGATTGTGCTGGTCGAGCAGGACCCGGATATACTCTCCGCTTTCTGTGAACGCATTGCCTTATTGCACGAGGGACATATCGCGTTGTTGGCTCCGCCGAAAGATTTTTATGCTGAACAAGCTCTATTGGAACGCAGCGGAGCCTCGGTTGGCGAATTGACGCGCATCTCGTGGTACACAGGTTTGACGTATGCATCTCACCCCCCACTAACGATAGATGAGGGTGAGCAAGCCTTTCTACAAGGAGAACATGGACTCATAGCGCAAGCACCATCGCGGATGCCTATGCCAGCAACTGCTAGCTCCTTGCCGACACAGGAGGCGGTTGTGCTGGCTGAAAATGTAGCGTATAGCTACGATGATGGCACCGTAGCCTTGCGCGGTGTAGACCTGACGCTCTATCGTGGAGAGATGCTGGCCTTACTCGGCCCCAACGGCAGTGGCAAAACGACCCTGGCGAAAATCCTGGCGGGGATTTATCGCCCTGCACATGGGCGTGTGGTGATTTTAGGAAAAGACCTCGCGTCACGCAAAGTACGTGCAAGCTTGCCGCGCTCAGTCGGCTACGTCTTTCAGAATCCCGACCACCAGCTTTTCCGTCGTACCGTATACGCCGAGGTGGAATATGGACTACGTAATCTGGGCGTAGCCGCTCCGCAACGACGCCTGGCAGCCGCAGGAGCTTTGGAAGCCGTGGGCCTGACATCGTATGCCGACGAAGACCCTCTCTTCCTGGGCAAAGGGCAACGCCAACGGCTAGCTGTAGCAGCAGTGCTCGCCATGGGGCCTGAGCTATTGATTGTCGATGAACCAACCACGGGCCAGGATTATCGTATGATTAGCGGTATTATGACGCTCTTTCGCGCTTTACAACGACAGGGAAAGACGATTCTGCTCATCACACATGATATGTCGCTAGTAGCGGAGTATTGCCAGCGCGTAGTGACATTTAGTGAAGGAAAAGTAGCTTTTACCGGAACACCGACGGCGTTATTTACCAACATCGAGATGCTGAACAAGACAGGATTACGTCCACCAGCCACGGCAGCCCTGGCAAACCGCTTACACACCTATCGACCGGATTATCCGTTCTTGTTGACGGTTGAGCAGTGGGTAACAGCGTTGCAGAGGAAGCTGCAATGAATGGATGTTCCTCTATCAAAAACGTGCTGCTTTAACTCAAAAAATTGCGTACCGTTAGCCCGAAACGTTCAACGGCAGGCCCCAGTGTCCTCAGTAAAATAGAGCCGATGACCAGCGTAATCACTACATTTGACAGTGACCAGGCGAACCAGCCTGGCAGCAAAGTATTGGCTGGATTAATGCCGCCCCAGATCAAAATAAGGTTGCCATACAGACCACCAAGTATGTTATTGACCAGCACTGCCGCGACCAGGAAAAAGAGAAAACCACGAACAGTGTAGACATCCTTGCCGATGGGACTGATACCAAAACGTCGTGCGAAGAGTCGATAGAGCAGCATTGGCAGACCCAGTTGCAGCAGATCAACGGTACCAAAGGGGATGGCAAGCAATAGCGGCAGACCCGCCAGCAGACCAGCTCCAACAAAATTGCCAATGTAAGCGATGACAAAGGCCCAGCCACCAAACCAGAGCGCGAAGGGAATACCAAAGCCAATCGCGAGAAAGACAGATGAGATGATAGAGATACCCGAAGGCAGAGAAATAATAGCTAACCAGGAAAGGATGGTATAGACCGCAGTGGCAGTGGCTACCGCTACAATCTGGCCCAGACCAGGTGCAGGCGTGTTCGTGAGCTTTAGAGCATACGTAATCGCTGTCGAGCTATCCCCTTTTAGCCCCGGTAGTTCGGGCGGCTCATCTAGGTGTATCTCAACATCTTCAGTTTCATCCATCTAATCGTGATTCCCTTTCAACTATCATCCTCAGCACTTTCTTCCGAACCTAATTCGCGCCATAAAGCTTGCACTGTCCGTTTCGTGACATCATAACCAAAGCCTCGGCGTTGCAAAAAGGAACCGAGGCGAGTACGGAACGTAGCAAAATCCATTTTGGGAATGCGTATCAGCGAGAGAGCTTTCTTGCGACCAGCACGCAGCGCGAGTTCCGCGTCATTCTCGTCGCTAATGGCCTCATCAACGACGGCACGTTCAACGCCTTTCATGCGCAATTCGTTTTTGAGGGCGCGTGCGCCACGCGGGCTAAATTGCTCGCGGTTTTCTACCCAGAACGTGGTAAAGGCCTCGTCATTGATCAGATCAAGTCGCTCTAACCGTGCTAGCGTATCCTCAATCACCTCAGCGGGCGTCTCTTTGCGACGCAGATAGCGGCGCACCTCCTCGCGACTACGCGGGCGATACGAGAGGAAGTTATAGGCGCGTCCAACCGCCTGTTGCAGAGCCTCTTCGTGGCGCAACTGCTCCAACTGCTGGGGCGATAATTCTTGCTCCACCTCCAGCCCCATCTGTAAAATCACAGCGGCATTCGCACCAAGCAAAAAGCGACCATCGACAAAAACATTGACGCGTTCAGCATCCGTAACCTGCGGTTCAAGAGCAGTAATTTTCATAGCCTTACTATACCACCCTACTCTTAAGAGGGCAATGCGAAGCCGATGGGGAGTGCAGAGGGTCCGCCCTTTGCCGGGGTCTGGGGTGTCCCCAGAAAATCCCTTTTTTTCTTTATCCGCCGCCGTAGGCGGCACAGAAAAGACAGCGAAGCTGTGAAAAGAATGAATGAGTGGAAAGTTACCTTACAAACGTTTGATAGGGGAAGGCTGAGGGAAAATTCATCCAACCGGGCGGCTGAATGAAATTGAAGATTGCGCACTAACTAAGAGAGCACAACCTCGGTTTCCGCTAAGGCATTGGCATAAGCATCGGTCGCTGGCAGCATCTCGATGAGTGGGACATGCTTGGCCTCGGTAATGTGATTATCGGCATCAACGAAAACGATATGCGGCTCCAGTGAACGAATTTCCTGCTCGTTGAACTGCCCATAGCTCATAATAATGACGATATCACCCTCGGCGGTCAGACGAGCGGCGGCTCCATTCAAGCAAATGACGCCCGAACCACGAGCACCAGCGATAGTATAGGTTTCCAGGCGTGTACCATTGTTGACATTGACAACTTGTACCTTCTCATACGGATAGATGTCGGCGGCGTCCAACAAATCCTGATCGATGGTGATACTGCCAATGTAGTTGAGGTTGGCCTGTGTGACTGTTGCGCGGTGAATCTTCCCTTTGCACATTGTGCGCTGCATAAGTGATTGTTTCCTTTCTGGATACAACTTTTGCCAGGGGGCGCATTGAATTTCCCCTACTATTATATTTAACGACGTAACTGCAAGATAGGAACAATCCCCCCAAAACTCACAGAAAATGTGCAATAATACCACCGCACAAGAGGTTTCAGGAGGAGCTTCCTGGCGTAGAGAGCAGAGCAAGCGCATAGGCTTCGACCGCACTTTGCGCATCATACATCTTGTCGCCCAGCATTAAACGATAGTGGCATTTCCAACGACGGGCAGCCCAGGGAGCCAATCGAATAAGCGTATAGGTCTCAACATGTGATTCTAACGCCTCGCGGAGAGCCACTTCGTCCAGATTGGTGAAGCCATGTTGAGCAAGTTGTTGTTGCAATTCTGCTGCTAGCATCGGCGTGGTCAACGTTGTAGTACGGCCTGTATTTCTTCCGCCTTCATTGTTTCAAAATCGGTGCGTGGAAGACGTTGTGGGAGAGTGCTGAAAGGGCCAGTCCATTTTTTAGCATGCTGTTCCAGCCAGTCTAGTACCTCGAAAGACTTCTGGCGCGACTGCTCAACGATAGGATAGCGTTGCGCGGCCCAGTCGAACACTTCCTGGTCTTTGGTATAGACGCTGCCGTCTTCACGGATTACCACATCTATATAGAGATCAACGTAGACAATATCACGCGTTGCTCTGATGTATTGTGGAGAGGGCAAGATGACATCACAGTAGCCACTGGCGAAACTGCCATCTGGATGATACCCAAGAATGATGGTAAACCAACTTTCGGACCAGAAATAGGCCAACGAGTGCTTCTGGGAGATCCATGTGCCTGGTTTCCAGTGCATAGGTGTGCCAATCGGTGCCCAGACACAGGCATATGTATTGCTGATAGGTAGCAAGTAGCCCTGCCACGCTCCCCATTGATCGCCATTGACCAGCATTTTACGGACATTGACCTCTTGTAGCATAAACAAGCCCTTCTCTTCCTGATACTGTATACAGAGAAGATTATAGCCTATAGGGGAATATGTCTACCAGTTTAATGCTCTTGCGGAGTAACTGCTCAGGTTTCCTGATCTAGTTGATTGGCACAATCTGCGACGTAGACGCACAGGTAGCTGCTACACTATCCTGAAACGTGTTCTCGAACACGTTTCAGGATAGTGTAGCAAAAGCGAGTATTGTGCTCTCAAAGAATACCCGCTTTGCTTTCTATTTGGCTTGAAAGCCGCGAAACTGACAGGCCAGCACAGGACATCCCCAGATTATCGAACCGTCCCCTCGTGAGGACGAAAACACTTCCCAGCCCTATTCTCTGCGTATCTCGGCCTGAAGTCTGCTGAACACCTGTCAGTGAGTCAATGGCCTGATGAGCTGCTGGTTAGGGTACCTGGATATGAACATGGCCGCAACTGTCAGGAAAGGTGAGAATGTGGTGCGCCTGAAAATCTTTCGCAAGTTGTGGTGGTGTCTGCCCACACTGACTCTGCCCGATGCCCGAGCCCGAGGACAGAAGAGGGAGAATGCTCTGAATCAACTGGATCGAGGGCTGGTTGCGTCCCGTCACCTGTTGACCATTAAACGTGCTGAAGTCGACGGCGTGCCCGCTGTAATGAGCAACGTGAGCGGGATGAACACCGCCAGCTATTTCGTTCACGCCCACCTTGTGACCAGAGGCGGCTGCCGCAAGAATGATTTGCAGCAGGAGCGGTTGGACCGTTGTGGACCCCCCTGGGCCTGATTGATCATGTGATGGGTCATTATAGCTGGATCGAGCCGCCTTTTGACCATTGGCCAGTTCGACGATGTTACAATAGGCAGTAGCGTGGTCGATCTTACCGGTACAATAGACCCCGTCTGTCTTACCGCCTGGATGGCTTTTTGCGAGCACTATATTTGGATTACTGAGTATTTTCTTTGCCAGAGCTATATCCTGCATACTAATCGAGCCTGCTGCATAGATATGCATCGAGTTTCCTACCATTGGGCCGAAAATGGCACTGGCGATGAAGAACAGTACTGCGAGAGGGAGAATGAGTTTCCATTTGAGAAAGTGTTTCATATTTTTCCCTTCAAATTACAAATAACTGGCTATACTCTCAGAGGTCTGGACCATCATTCAGATAAGAAAGTCCCTGTAGATCAAAGTCGGGTGATATATAAGGTGCATTAAGACCACTCCCACTAGCTCAGTGTATCGGGAAGAAGTAGAATGCGCATTGAGAGGAGGTTAAGAAGTAGGAGTAAACCGATGTAATCGGTTAATGTTTCTCAATACCATTTCAAAACGTGTCTTCTCATCTACGACTCTTCCTCAATTCGCCACCAATATCAAATTGACGGAGAGCCCAAAACTGACAGCAAAACCGATAGACAACCGCTTACAACGGCGGACACCAGCGAACAAAACGGAGCGAAACGACCCTTAACAACCCGCTCGAAGACGCCCCGATAAGCCTCAAAAACTTGCGTGGTATAATGACGCTGTAAACCAAACTACAAGCATACCAGTACAGCATTCCGCTTTCTACCTCATACGAAGCAAATAACCTCAACGAAGTAGCCATCCGCTACAGCAAACTTGACAGCAAAAGCCTTTCTCCTCACTTCATTCAAGCTCAATTGGTAAAAGTATGCTATGATGCGTCTGATATACTCAGGCAGAGTATTTACTCTTAGTTTTCTGACTTAGGTTCACTATAGAGCGAAGGAAGAAGTGCAATGAAAACGTGGCTTCATTCATTGCGGCAGAAACTACATCACTATCGAGTAGCTATTGGAGTCACTGCAATTATACTCGTCGTAGTCATCGCGCTGATTCTCGCTGGCTACTGGTTCGATTGGACTGGCTTTAATGGCTATAACAAAGTAACAATAACACACATCATTAGTGGTACAAATGTTGGTACATCCACCAGAACCGAAGAGTACCAGCCAAGAAAAGCACTTTGGGACTGGTTACAACTGCTTATTATCCCACTGGTGTTAGCGATTGCTGCATTACTATTCAATCTTGCTACTACTCGCACTGAACAAAATATTGCAGCAAAGCGTTACGAACAAGACCAGAAGATTGCAGCAAAACGCTACGAACAAGACCAGGAAATTGCACTTGACAAGCAAAGAGAAGATCTCTTACAGACTTACCTTGATCGTATGTCAGAGTTGTTGTTGAAAGAAAAGCTACGTTCATCAGAAGCTAGTTCTGAGGTACGCAATGTGGCACGAGTACGAACCATCACCATCCTTTTTCAGTTAGATGCGAGACGTATAGGGTATGTCTTCGCATTTCTACGTGAATCTGGACTAATGTCTACCAAACCGAACAGCAGTATTGTTAGCTTGAATCAAGCTGACCTTAAAAAGATCAATTTTAGCCAAGCTGACCTCAGTAGAGCCACCCTCAATGGAGCCGACCTCAGTGAAGCCGATCTCAGTGAAGCCGACCTCAGTGAAGCCGATCTCAGTGAAGCCAACCTGGAAGGTATTAGCGGTATTACCATTGAAGAATTGGAGGAGAAAGCCAAAACACTTCAAGACGCTTTTATGTTCGATGGTTCAAAACACTCCTAATTTGCAACCTTGCAGTTCTTATAAGTGCTTAAACACATCATCCATCTTCTTTGCCGCCTCTTGTTGCATAGAAGGCAAAACATGAGAATACACATCTAAGGTCATCGCTATAGAGCTATGACCTAAAAGCTCTTGTACCACCTTTGGATGAACACCGGCAACTAACAAAATCGTTGCCGCAGATTATGGAAGCACATATGAGGAAGGCCAGCAGCGAAGAAACTGCTCAAAGAGGAGATAAACAAGCAGATTACTATCCATGTGGTCTGCTTGTTCGTGTTAAGTTGCTGTTATTTAGCGGGTTTCTTCTAATCAAACATGGTACAATCCCTCTTGTGTCATTGTACAATCACAAAAGGTGATCATAATCTGTATGTGTTCCAATAAAATACCAATAAATTGTGTCACCCTTCCATGTGCCTATGGCTCGATAGTTTTTATTTACTCGTACAGAATACCAGGATTTTGCCTTGTTAATGCACTTAAAGTGGAGACTTGGATGATACGGATTCTCTTTAAAAATGCGATAGGCGGAGATTGCCTGTTTTTGCACATCATTCGGTAACTGAGCAAATAATTCGCGAAATTCTTTTGTCCGTATACTTTTCACTCAACTGCAAAGCCGCCTTCTTCTGTTTCTCCCGCAGCAACTTGTCGCTCCGCTTCTTTGGCAAGCCGATCCAATCCTGCTTGCACATGGGGCTGAGCGAACAAGATATCCCATTCCATGTCTTCTTCATCGGTAAAGTCATCGCCAATTTCTGGTAGTGAGGTAGTGCGAAGGTATTCCATATGAGTATCTCGTATCATGGAGTTTACTTCGGTTACCACTGCTTTTGCGTCTAATACCATACGGTCGGAATTAAATGTGCTAGGCTGAGTAGATGGAAGGCGAACATAGCTATAGCCATAGACGTAGCCAGTTTTCTCCTTGATGGTGAAAGTAGCATTCATCTTCTTGTCTCCCTTTCATCACTTGCATGGGCAGCGTTGTAGTTATCTAAACCTATTTGTAGAGCTTTGATGATCTCTGGTATCAACTGTGGGGCTACAACTGACTTACTAACACATTCAAATCTAACAGACTGCTTTAACAGCTGTTCTTTATTTGCTTCGGGCGAACCAACGTATGGGGGAATGTGTGTCTCAAAGAAAAAGAGCGTAATCTCATGTTGTCCAGGCTGTACAATCACATTATTCACATACTGATTGCGTATGGTATCAGGAACGTGCCACTCAATAGGAAGCGTGACGCCTTGTGATGATTGGTCTTCTTGCTCTATTTCACTCATGGGTATCTCTTTCTCAACTAAAGTATGGCTCATCCTAACTATAAACTATATCGGCAAAAATCGCAACTTATCGATCAGGTTGTATCGGCTGAAAGAGCAGTACTCATAAAGCCTCAAATCCCCGCGTGGTATAATGACGCTGTAAACCTCTATCTAGCGACGGCCAATAAACAAGGAGAAATGCTTGTGCATAGTATAGATGAGACTCGTGTCGAGCGTGACTCGATGGGCGAGATGAACGTACCGGCTGACGCCTACTATGGTGCCAGCACGCAGCGGGCGGTGCTTAATTTCCCGATTAGCGATCTGCGCTTCCCGCGTGCCTTTATTCGTGCGTTGGGGCAGATCAAGCAGGCGGCTGCCCAGACAAATGAAGCTCTGGGGACAGTTGACCCGCGGATTGCCGGGGCGATTGTCCAGGCCGCCCAAGAAGTGATTGACGGCAAACTGGACAGCCACTTTGTGCTCGATATTTTTCAGACTGGCTCCGGAACCTCGACCAACATGAATGCCAACGAGGTCATCGCGAACCGCGCCAGTGAACTGCTCGGTGACTCACGCGGCTCGCGTAAAGTACATCCCAACGACCATGTAAACTTTGGGCAATCGTCAAACGATGTCATTCCAACGGCAATGCACCTCTCGGCCCTGGTCAGTATTGAACACGACCTGATCCCGGCTTTGCAACAATTACAGCAAGCTTTGCAACAAAAATCCGACGAGTTCATGCCAGTGGTGAAGACTGGTCGTACCCATTTGCAGGATGCTACCCCCATACGCCTGGGACAAGAGTTCCTGGGCTACGTGGGCCAGATCGAGCGTGGTATTGCGCGTATGGGTCACGCACAGAGCGAGCTAGCAGAGGTAGCCCTGGGCGGCACCGCCGTCGGTACAGGTGTCAACACGCACCCGGAATTTTCCGCTCGCGTCTGCCAGCGTCTTTCGGAGATGAACGGTGTGACGGTACACGAGACCAGCAACCACTTCCAGGCACAAAACACGCTGGACAATATCGTGGAAACGAGCGGCTCGCTCAATACACTGGCGGTTAGCCTGATGAAAATTGCCAACGATATTCGCTGGCTCGGCTCTGGCCCACGCGCTGGTATCGGTGAAATTGACCTACCCACCGTGCAGCCCGGTAGCTCCATCATGCCCGGTAAGGTCAATCCCGTGATTGCCGAATCGGTCTGTATGGCCTGTGCGCAGGTGATGGGCAACCATACCACGATCACCGTGGCCGGCCAATCCGGCAATTTTGAGATCAACGTCATGATGCCGGTAACAGCTTATAATCTCCTGCAATCCATCAGCTTGTTGGCTGCCGTGGCACGCAACTTTAGCGAACAGTGTATTCAAGGTGTGCAAGCAACTAGCAGAGGGCCAGAGATGGTAGAGCGCGGCCTGGCTATCTGTACCGCCCTGGCACCTATCATTGGCTATGATGCCGCCGCCAACATTTCCAAGATAGCCTATAAGACAGGCAAGACCGTGCGTGAGGTAGCCCGTGAAAAAACCTCCCTGACAGAGGAAGAGCTTGAGCGCATCCTTGACCCCGCCAGCATGACCAAACCCGGCTTGGAGGGTGGTGCGTAGGGACAACACCCTGCCTGGGGGGCAGGTAATAAGGACGCGGCGGTGGATGCGGGGGCCTTGTGCTCAATACAATTCACTTAAGCCACACCCAGCCGCCCCAGGGTACCCGCGAGGGGTACCCCTCCCCATGGACGACCGCGCTTGTCGGGCTACTTCGTCCCTAGGTAGGGGTACCCCTTGCGGGCCATACCTTTCGAAGAAGGGGCTATCTCAATGTGTCATCCTGAGCGAGAGCGAAGGATGACACTCCTGAAATCGCTTCGGTTGACTGGCAACATGTCTTCTTTGAAAGGTATTGCCCCTTGCGGGTACTCTGCTGGGGACAAAGATGGGACTTCTATACCCTTACGCGGGCGTTACTACCGCTCCAAAGCCGTCCCACCATTGCATAAATTGATCGTGCGTTACTGCACGGTGATTCCAGAGGGAGGTGTCGGCCAGATAGACGTACGTGCTATCGCCACCGATAACGTCCAGGATGTGGCCCCCAGCGTATTTATAGGGCGGGAAATCGACAATCACGGGCGTGCCTGCATTGGCAGTGTTGATAAGCTGATCGAGCGACCACGAATTGCTCGAACTCGTCTTGAAGCCAAATTGTGCCGCCGTTTGTTGAATGCCGGAAGGGTCCAATAGCCCAAGTTCGGGCGTGATTGCGCCAATCTGCGCTTCGACTTTCAAAACATCGGTGATGCGGAGATGACGCCCGTAGGCATTAAAAACCTCGGTCATGGCGGCACTTGAGCAGGCGGAATAGGCCCAGGTATTGAATTCGCTGGACGAGCTATATTGAGCCGGATCAAGCTGCGAGATGCGTTGTAGTTGTTGCGAAGCATTCACCCCTGTTGTGAGATGGGCACCGGTATGAATGTCTGTGGTGGTCTGGGAGTAGCTAAAGAAGCTGAAGCCATTGCTTAACTTCTGCAAGGTACCAGCGGCCAGCCCTTGCTGCACAAAAAGCGCGAACACCATCATCAGCAAAAATAGCAGCGAGACGATGGTATTCTTGCGTTTGTACCAGACAAGGGGTGGAGTAAATGTTTGCTGCGTGCTGGGTTTCGGGGTTGTGACAAGTATACCATCTTGCACATAGAGCATCACCGAAACGGATTGATTTTGTGGTCTGGATGCTGATGGGGGTATCGGCATCTTCATATCTTTCTTATCCTCGCTAACACAACATGTTTCAACATATTTCTACGTGTTAATATAACGCAATGCAGCGAGAATAGAGGAGTTTTGCCAAAAATATTACCAGAAGGTACTAGCTAAGAAGCAAGCAGGAGGTGCAAAACGCCCCCAGCGTCCATGGTAGGGGTACTCCTTGCGGGTACCCTGGGGCGGCGTGGAGCCTGGATTGACACATATTCACATCCAAATCCTCCACCGATCGGGAGAATCGACGCCGGAGTCGCTGGACAAGGCAGCATCGTTGGGCCAGACGGTGGCACCGGGTTCTAATGCTTTATAGGCGACGGCAATGGCCCCGGCCCATGTTTCGTCGGCGGTGAGCGCGTCCATTTCATCTTTTGAGAAGAAACGGGCATCGTCAATCTCGTCGAGGTTGGGTCGCAGGTCACTGATTGGTGAGAGCAGGTTGCCCAGGAACATGAAAAAGTAGTTATGCTCGCCGTGGTCCATGACCCAGAGGCGAATTCCCAGCAAACCAGCGATCTCCACGCGCAGGTTGGTCTCCTCGAAGGTTTCACGGACAGCAGCTATATCCGGTAGTTCGCCTATGTTGACGCGCCCCGCTGGCAGCAGGTAGCGGCCTTTAGTGACGCCATAGATATTGCGCACCAGCAATACCTTGCTTTCGTGGATAACAACAGCACCCGCTCCGATGCTGATAGCCCGCTTGGGATGTGCATACTCACCTGCTACCTGTGACATAATACATTGCTCCTGCTGTACCTGCCCTCTATAGAAACGCTTGCGATAGATATCTCTCATAGTATACAGCAGAAAAAGGTAGAATGATTGCGAGAGAGCCAACAATTTTGTTGGAAAAAGAAAGCTTTTTGGCTATTCAACAAGCCCTTCCGTGTGCGATGATATACGATACTATGCAATGAAACAACGGGTGATTTGGAGAGACTCATGCGCGATCAAATATACCAGCAAACTTCCCAGAAACCGCGTACACACAGCGCGGATGATGGCGAAGTTGAAATAGTCTCCCTCGATCAAGCGGAGATATCTGGTTCACTGGTACGTTCTCCCTGGCTACATCCTGCGCGAATGCCACGCCGTCAGCGCACGATCACATTGCGCGTAGCGGTGATACTCAGTTTCCTTCTTTTGATTGTGCTTGTGCTGCCGAATAGTGTGGCGAATGTGGGCAGTACTGCGGCTGGCGTACTGCAAGGTTGGTTTCCTCATCCCGCTCCAACGCCCTTTTCCGGCAATAGTAGTTCGGCAATAGATGGCGGTTACTACGTGGATGTGAGCGTACCGTGGACACAGGTTTTTATTGATGGAAGACTGGCGCATCTTCCCCTATTGAACAAGGACGTTCCCCTCAAACTGGGCTACGGACACCACATAATTACATGGCATGCCGCGCCCTTTGTGGCACAATCCTGTGTGCTCTCCATGCCGCAGTCCACGGGCGATACCTGTGCCATCGCGCCTGACACTCTCCAACAACAAGAAACATCAGCGCAAATCCTGTTGCTGCGTAATGGACCACCAACGCTGCCGCTCAAACAACAAACAGCTCTGTTACAGGCAACACAAACTGCTTTCGCCAACATTCAAGATAACCAGCTCGTACAGCCAGGGGAGCTATATAGCAGTGGTAACGGGTATAGCAGAGCAACACAGCCGTTACATGCCTCGCTGCATTTCACCTTTAATTTCCATGCTAGCGGATATACGTTGTACGAAGTTGCTGGCCAACAATGCCAACAGCTCTGTATCGTACCCTGGCGCTATTTACCGTCACAATTTGCCGTGCCAGCTACCAACACAACCTGGGTGGCGTTAAGCTATGTTTCCTTCTATTGGGATTATGCGACCGCTAATGGACATGTCGTGGCGCGTAATCAGTCCGCTATGTCAGGTGCGGTAGCAATGTCTGCCTATCCAGTCCTATTACGCGTCCTGTGGACTGGCGCAACGTGGCAGGTGACGCCCTTAATCGGCGCGAACCAGGCCCCACCGCTGGTCATTAGCAGCCTTATACCTCATCATCCGCCAACGTTTGCCGACAAAATTCGCCTTTTTGATAACCCTGCCTGTGTAGTTGCCCGTTTTCTCTACTCGACCGTGGGAACCAGCTATGCCAATGTTCGTTTTATCTCTGGGCCGCATCCGGCCATGGGTTGTCTGGTGGTCGTCAATGATAGTTCCTCCCCCTCTACCGCCTATTACTTTGAGCACCTGGGCGTCTTCCTGGCTGCGAACGATGCCGCCCACGCCTCTCAACCACACCTGCCTCTTGCCGACTCCTACGAACGCACCCTGGTAGAACAACTGGCCGCTCTCTTGTAAACGCATTGTTCCACCATGCAGAAAATCCCTTGTATTTCATCCATACTTTGATTATACTCAAAATGTGCATGTAGATAAAGCAGATAAAAAGGAAGAAAGAATAGCAATTATGCGGCAACTGTTCAGGGGGAAACGGGATAGCATCTATACCCCTACGGTTCTCATGTTGATTTCCATTGTCGGAGTCTCTTTTTTAGGTCTGGGACTGGTCATGCCACTACGGGCATTGTACGGACGCGAAATAGGGGCGTCCAGTACAGAAATTGGCTTGATGACCGCCTCTTTCCTGCTGGCTGGCTTTATCGCCTCGCCAGGAATTGGCTGGTTGGCCGACCGCTTTGGCTATAAAAATGTACTCTGGCTGGGTCTATTGCTTCACGCGCTGCTCATGTTGGTCTATATTCCTGTGCAAGACCCCATTTTATTGATTGGGCTACGGGCTATAGAAGGGATCGCCTCGGTCAGTGTTCTGCCACCGACACGCGCCCTGATGAATACCATCGCACCAAAAAATCGGCAAGGCGAAGCATTGGGCCTCGTGAGCGCGGCGCAGACAGTAGGTATTCTGATTGGCCCGGCTGTCGGAGCAGTGCTGGCAAGCCAGACTGGCTATATTCTCTCCTTCGTCATTGCCAGCGTCCCTCTGGCCATCGCGGCCTTGGTGACATTGCTCTTTTTGCCACGCGAGGAGCAGCAGGAGCAGTTCGCGACGCAAGAGAAGGGCCTTTTTGCCAGTGGACTCTTTACGCGCCCATTGATGTTAGCGTACAGCTTGCAAGTTGTTTTAATGCTGACGAACGGGGTTGTGATGTCGGTCTGGAGCCTATACATGCTGGATCGCGGAGCATCTTTGCCGATAATTGGGCTTTCCTATACGACCTTCGCGCTGCCGATTATCTTCATGGCACCGTTGGGTGGGCGTTTGTCGGATCGTTACGGTAGATACTGGCCGTTCCTGGTGGGTTTAATACTGACAGGACTGACCTTCTGCCTTTACAGTACACCTGTCAACGCCTGGGAGATTGTCGGTATCTCTGCTTTTGAAGGTGCGGTGACGGCGATTGCTCGCAGCGCACTGGATGGTCTGTTCGCGGATGTGATGCCGCAACATATGAAGGGCAAAGCCCAGGCCAATTATGGTGCGGCTAGTCTGATCGGCAACTTGATCGGGGCGACGGTTGCCGGTCTACTCTACGGTTATGGCACCGGTTTGCCGTTTCTGGTAGAGGGCGTCGTTTGTCTCGCCGCCTGTGCGATGTTGCTTCTGCCAGTTTTTGCACGCGAATTTCGCGCTGCACGCCGTCCAGGTGCCGAGAGAATGGTCACTACACAAATTATTGCCCCGGAAGAGGAGGCTATGCTCAAGTTATGAAAGACAACGTAGACGAACCACTTGCCATGAGTGAAGTTGACATAAGTAGAGTCGGAGCATTGTTAGCTGACTCCGCTCGTGCCGCTATGCTCGTGGCCTTACGTGGCGATAAGGCTTTTCCCGCTGGAGAACTGGCGCAGTGTGCGGGTATCAGTGCTTCTACCGCGAGTATTCACTTGACCAGGCTCACGGACGCCGGGTGGGTCACGGTTGAGCAGTGTGGGCGGCATCGCTATTACCGTCTGGCGTCGCCACGCGTAGCGACGTTGTTAGAGCAGTCCATGTCCGTGGCTTCACTTTGCACTGCTTCACATCTGACGACAGGGCGAGAGCGGCACGAGCAACCGCAGCACCATGAATTACGCCTGGCGCGAACCTGCTACGATCATCTCGCCGGGGAACTGGGCGTAGCCTTGACGGACGCTCTTGTGCAGAAAGGTGTAGTAGAAATTGCGGATAAAGATTACACGTTGACGGAGCGCGGCAAGGCTTTGCTGCTAGCATGGGGTGTTGATGTAGCGGTGGCACTGAGACAAAGACGTGCCTTTGCTCGTCGTTGCCTCGATTGGACGGAACGCCGCGACCACCTGGGCGGTGCGCTCGGTGCCACTATCTGTAGCACCTGGCTAGCCCACGGCTGGGTGCAACGCCACGAACAAGGCCGTGCCTTGGTCATTACCCAACCAGGAATGGAACAGTTGCAGGAGTGGGGTGTTGCGTTGCCGTCCGTGTAGGCATCAAGTAAGCTACATCCGCCCCGCCCCAGGGTACCCGTGAAGGGTACCCCTATCATGGACAACGCGCTTTTCCCATTGTGCAAACGTTCCACGAATGGCGTGACGCACCCGCGTCAGTGGGACCACCGTCCATGGTAGGGGTACTCCTCGCGGGTACCCTGGGGTGGTGGGGCGAGGCTTGCTTCTTCACGGCGTCAGCCGCGTCAAGTCGCGAGGAAAAGTAGTTGCTAGCTTGACGTTGGGTACACCCGTTAGTTGCATCAACAACCTTTCCAGACCGATGGCGAAGCCACCGTGGGGCGGCATACCGTAGTGGAAGGCTTCCAGGTAAGCTTCAAACGGCTCAACGGGCAGTTTGGCGCGTTCCAGGGCCGCCAGGTAGTCGCCATAGAGGTGCAGGCGTTGTCCGCCCGTCACCAGTTCAGTGCCACGGAAGAGCAGGTCAAACGAGTTCGAGTATCCTGGATGGTCCGGGTCCGGGTAGGTATAGAATGGACGCTTGCGCATCGGGTAGCCTGTGACGAACAGGAAATCGCTGCCGAATTCTTGTCGCGCCCACTCGCCCAGCCAACGCTCGTCTTGCGGCGCGAGGTCTGGCTCTCCGCGCACATCCACTCCATGTTGCTGGTAGATCAATTCCTGCGCTTCTGGAAAGAAGATGTGTGGAATTTGCTCCGGCACCGTCGGCATCTGCACCGCGAGTATCTCTAGTTCAGCACGGTACTGCTCATTGAAGGTGGTCAGGATGCCGTCGATGACATCGCGCAACACGGCCATGACGGTGAAGTGGTTCTCGATAAAACCAAACTCGGCATCCAGGCTAACATATTCATTGATGTGTCGCGTGGTGTCATGCGGCTCCGCTCGGAAGACCGGCCCTACCTCAAAGACACGCTCGAAGACGCCAACCATGTTTTGTTTATAAAATTGTGGACTTTGAGCCAGGAAGGCGGGGCGTCCAAAGTAGTCTAGCTTGAAGACGTTCGCGCCGCTTTCCGTTGCCGCCGCTACAATCTTGGGCGTCTGTATCTCGGTAAAGCCGCGTGCCGTCAGCACGCTCCGAAAGCCCGCCATGGCCCCTGCCGCGAGACGGAGGATGGCCCGCCGCGCAAGATGGCGGTTTGTCACAACGGCGTGGTCGAGCACTGTGCCGATGTTGGCCGAGATTTTCCGCTTGTTGAGTGAGACAGGCGGCACTTCTGTGACCGGCACGATGACCTCTATCCGCAAGTTGTGTAGCTCCACGCCGCCCGGAGCCTGCGGTTCGCTGATAACTACGCCCTCGACAGCGATAATGCTTTCAACGCCAATTCCACCATCCTGGAGTGGCCCCAATTCGGTCTCGGTCTCGGCAACAGCCTGGACGATACCCCAGCCATCGCGAATCACCAGAAAGCTGATGCCACCCAGGCGGCGCAGCGAGTGTAGCCAACCGGCTACGCGCACACGTTCTCCAATATGCGTGCCAACGGCAACTGTATGTATTCGTTCCATAAAAAAGGTTCCTTTCACACAACAAAAAGCCCTCGTCCTCTCAATTGGAGGACGAGGGCTGCCATGCTTCATATGCTTCTCGTGGTACCACCACCATTTGCCCTATAATAGCATTACAGGGCCTTTGTCGGTTCGTTCTTGCCGCTTGGGGCAGAAGTAAACCGTCGCACGATAACGGGTGCGTCCCGAAACCAGCTAGTATAATCCGTAAACAGATGGTTCACTGGTTGGCTCAAGGGTGTCATTGATGGGGCCGACGGCTACACTTGCAGCAGTTGTGTCGCTCTCTACACATCGGGTGATCGTTCAATATGTCCCTATCGTCGCCTGTGTATCTTTGTTCTTCGTTGAGTATAGCACTGTAGTACACATAAATCAAGTGTTTAATTACGGTGCTTTCCAGACCTGTACTGTGTCATCGGAGAAGCCAGAGGCAATGAAGCTGCCGTTGGGCGCCCATGCCATGGTGCGTAGCTCATTTGCACGACCAATGTAAACTAATATCTGCATGCCTGTGGTCGCATCAACGACCTGCACGGTATTGTCGATGCTGGCGGTAGCGAGACGACTACCGTCGGGCGACCATGCCAGGGCATAGACGTATTGCGCGTGCCCATTTAATGCCAGAAAGCTGTCAATGAAGGGGTTCCAGACGCGTACAGAACCATCGAGATAACCAAGCGCAACGCGTTGGCTATCGGGTGCCCATGCCAGCGAGAAGACCGCATTACCATCGCTTACTGGGGAGGTGAAAATCGTATTGCCGTTGGCTGCATTCCAGACCGTTGTCGCATTATGCCTTCCCGCTGTGACAATATATTTACCGTCAGGAGACCACGCCATCGCATCAATTTTGCTAGCAAACCCGCGATAGGTGTAAAGCGTATTACCTGTCCGTGCGTCAAACACTTTAACGACACTACTGCCCATAGCGGCGGCGATACGGGAGCCATCAGCCGACCACATGAGCGTATAGGTACCTGGGTCGTCACCGCCAGAAAAGGCTTGTAACGCCCCAATGTGCTGGCTATCGGCAACCGCGGCGAAGTTGTAGGTCAGATCAATGTGCCCATTGTTGGGATCCCAAATCTCGATGATGCCGTCAACGCTACCGGAGGCGATGAGTTGTCCATTGGGCGACCAGGCGACGGTATCGACTTGTGCCGTGTGACCGCCGAAGACGAATGGCTTGCTTCCCGTCAAAGCATCCCATACCTGTACGGTCTTATCGTCGCTGGCCGAGGCAATGCGGGTACTATCGGGCGACCAGGCAACGGCATTGACGATATCATGGTGGTTTTGATAGACGTAGATGGCTTGCTGTTGTAATTCTGGTGTTGCTATTGGCATAGGCATGCCCATCGGCTTTATGAACTCTATTTGTGATGTGGCAGAAGATCTCTGAACGAAAAATGTCAAGAATCCTGCTGCCGCGATCAAGAAGAGGACAATGCCGACACTACCGCCGATCCACAGGGGATGGTAGTTTTTGCGTGGTGTATAACTGGTAACTTTCTCCCATTGCGATGATGCTCTACCCTCCTGGTAGCCATAATACCCATATTCCGCTTGTTGTTCTGACATGCTTTGGCGCGGACGTTGTTCTCGCATATTGTCTCCTGAAGCATTGCCACTGGTAATCTGTTTTACATATGTGTTTTTAGCAGAAAGATGATTTTGCGCTGCTGGAAAAATTGGTGCTGGAGTCGCAACCGTTGGTGGTGTTTGCAACTCGTGCAATACGCCCTGGCGTGTCCAGCGCGTGGCTAACTGAGCCGCTTCGCGGACCGCGCTATCCTGGTCGTGCAATGCCGCGTTGAATACGTCGTCAGGGAGAGGTTGACGTAATTTGCCCAGAGCCAGGACGGCGGTTTCACGCACATGCCAGTCAGGATCGTGCAGAGCTGCTATAAGCTGTTCGATGGGAGCGTACTCTTCCAATGTTGCCAGGGCGTATACAGTAGCGGCTCGTACTGAGCCATCTTCATCTTGCAGCGCGGCCAGCAGGTGCTCTATGGGAGCTTGTTTGCCCTGTTTGCCCAGCATGCGTACTGCCGCTACGCGAACGTGCCAGTCGCTGTTGTGCAGATCAATCAGCGCATTCTGTGTTGTTGCTGGATGTTCAGCCTGTCCATTGTTTAATCCCAGGCGACTCAAGACAGCAGGAAGCAGGGTTGCTGGAGCGTGCGCGTCTCCCTGGGTGCTGAGATGATGGTCAGCATTAGCGGGCCTATGCTGTTTGCCGTTATAGTGCTCCATGTTGTGTACCTTACCTGCTCTTCTGTGTTGCCAATGTTTGGCGCAATAGCTTTGTGCCACGGTGCAAATTAGATTTTACTGTGCCAAGGGGATGGTTCAGTAGTTCCGCTATCTCCCGATAACTCAGCCCTTCAAAATAGTAAAGGCTGACAGTTTCGCGATACTGTTCCGGCAAGATGTGGACGAGTGCTTCAAGTTCACGTAAACCCTCGCGGTCTTCCAGGGCAATAGCGGGTTGCTCGCGCCAATCGTCCTCGATGTCAAGTACACTACTCTCTTCCGAAACATCTAACGAGACGAATTGCAGTTTGTCTTTGCGCAGACGGGCGTAAAAAACATTCAGCGTAATTTTGTATAGCCAGGGTTGTAGTTTCATAAACCGCACCCGCTCCGGCGGATAATCCCCCAAGGCATAGTACGCACGGATAAAAGTCTCCTGCACAATATCTTCCGCGTCCTGTGAGCTACCAGACTGGCGCAATGCAAAGCTATAGAGCCGATGCTGGTAGGTCAGCACCAGTTGTTGGAAGTAACGATCCAGATTCGCCGCCAGTTGCATTGACAACTGCCCATCACTCTCAGACATTTCTTCTCTTCCGCGTGTATTTTCTCTTCAGAAGTTCTTCTATACGGTAGAATGCAAAAAAGGGCGTGGAGGTTGCAGGCTTAGGGATAGCCCCTCTTCTTGTTTAATTTTTACAGGCGGTGCAATACACTTTTTGCCAATGCTTGCAGCCCATCAACGTCATCTATATCTAGCCATTGCAGCATCAGTTCCTCGACCCCTGCTGCCGCGTAGCTTTGGATTTGCTCTACAATCATGTCGGGTGTACCAACGATTTCGTGCTGTTGGACGAGTGCATCAATTGCTCCATCCAAGGAGAGGTTTGCCAGTTGTGGATTGTTTGCTCGCCAGCGCAATCGCTTGTCGAGTTCCGCTTTATCGCGGCCAAAATTGATGCCGCGCATCATGGTGCGTTTGACAGCATTGGGCTGTCTACCAGCGTCTAAGACAAGTTTATCCAGTCGGGCCGAGTGTTCGCGGAATTCGGCGGGTGAAATCATGATGGAGTTCCAAATATCGGCGTAGCGTGCAGCCAGAGGTAGTGTGCGTTTGGGGCCATTGCCTCCTATGAGTATACGCGGCCCAGCGGAATGTTGTGGGCGTGGCAGCAGTGTGGCCTCACGCAATTGATAGAAGTGTCCTTCGTAGCTGACCGGCTCAGCACTTTTCAGCAGGCGTGTTGTGACTTCAAGTCCTTCCTCGAAGCGGCTCATACGGGTAGGGATGTCGCCGAGCTCGAAGCCAAAGAGGTTGTGTTCGCGCTCTTGCCAGCCCGCCCCCAGTCCCAGGATCATTCTGCCGTTGCTGAGGTCATCCAGGGCGGCGGCTTGCCGCACAAGTTGCATGGGATTGCGCGTCGAGAATGGAGCGACCAGGGGGCCAAAGTGAATGCGCTGTGTATGGTCGGCAAGATAGGTGAGGGAGACAATCATCTCCAACGCGTCTTTATCGGGTGGCCTGGCATTGGTAAAGTGGTCGGAGCGAAATAGTCCGGCAAAGCCGAGATTCTCAACTTCGCTGACCAGTTGTTTCCAGAGGGGCCAGGTAAGGCCATTTTGTCCTTCGATCATTATTGATAGTGCAACCATGCTCTGTTTGTTTCCTCTCGTTATTGTAATGCTTCAAGGGCGTTCAGCAGGATATCAATATCCGCGAGCGTCGTATAGAAGTGTGGTGAGATGCGTACGATATCGTTGCGGGCGGCGGTGTAAATGTTGCGCGACGCGAGTTCGTCAACAATGTGCTGTACTGTTAGATTGCTGTGGTCGGGATGCGGCGAGAAGCAGACGATGCCGGAGCGTTCACCGTTTCCTTGCGGCGAAATAACGGGATAGCCCAGGCGTTCCAGACCAGCGATGGCATAGGCGGTCACGCCCAGGATACGCTCTTCAATGGCTTGCATTCCTCCCTCGATGCTCTCAAAAACGCCCAGGGCGGCATCGAGACCAACAATGGCGGTCAAGTTGGAGGTACTATACTCAAAGCGTGCCGCACCCATCTTCAAGGACTGGTCCAGGTGAAAGAAATCGAAGGGCGTCTCTACACTGAGCCAGCCGCGCCGCGTTGTCCGCAACTGTGGTAAGAGGTTGTCTGATAGGTACAATATGCCGACAGTGCGCGGTGCTAGCAGCCATTTATGTGAACCAGAGGCCAGGAAATCTACGCCCAGAGTCTCTACATCGATATCTATGGCTCCCAGTGCCTGCATAGCATCAATGCCGCAGAGGATGCCGCGCTCGTGGCAATAGTGGGCAATAGTGGCGATGTCGTTGCGATAGCCAGTGGAGAACTCGACCAGTCCCAGGCTTACCAGGCGCGTGTGCTCCGTGATACGCTCAAGAATATCCGTGGTAACGACGCGGTGGTCGCGCAATGGCACCTGTTGTAGTTGTACGCCCTGCTCTTGCAAGTTCAGCCAGGGGTAGATATTGCTGGGAAATTCACCCTCAGCACTGAGAATCGTATCGCCCGCACGCCAGGATAATCCCTGCGCTATCATCATCAAACCATCACCGGTATTGGCAGTCAAGGCAATCTGGTCGGGACGAGCGTTGAGCAGACGAGCCAGACGACGATGTGAACCGCGTTCGTACTCGGCCCAACGCGGCTCGTGTGAGCCGCCAAATGCGCTCACGTCGTCCAGGTATTCACGGACAGTCTGGACCACTGGACGCGGCAACGGCCCATTGGCAGCGTGGTTGAGGTAGATAGTGCCGCGTGTCACCGGGAAAAAATACTGGCGTACATCCTGTACGCCTTCTTCCTCGCTATGAAATTCGTGTTCGCCCTCTTCCGCAAGCAAAAGAGAGGCCAACATATCGTCCAGGGACGGGATTTTATTGTCAGCATTGGTCATAAGATAATTATTCCTGTTCTTCTTCGTTGTTCAAAATGCACCTCTCACAAAGGGGTAAGCACTGTGCTTACCCCTTTTCACATAGTCTTTAGAGATTGCTATCGTATAAATTGGGAGCGGGTACAGGAAGTCCTGCGGCTTCCAGTTCGTCAACATGCTGTCTGATAGCTGTTTTGGCGTGTTGAACGGCTTCCAAGCGTGTCTTGCCACCCGCGACACAGCCCGGTAATTCATGGATAAAAACAATATAGACTTCATCATCAACGTGCCAAAGGATATCCATTGAATAGCAATCATACTTCTGATTCAAGCGGCACCTCTTACCTGCTCAATGGAGCTGGACGCCAGGATATGGGGAGGAGGTACAGGATGGCCCCATTCTTCTTTCGCTTCAATCACGAGTTCAATCACTTCTTCTGCCTGTTGCACAGCCTCTTCATAGGTGTTGCCATGAGTGTGGCAAAAAGGAAATTCTGGCAGAGAAGCGATATACAGCTTGTCTTCCTCACTCCACTGGATAATTACAGCATATTTCGTATACTTACTGTCCACGTTGTGTCTCCTTTAGCTTTTTGAGAATATTGCTCACATCTTTTTCCTGATAAGGTTTGGCGTCGCTACCGTCTTGCCCTGAAAGAGTGAGGTCCTCTTTTAAACTAGGGTGTTCCCATACCGTGTGGCTTCCTTTACCGGGCAGCATAAAGAAACCTGCTTTCCGCAACATTGCCTTGAGTTCGCGTATCTTTTTGGGCATGTTTCATAAGGGACAAGAAGCCTTTCCGGCTCTATGTATAGCATAAGTATACCCAATCGCTGTAGGTGTTTCAATTGTGGCCGAAAAAGGCATTTGTCCTAACCTCCTCGAAAATATTAGTGGCGCAGAACCACTTACTTATTGCTATACAGCTAGTGAGAGAAAAAGCGGAAAGAATCGAGGAGATTTTGGAAAAATTGGTACCATTACTCAAAATACCTCGCTTTTTGTTGTGCATGGATAGTGGCCCAGACACAACCGCTACAACTGCTACAAGTGACACAACTGCTACAAGTGAAACCATCTGTTCTAACCTATTACCTCCAAACGCTTGCAGTTGTGGCCCTGGACTGGTACAATCGGTGGCAGCGAACAGGCAATTTGTGTCAAGGGAGTGAGGCGATCTATGATTATCGGGAAGATTGTGAAGTCGGACTCGCATATTACGTACGTGTGCCAGATATTTGGGCCGCGTGAGATGGAGGTGCAACCCACCCCTGCTGATTATGCGTTTGGCCGTTTTGTGCGGATCGCTGTACGTTCTGGACAAAACGATGAACCTGAAAAGCTGCGTGCGCTGGCGCAGGGCAAGAACTACGAACCTGTCTCGTATGCGGTTGGTGTTATTTATGATACGATTTTGCAGAACCCGGCCTTTGGTACGTTGGGGCCGCGCCTCTCCAATGAGACGCAAGTTGAGCTTTTTTCACCGGATTATATCGCTGAGAAGGCCATATTGGTGTATGTGATGGTGCTGGGGATGATCGAGCAGCGCACGAATCCGCTGGGAGAGGCTGAATTGCTTTCGACCATGCATGGTGTGCCGTTGCTTTCGCTCGAATTGGAGAGCGAGATTGAGATCATGACCGATGAGGCGGTACGCGCCTTCCACTACTTTAGCGATGCGGACCGAGCTGGTGTGGATGGCCTGACACCTTACCTGCACATGGGCTATCTGCCACACATTATTTCGCAGCGCAACAGTCTGCTCCCGATGGTCACGTTGCGCATCATCGATCAGTTGGAGCGGCTCTTCCCGCAGAATGTGTCGTTACTATCCATTGTCAAGCGCAACTTCGCCTGGCGTTTGAAAGTGGAGACGACAGGATAAATAAGCTAAACAGGATAACGGAGGTTTTTTCATGTTCGACCCAACCAGCCAGGTTCATATTGTGCGACCAGCCCGTAAACCTGTTGGCATTGCCAAGGGGCCAGGCGAGACAACGCATGAGTACACGTTTGTTTCGCGTGACGATGAACAAGAACTCAAGAACGGCGAATATGTCTATTACGAACTGTCCGCTGCTAACGCGGCTGGCTTAAATGGTTCATCGCCATTGACGCGCCGTGTGTTGGGTCGCATCCTCAAGCGGGTGCCGTTGCAATTGTACCCTGATACATTCCTGGCGGAGCCGGCGATTGCGCCTTCGCAAGTGGCGGCTATGGTTGGCTATGACTCCCTCACCAACGAACTGTTTGAGCTACATGTCGCCATCATGGGTTACTACGAGCAGTCCACCGGCTCTTTCATCAACCCGTGGATTCCGCCGCAGTCGGGCAAACAGATTTTCCTGGCCGATGACGAGATGCTCTCCACCATCCTGAGTCGTAAGCGGACAGCACAGTCGGGTTCCGCCACTATCGGCTCGTTGTTGACGCGTGAGCCAGATGCCGTACCGATTGTGCTCTCGGTAAAAGACCTGGTGAGTACCCACCTGGCAATCATTGCCAGCACTGGTGCTGGCAAAAGTTACCTCGCCAGCGTGGTCATTGAGGAACTTATGCAGCCATATAACAAGGCTTGCGTCCTCATTCTTGATCCGCACGGTGAATATAATACGTTGGATGAGATCGCCAACGCTCCACGCTTTAGCGAAGATGGTGATGGCCGAGGCGGCGGCTACCGGGCGCAAGTGAAAGTGTATAAGCCAGAGCAGGTGAAGGTGCGTATCTCCTCACTGAAAATGGGCGATATGCGTCACCTCTTGCCAGAGATGACGGAGAAGCAGCAGTACCTGCTGAACCGGGCCTTGCGTAAGGTGGAAGAGACGAAGAAAGGTACGCCCTGGGGGGCAGCGGATTTGAAAGCGGCTATCAAGGCGGTCTCGAAACAGAAAGGCGACGAGGATAGCGAGGGAGCCGACGACTCCAGCACCGTTCACGCGCTGACATGGCGTATTGATGATCGCTTCGTGAATAGCTTCACCTTTGACGATACGCAGCACCTGGACTTGCCAGAGATCTTTAAGCCGGGCCAGTGTACCGTGCTACAACTGAATGATATTGATGAGCGCGATCAGCAGGTGGTGGTTGCGACGCTGTTGCGCCGCCTCTATAAAGCACGCATGGACACTGAACGCGGCAAAGTGCATTCCGGCGAGTTTTACCTGCCCTATCCCGTCTTTGTGCTTCTAGAAGAGGCACACCACTTTGCCCCTGGTGGAACGGATGTAGTTTCCACCGGCATTCTCAAACAGGTGCTGGCCGAAGGACGTAAATTTGGCATTGGCGTAGGTTTAATTAGTCAGCGTCCCGGCAAGCTCAATTCCGATGTGTTGAGCCAGTGCCAGACGCAGTGTATCATGCGTATCGTCAATGAGATCGACCAGAAGAGTGTTGCCTCAGCCATCGAAGGCGTTGGGCGCGACCTCTTAAACAATTTGCCGGCCCTGTCAAAAGGGCAGGTGATTGTGGCGGGGGCCGCCGTCAATACACCGGTGATCTGCCGCGTGCGCTTACGCTTCACCCGCCACGGCGGCGAGAGCAAAGATGCGCCGGACATGTGGCAGAACTATTTCAGCCCTGAAAAGCAAGAGAGTCGCCAACGCAACGAAGCCCCCCTAAACAACAACAATAAAGGCTTTAATTTAATGCGGTAAGATAGAGCATGACAAAGATAACTAACCGGACAACACTGTACCTATTGCTAATACTCGCCCTCCTGCTCTGGGGTGGGCTACTCGCCTTTACCCACTTTGTAGCACCGAATAGCGTGCCAGCCTATAGCATCTTTTTTGTGCTGCTAGCAGTAGCCTTGAGCTGTACCTTCACTCCCATGGCCTACTTCATCAACTTGCGTTTCCTCTCCTCGCGGCTCTATCGGGCAACTATGCGTCATGCCTTGCGCCAGAGCGTGTTGTTGTCACTGTGCATCGTCCTGAATCTGTTGTTGCGCTCGTTGCATAGCTGGAATATCTTCACGGCGATCATCATTTTCATTGCGGCTATTGTGATAGAGGTGGTATCATTGGCTCGGAAATAAGCAGCCTCATGCATTAGAAAAAGGGAAAAAAGAATGAGCAATAACGTACCTGAGCAACCGTCCTCAATGGAGCAAGGCGGTGTGCGTATCATCAAACCGCACCAATTTGACGCCAATACGCCGCAAACTCCTGGCATGCAGAGAATGGCGGCAATCTCACACGAGCTAGCTGGTTCGAAGAGCATCTGGGGCGGGATAACGGTGGTGGCTCCCGCGACCGCCAGTGGTATTCATCATCATGGGGAGATTGAGACCATTATTTATGTGGTGTCGGGTCACGGCAAAATGCGCTGGGGCGATACGATGCAGTTTGAGCAAGAGGTCGAACCGGGCGATTTTATCTATGTGCCGCCTTTTGTGCCGCACCAGGAGATCAACCCATCGCCCGATACAGCGACGCAATGGGTGATAGTGCGCAACTCGCAGGAGCCAATCGTGGTCAATCTTGAACCAATGAATGCGTCGCAACAGCAAGCTAATGATGCGGCACATAATGTCATGTAAGATGCACTGTATGGCATCCGATATTACCATCTAGAGAGAGAAGCGGCCATGGCTACACGTATCCTGGTAATAAACGACACGCAAGCAATTCTCGAACTTTTCCGCAGCATTCTGGAAGAAGAGGGCTACGAAGTTATGTTATCCGCTGTCCCTTATCAGAATGTGAGCGAGATTGAGCAGGTTCACGCTGATCTGATCATTTTAGATGTCATGTTCGGCGATCAAAAAGCTGGTTGGCAGATGGTGCAAATGCTGAGGATGAACCGCGCAACGGCATCGTTACCCATTATTGTCTGTACCGCGGCCATACGGGAGGTGCGCGAAACAGAAGGGTATTTGATAGCGCAAGGGGTGCTTGTCTTGTACAAGCCCTTCAAGCTTGATGACCTCTTATCCATGGTTTCCCAGGCCCTGGCACTTCCGCATCATGTTATATCGCAAGCCAGTGAAGAGGACAAGAAAAGCGTCAAGAGAAAGGATTAATAATGAACAATAAACGACCTTATACGCATATCCTCAAAAATCTCTTTCACGAGCAGGCTACAGAGATTATTCCCTTGTTGCTGCCCGAGTACCGGGTTGAACAGGTTTTAAACATCGAGCTGCCAGAACTCAAATCGACGTATATTGAAGGCTCCCCGGGTAAGTTTGAAGAGGGGCTGGTGGAACTAGCTCTACCAGGAGCCACGCTGTTAGGCGTATATCAAACCGAATGGATAGAACACTCCGGCAACTTTGAACGCGCCTATCGCGCCAATAGCTCAGAGACTGATAAGCCAATATACCTGCTTATTGAATTCCAGACAGAACGCGAAGACGAAAAGCTCTCTCATCGCCTGATGTGCAATTTTGCATTCGTAAACTGGTATGTAGATAATGATACAGAGCAAGAGGACGAAGATGTTGAGCAAGAAGATGAGAACGTTGAGGATGAGCAAAAGGGTACAGTCAGAACTACCTATGTCTATCCAGCAGTGCTCTGCCCTTTCCCGCAGTCTGTACCTGCCCCTGTACACGACACGTTTGCAGGGAAAGTCATACACATCTTCAATTTCGAGGTACTCGGCCTCTGGGAAAAAGATGCACGCGAGTTTCTGAATACGCATGTCATCGCCATCTATTTTTTGCTCCCGGCGATGAAAAATGCTGATGCCACCCTGTTGGGGCTGGCCATTGAGGAACTTGCTCAGCGGTTCCAGAACGATGACATAGAATTGGGGCGGCATTTGACGGGACTGTATCTTCTGCTACAGCAATCTGATACGATGTCGGAAGAGGAGAAGCTGGCAGCACAAGAGCACTTGAAACGATTTATGCATCTGATTAAGAACGATCCTTACGAAGAGCCATAAACCACGGAGTATATCCGGGGGCTTGCAGCCAGTCCGAACGCGGATTTTCGTTGCAAGCCCTACTGTGTAGGGTAAATAAAAAGTTATGATGTATACTACAGAAAACAAACGCTTCAGCTCCGCTACATAAAAGTAGGAATAACCGCGTCAGACACCCCACGCCTGGAAGGGCAAGGGTCTCCTGAAAGGATAAGATGAACAGGAACTTACAGCAACCCCGACCACTGATGGTAGCATGTGCCGTTTTAGTGGTAGCACTGCTCGGCATTATCGTTTTCTTTGGCGCAACGGGCACCACACGAGGCCCGATAGAGATGCTTTCTGCCTTGCTTCTTGGTGCCATTGTCCTGCTCTTTAGAGCTTTAGCGGGTCGCTCGCGCCAATAGAGATCAGCAGACTATGTAATCCACCTTGATGTCAGATGCGTATTACCTTAGTGGTTCAGGCAGTATTAGGATCATTGAGGTGGATACATGAACATTGCCATTCTCGAAGACAATCCTTCCAACCTTGAATACATACAGACCCTTTTACAGTTTGAAGGACACCGCGTCTTTGCTTATGGAGACGCCGCTTCCTTCCTCGCTTTCATATGGGCCACGTATCGTCAAGATGCTGTATTGGCATACGACCTTGCGATTATTGACCTTATGCTTCCAGGTCGCCTCACTGGGCTAGATGTGCTCCACTCGCTGCACGCTGCCCACTCTCCCCTGGCGCATTTTCCTCTCATTGTGGTTTCAGGCGCAAGTCAGCATGTACTTGATGAGGTGCAAACACATTTTCCCAGCGTGCCAATCCTACGCAAACCTTTCAGAATGCAAGAGTTAATTTCGTTGCTTGCTACCATTGGCAGCAAGAAGGAGGCAGAGCGTAGCTAGGGCTTACCTACGCGGTACCTATCATACAGAACAATTCATCAATCCAAATGGTACTGCACACAACGTACTACCTTGCCCAAAAGGAAGGTATCGTGTTATACTTTACATAGAAATTCTTTTTGTCATACCCACGGTTGTGATGGCGCACCAGAAGAGGTTTGAGGCGTTTTAACAGAACGCGGCCACTGGTACACGGCGCAACTGGCGGGCAAAGGAGGTGAGGGAACTATGGACGCTGGCCCTAGTCATAGTAGGCCTGTGGTTTTTGCATGCCTGCTTTCGGGATGGTTCTACTCACCATTGGGTATGGTAACTGGTTAACAGATGTATCGTTTATTGCTTCCTCTGAGGTAATTTCATCACCGCCACGTTTGCCCGATGGTTACGCATTGTATCACATTTCCCCAATGTTGAAAGCGATGTCGGGTAAGCACTTTCCCACCTGCCAGTGAGTCCTGGAGGGTACCCGCTTAGGATACTCTACCCCTGAGGGCTTTGGCCCTATTCCCTGCTTGAAATTCACATAGATGTTGTACTGCATGTTTCTGTACATCGGAACTGCTTTAACTCGTTGTGTGCATATTCCTTGTAACTTACGTTACGCAGGTGAAAGGTTATCCACTTATCCACAACACATGTGGATAAGCTAATGGATTCTATTACTCAAAGAAGGTGGTGATTCCAATGATTTTTTTCAGCACCCTGCTCCGCCAGAGCATTTATGATATTGAAGGACGCCGCATCGGCGCATTGCGTGATGTCTGCGTCGCTTTACATGAGACCTTTCCCGTTGTCACGGCGTTGATCGTACACGCACCACTGGGCAATGGCAAGGCCGATATGATTATTCCCTGGTCGGTGGTCGATAGCCTGGAAGAACCAAAAATACATTTGTTAGTCAAGCAAGCACAAATTCAAACCTATACTCCGCTATCAGATGAGCTATTATTGAGGCGCGATATCCTGGATAAGCAAATTGTGGATACACAGGGGTTTCGCGTGGTGAAAGTCAATGATTTAAAATTGGCGCAAATTAAGAAAACAGTGCGGCTGGTCGGTGTGGATATTAGTGGGAGTGGCTTGTTGCGTCGCTTGGGCATCCTGGCTCCGGTAGAACGCTTGGCCCGTGTGCTGCCGCTTCATTTGGCGGAGCGCACCATTACCTGGAATTATGTAGAACCGATTCAGGTGGTGCGGGCAGGTACTGCTACGGGGCAGTTGATGCCAGCTTTCGCGGGTGCCGGGGCGGGAACAAGCGGGGTTGTGCCACAGGTGCAACTCAACGTCAGCCATACAAAAATAGCGGAACTGCGTCCGGCGGATATCGCGGACATCCTGGAACAGCTTGACGTAGAGGACGCGGGCGCAATGCTGGATCGCCTGGATACCGAGACGGCGGCGGAAGCCTTCAACGAGGTTGAATCGCCATTGCAGTATGAAATATTGAGCGGACTTGATCCTGAACGCGCCTCTGATCTGCTGGAAGCTCTAGCTCCTGACGATGCTGCGGATATCCTGGCAGATCTGCCAGAACACGAGGCCGAGCGTTTGCTCAGTTTGATGCCGGCCAGCGAGGCGCAGTCCATTCGCGACCTGCTGCGTTATGGCGCGGAGACAGCGGGCGGTCTGATGACGACGGAGGTCTTGTCGCTTGCGCAAGATTTGACCGCTGAAGATGCCCTGGCTTACCTGCGCCAGCACTCCCAACACCTGGAGATGATCTATTACCTCTATATTGTGGATGCTGAACAGCACCTGGCGGGCGTTGTCTCGCTGCGTGAACTGGTGGTAGCCAACCCCCAAACACGGCTAGAGGAGTTGATGGATAGCGATGTGATCAAAGTCACTATCGATACCGATCAGGAAAAGGTGGCCCAGGTCATTGCCAAGTACGACTTGCTGGGTGTGCCAGTGGTGGACAGCGAGAATCACCTGGTGGGCCTTGTGACGGTAGATGACGTGATCGACGTGCTTCACGAAGAGCAGGTGGAAGACTTTTCTGAAATCGCGGGTGCTAGCGTTGAGGAGTTCGAGGAAGAAGAGCATTTTTCCTTGCGGGCAACTATGAGCCGTGTCACATGGTTGTCCGTGAACGTGGTAGCGGGTTTTGCCCTGGCACTGGTGCTATACCAGATTATCGGCACGGTCATCTCGTCTAGTGTTTTACATGTGCAAGCGTCGGGGCTTATGGCCGGGTTGCGCTCGCATATTGCCCTTAATGGCGTTATCTGCTTGACCCCAATGCTCTTGCTGACCAGTGGCAGCGTCGGATCACAGGCACTCGGAGTTGCTGGTTGGCAACTTCGTTCTGCCGGTGGCAGTGATTTCTGGCGCGGCCTCTTTCGAGAGCTACGGTTAGGTACGGTGGGTGGTTTACTGGCGAGCGTGGTAGTCGGGCTTTTAACGGGGTTACTCTTCCATTCTGTCATGTTGAGCGTAGCGATTGGCCTGGGTTTTGGCTTTACTTTGCTGATTGCATCGCTGTGCGGACTGGTTCTGCCAACGCTGCTGCAACGTCTACGCCTGCGCGGAAGCCTGATCAGTGCGCCATTGCTAGACCCCATCATTGCCTTTATCAGCCTGACCATCTTCTTGCTCGTCGTGCTCTGGTTGATTGAATTGTTGCAGGTGTAAGAGCGCAATACATTGCGCTCAAACCCAACTTTACACCAGCCCAAATTTTTGCGAAAAAAAGGTCTTGACGAAATTTCGCGCTTATAGTATACTGCAAACGTTCCGAGGGAACGAATACATTCCTCGATAGCTCAATGGTAGAGCGGCCGGCTGTTA
This sequence comes from Ktedonobacteraceae bacterium, assembly GCA_051004815.1. Lineage (GTDB taxonomy): Bacteria > Chloroflexota > Ktedonobacteria > Ktedonobacterales > Ktedonobacteraceae > JBBQXY01. The sequence goes on from JBPCJY010000240.1 coordinate 56,836, forward strand.
ACTGGTAGGTTACAGGTTCGAGTCCTGTTCGAGGAGCCTTCTAAAAGGCCACCGATTGGGTGGCCTTTTGTCGTGTAATGCAGGAGAATTATCATATGAGCCGTTTTACCATACGCCCGCTTCGTTTGAGTGATGCTAACGACATCCATGAATTGATGCATATGCCCAATGTTTTATATGGCACATCTCTATTGCCCTCGACGACTGCTGATGCCTGGCAAAAAACTATTCAGCAATGGATTGAGGATGAACATGTGCATGTTTTCATTGCTGAAGTGCAAGGAAAAGCGGTTGGTGCCATCAACGTGCGTGTAGGTACCGGGCGCGAGAGCCATGTTGGCGACCTCGCTATGGCCGTACACGACAAACATCAGCGTCAAGGCATCGGTAGGATGCTTATGATGGCCATGACAGACCTGGCGGACAACTGGCTGAATCTGGTGCGGCTAGAACTGGATGTATTTACGGACAATGAGGTCGCGCTTCACCTGTATAAGCAGTTCGATTTTGAAATTGAGGGCCGGAAACGCCTTGACGCCTTTCGTGGTGGCAGGTATATTGATAGTTATATGATGGCGCGATTACGTCCCCAGGTGCAGATCAATTATGCGGAAACGTTAACACGAATTCCAGAGCCGTCCGTGCCACCTTTACCACTAGAAGGTGAACAAGGAAACGACCCTTCCAGTGAGACAGCGTAACAACTTAGTGGCATAAAAAGCTGATGAAGAATGCTATGACGTTAGAGTGAGGAGATCCCTGTTGAGTGAGAATAGCACTCTGAACTTTCAACAATTCTTCCGCCAGATGTTGGAAACGATGCTCTGGCCTGTGCTCATCATTGATTGTAGTTTCACTATCCATTACTGGAATGCGCTGGCCGTTAAATTGCTGGGTGCCACCAACTCGTTGCAAGGTCAAAAGTTAGAGCAGTGGCTACCAGAACAAGCGATGCTACAACCAGTACAGGAGAGTATTACTACAGGTCGCCCGCGCAAAGGCAGCTATAGCAAAGATGCCACCGGTACAGCGTGGAACATTTCAGTAACACCGCTTGAGCATGTACCCGTTGAGCTAGCTTCCCAGCCTGATGACGCATTGGCGGGACAGGAGAAACAATGCTCCACCTATTTCGTCGTGTCCATCGAGGATTGCAGTGAATTGCGCCGTCTGGAGCGAGTGCGACGTGACTTTATTGCCAATGTTTCACACGAATTACGCACACCATTGGCTTCCGTTCGGCTGCTCGCGGAGACGTTGGAAGAGGCTATTGACACCGATCACGATAAAGCACAGGTCTTCTTGGAGAAGATCGAGACCGAAGTGCAGCATCTCACAGCCCTTGTGTCAGAGTTGCTGGAGCTTTCACGCATTGAATCCGGTCAGGTACCAATGGTTATTGAAGCGGTTGAGGCGGAACAGTTGGTACGTGAAGTGATGGCCCGTATGTTGCCCCAGGCGCAGCGGCATCGTGTCTCCTTGCGCACAGATATACAGGATGGACGGACGCGTGTTGCTGCTGATAGTAAACAGATAGCGCATGTCCTTGTCAATCTCCTGCATAATGCCATTAAGTTTACCCCTTCGGGCGGCACGATCACCATCGGTACTAGTTTACAGCCAGAAGGGCATACCCAATGTTTCTTTGTACGTGATACAGGGGTAGGGATTCGGCCAGAAGAACTTCCACGTATCTTTGAGCGATTCTATAAAGCTGATCGAGCGCGTGCGAAGACTGGTTTTATTGGGCCTGGTGGTGGTGGAAGCGGACTTGGTCTTGCCATCGTTCGTCATGTTGTGGAAGCACATGGCGGTCGCATCATCGTGGAAAGCACGCCTGGGCAGGGCAGTACTTTTACATTTACGCTGCCCATCGCAGTTAGCGGCGTCGAGCGGTAAGGAAAACATGTATGAAACCAGAAATTGCTCAGTTATTACAGCAAGCGGATAAAGAGCACCTGCTTTCCCTCGTGCAGGAACTGATTGAACAGCATCCAGCTTTGGAGACGGAGGTTGCCAGTTACCTGGAGCAACGCGAGGGTAGCGACAATGATGCTGAAGATACTATTGATACCGATGAAGAGGTTTCAGAGGACTGGGATTTTAGTGGAGATGAGCAAATTGTTTTTCATCCGTATCCACAACCAACGCAGTTTCCGCTGGATGCTCTGGCGCACCGTCAGCAACTCGAAGAGTTTACTCAGCAACTCGACTTTGAGACGGTACCGCAGGTAGTGATGGAGACGCTTTCTCGCTTGATTGACGAGGCCATATCGTATGTTGGAAATAGTGACTCGAACGGAGCTTTGGAACTCTTTGCGCTCATGTTTGAACATCGGTTGCGCGAAGCAAGGGCAGACCTGGTCCCTGTCTACGATGAGATGATTGACGCCGCGATGTACACCCTGGAGACCTTGCTTAGCGAGGCTAGCAGCAATGCGCTCTTAGATGTGGACCATGAGACACTTACTCCTTTGCTGAATCCGACCGAACGCCATCGTTGGTTAGAACGCCTCTTCGCGCTCTGGCTCAAACGCCTGGATGTCCATCGCATGGAGGAGGACTTACCGGAAATTATCCTGGATGTGGCATGGAGCGAAGATATCCTATTGCTGCGCAGCCTGGTGCAAAACGAACTGCAAAAACAGCCGCACAGTGAACATAGCAACATTGTTGACTTTACGCGCCAATACCGCACGAAGGCATTAGAGAAGTTCTTGAAGGAATTACCGCGCACATGATTTCACAACATTTGGCAAACAATAGAAACATTTGATGATATCTTTATGCCAAACATGTTGCACTTTGTGCATCTCTATGCTACTATTGTCACAGACCTGCTATTGTGAACGGCTGAAAAGCCGAGTAGGTCAAAACACGTCAGGTTTTTGTGCCGTTCCTGTGAGAAGTGGGGATGCAAGGGGTGCAACCCCTTGACAGGGGTCTGGGGCTGTGCCCCAGTTCTCCCTCTCTCTCCTGCCGCCGTAGGCGGCCTATCACATGAAGGTTGGCAGACGAGTAGGTACACATAATGATTGGAAGGTAGTAGTGTGGAAGAGAGAAGAGAGGGAACTATATGAGTAAACTGGTTATGATCATCGACGACTCACTCACAGTACGTAAGATCATTGAAACCAGCTTGAAGCGTGAAGGTTTCGAATACGTAAGTTTTCCTGACGGTTTTGAGGCTTTGCGTGCCATCACCGAACAACAATTCAGGCGCATCCCTGATCTGGTGATACTTGATATTGGTTTGCCCAGAATGGATGGCTACGAATTTGCACGCCGTCTCAAAGCAAAACCTCAATTTGCTCACACCATCATCGTCATGCTCACAAGTCATGATGGTGTCATCGATCGCCTCAAAGGTCGTCTGGCCGGAGCAAAAGATTACATGATCAAACCGTTTAGAACGCAGGAATTGATATCCGTGTTACACTCACACCTGGGTGTTCCCACGTTAACGTGATGCCGGTCCTGGACAGTTCACGTTTACACAGCCTTGCAATGTTAAGCGATGAAGCGTTTTGGGAATATGCCCGCGAGTTAGCCAGTCAAAGCGAGACGGCTGTCTATCCTGAAGAGTATCTGGAATGTCTGTTGCGCCAGGAGCGTTGCTTCATACCTCTGAAATCTCTCTATGATATAGTTTTGCCGCCTCATCGTCTGGCTTTATTACCGGCCACTCCGCGTTGGATGGCCGGTATTGTGGCGTGGCGCGGCGAGGCTATTGCCGTGATTGATCTTGAAGCCTATCTCGCGGATGTTGAGCTTGTGCGTGAAGGTACATTACTTATTGCCAATTACGAAGGTTTGCCCATCGGCTTGCTTGTGTCGAGCGTGGGGATGATTCGGCAAAATCTGTCGGAAGGCGAACAGTCAACCTCCACGGACGCGGCACCCGCGGATGCCCTCGTTTTAGATATACTACCAATGCTGGCAGACGCGTTGCGGCATATAGGAACAGCACCGCCGTATGGATGAAGGTTTCGATCAAAACTCGCTCTCTCCTGATGATTTGGCAATCCTACAAGCCTTTGATGCTATGGACCTGGGGAATATGGAAGAAGGGGAGAAAGAGCAGGAAGAGGGGAAGCAGCCAAAGGATGCGTCTCAGCCATCGCGCACACCATCTTCCGACCAGCATGCTCTTACAACCATGTTGCTGGGCGATGAAATGCTCGCCCTCTTTGTCGGTGAAGTCGAAGAAGACCTGACGGCGATACGGGATATTTTGCGTCATGTTGAGCCAGAGGAGGATATAGACCCGGCCCCTCTACAGACACTGCAACGCTTTGCCCACAAAGTCAAAGGTACTTCGGGTGCGATTGGCTGCACCATTATAGCAACCATTGCCTATGACATGGAAGAGCTAACGGGCCAGATTGCCAGGCGTATACTGGTGCCTTTTATTGGCTTGCACGCCTTGCTACAGACCGTGTACGCCCTGGAAATGACGCTTAACAGCGTTATCACGTATGGGAAGGAAAGTGACCATCCCTTAGCTGAACTGGAAGCTGAGTACCACGCTCTCAATATCGCTATCCAGCAGAGAAACGCTGTCAAACCTCTTCCATCCGTGGTGAAAGAGGCCGAGACTCCTCCCGTTCGTGTTTTGTTCAATAGCACGGCTGAGGAGGATGGTACACCATCCAAACGTGTACCGGAGCATCCATCCGCTAGCTCCTTTGTGCGTGTCGATATGCGTCGTTTTGAGCAGCTTGTTTCACACACAGAGGACCTCGCGGAACTACAGGCTGCGATAAAGAATGCACAGGTCGAGGTCGAGCAAGCACTGCAAGAGTTGCATGTGGCCCAGGTTCGTCTGCGTCAAGTGGAAGCGTTGGTATCCATCAAGCTCTTTACCACAAGGTCAAATGTAGCGGCACCAGCGGTTAATGATGAGCGGCCTACCTCGTCGTTGGTGGCGCGTATCCTCGATGAAGCAGCGCAGCGTACCGGGCATCTCTATCAACGCAAAAGTAAGTACCCGCCGCAATGGCTGAAAGCTGGCGGATTGTCGCAGTGGGACACCCTTGAGTTGGATCATTTCACCGAGAACGATGTGCTTATCCACTCGTTTGACGAGGCGATTGCTGATGTCGCTACCGCCTCCACGCGACTGCGCACTGCTCTGACACACCTCAACCATATCACGCAAGCCCATATGGCACAAGCTACCAACGTGCGTAACGATACGCTTTTGCTGCGTTTGGCACCGCTTAGTAGCCTCCTGAACCGTATTGAGCGGGCGGTCATGATGAGCGCGTTGGCGCAACAACGGCAAGTACGGTTTGAAATCGAGGGGGAAACGACGGAAATTGACCAGGATATCCTCGAAGAATTAAAGCAGCCACTGCTACAACTGGTGCGCACCTGCCTGGCCCAGAGCTATCAGAAGCCATCGCACAGCACTGAACAGAGCGATGCGCCAGATCGCATCTGGTTGCATGCGCGTACCCTGGGCAACGAAGTGATGATTGAGTTAGGCTTTTCGATGACGATTGGCGGCGGTGCGCTAGATGGCGTGCAAGAGACTATCCAGCGACTGCATGGTTCGATTACGGTGGAGCAAAATAGAGCCGATGGCATCACGTTTGTCATACGTTTGCCGCGAACCCAAGGGGCCGTGCGCTCCTTACTGGTGCGCATAGGGAGTCATCAGGTCGTGGTGCCGTTCGCACAGGTGCAGCGCATTGACGATGGGAAACACTATGCACCGGAAGAGTGCTATAGTTTGACTAGCTTGCTCGGTTTTCCCATGGAACGGGCTGCACGCGAGATAACATCATCAGTACTGATCGTACAAGCGAACTCAACACACCTGGTGGTACAGGTCGATGAGATTATTGGCGATGTCGAATTAGTGGTGAAACCCCTTGCTCCCCATTTACAGCGACCGGGCATCGCGGGTACGGTCATTGACGGTATGCGTAATGTCATGCTGGTGGTTGAGATACCCGAACTGGTGCGACAGTATGCCTTGTTGCTGCCAGAAGCACGGGCAAAGATAACGGATAGCAAGCAAGAAACCTACACGGAACAGGGGCCGCCAGTGGTGCTTATCGCCGACGATTCCGTTTATATCCGCCACTCCGTGCGACATGCGTTGAGCAGGGCTGGCTATCGCGTTATCGAAGCGGAAGATGGTATGAAGGCTCTTGAACTGCTGGTTGATGCTCCACCGGATGCATTGCTACTCGATATGGAGATGCCCAACTTGAATGGCTATGATGTCTTGAGCATGATGCGCGTCCATCCCGAACTAGCGCACGTCAAGGTCATTATGCTGACTTCGCACACCGCGGAAAAACACCAAACGCATGCACGCAAGCTGGGAGCACACGTCTACCTGACCAAACCGTGTCCAGATGATATGTTGTTGTCTACTCTACATACACTGCTGACGAGCTAAAGTGTTTTGTGTGTACGCACATGACCTTCGGGTAGTTTCGTTGACCCTCTGTGTACGGCTTAGTATGATACACGTTAATACAAGTGAGTGTTGAGCGACGTGTAGTGCCATGGATAGCAGGAGCAGGCAATGAGCGAGCAACAAATACAGAGAGTGAAAGTAAAACGATTAGCGCATGTTGGATTATGGGCCACAGATGTTGCGGCTCAGGCGCGTTTCTATCGCCAGATACTGGGTTTCGACTTGCGCAACACCTTTGAAAATCCCATGGAGCAAGAGGTTGAGCTGGAGAATGCCAACGTCTTTCTCTCTCTGGGCGATGAACATCATAGTGTAGGGTTATTTAGCGATACACGTCCCAGCGTTGGCAATGGACGTAACCCGTTCCCACGCACCCGGCTACACCACCTGGCTTTTGAGGTTGATACGGATGCTGAGCTCGCGGCCCTGGCCGCTCGCCTGAATCAGTCCGGCCTGGAACTAACATTGGAAGAGCGTGATGGTGATCCAGAGATGGGCGATACGCTCTGGTTTAATGATCCTGACGGCAACCGTATTGAAATTTCGGTAACCTCCGATGACCCGCTGGCCCTTTCGCCAAATATTGCCGGTGGACGCAGAGCACAATTCCGCCCGCGTGCCTTGCAGCATGTGGCCCTGCAAACATCTCATTTAGAGCAGATGGTTGAATTCTATACCGAGTCGCTGGGTTTTGATATATCAGATTGGTTGTTGCGCGAGTGTGTCTGGCTGCGCTGCAACAACGACCATCATACGGTGCTGTTGATGCGTGGGAAGATGGATATTGAGCATGTGGGCTACAGTATATTTGATGGCCCGGAGATGCTGAAATGGGCCGATTACCTGAGCCAACGGCAGACGCCAATTTTGTGGGGGCCAGGTCGGCATGGAGCCGGTCATGACCTCTTCTTGTGTCTGGCCGATACGGAAGGTATTCATATCGAGCTATCGGCTGAACTCCAACAATACTACGATCACGATGTCACCAACCCGCCGCGGCTCTGGCATACACGAACGATGGCCCATAATCTCTGGGGTAGCATACCAGCATGGATGCGCGAAGAAGTTCATGTGTAATTCTCTCTACCTAGCGCAAGGCCATGACATCCTGAGTTGGTATTTCCTCGTCCTGGGATGATGGTACAATTTGTAGTTGTTCATCGAGGACGTGCAGGAAGGCACGCACTACCTGGGGATCGAATTGGCTGCCAGCACAGCGTTGCAATTCTACGCGAGCTTGTGCTACAGGCAGGGGCTCGCGGTATGGTCGCTGTGAGGTCATGGCATCATACGAATCCACCACTGAAAGAATGCGAGCACCCAACGGAATTTTTTCTTGCGCGAGGCCATAAGGATAGCCGCAACCGTCCCAACGTTCGTGGTGGGCGACGACAATATGTGAAATCAGTTCAAATCTGCCCCCTGCTTGCACCAATATCCGCCGACCAATATCGGGATGGAGGCGCATCACGCTCCATTCCTCGTCGGTCAGTGGGCCTGGTTTGTGCAAGATTTCATTTGGAATGTTAATTTTGCCGATATCGTGCAGCAAGGCTGCTAAGCGAACAAGCTGTATCTCTTCTTCGGAGCGTCCCAGGGCGCGTGCGGTCGCTTCCGCTATGTAGACCATGCGCTGGGCATGCGTACTTGTGCCGTTGTCATGCACGCGTGCCACGGCAGTCAGGGCTTGTACAGCTATCACATCTGTTGGAGAGATGTTGCCAGGGGCGAGCATGACCGCATCCAGCATGCTTGCCTCTCCCGCGCTACAGACACGGTTGCGCCCACCGTGTTTGGCGGTATACATGGCACGGTCTGCCGCTGCAAGCAAGGCTTCACGCGTAATGCCATGCGTGCGATAGAGCGCGATACCAATGCTCGCGGTAACAGGAATGTCGATGCTGGTTTCAGCGGTTTCCCATCTGCATGGCTGCATCTGCAAGGCTGTACGCAAGCGTTCCGCGATGATCTGCGCCTCATGCAAGTCTACATTTGTGAGGACGATAGCAAATTCTTCTCCACCGTAGCGGCCTACAAAATCATCTACGCGAATAGCTTGCCGCAGTCGTCTGCCCACCTCACGTAAAATGGTGTCGCCAGCTTGATGCCCCCAGGTATCATTAATGCGCTTGAAATGGTCGATATCAGCAAATAGGACGGCACAGGAACGCTGGCTGTGTCCGCACACTGCTAATTCCTCTTCGATCTGCTTCATGATTGTACGATGGTTAGGGAGGCTGGTGAGAGGGTCTGTCGTGGCGAGTGCTTCGAGCCGGGCATGTGCGCTATTAAGTGCTTCATGCTGGCTTTGCAGTTCCTCGTGTAAATGTCGCAGTTCTGCCGCGTTGGTGAGGGCATCGCGCTGGCTGCGCGTCTCCTCCAGCAGTCCTACAATAGTGTCGAGCATGCCATTGACGGCCTGGGAAACATCGGTAATTTCGTCGCGTCCAATGACCGTGAGACGTGTGTTGACCTGGCCCTTCCCTATTGCTTGTACCACGGAACGTAACTGCTGTAAACGGCGTACCATGGTGTTAGAGACAAGCCAGCCGACAATTCCTATACCGAGTAGGACACACAGCGCGGCAAATATGGTGGTGTAAAGCAGATTGTTCTCTTCGACGTTTGTCGCATCACCCACCGAGGATACCAGATGCGCATCAAAGTCTATCAGTGTTTTCAGCGCATTCAATGCGCCTGCATATTTCAGTTCCGCGTTGGCATATTCTAGCGTGCGTGCTCCCGCGGCGTCGCCTCTGTCAATGGTGGTTAGCACTTTCTTTTGCACACTAAAGTAAGCAAGCCAGGTAGCGAGGGTATGTGCAAGCAGAGAACGTTGCTCTCCTATCTGTGCATAGTGACCAGCCGCGGTAAATAGTGCTGAGAGGTCGGTATGCTGATCGAGGACATCGTGTTGAATGTCGTTTTCGATGATGACGTCATAGTCTTTCGCGAGTCCCTGAAACGCTGTCTTATCTTCGGTCAGGGTCTCAGGCGTTGTTGTAGCTGAGGCGGCATCACTCACGGTAGCTTGCATGACCGTGTCTACCTCCGCGAGATAGCCTGTCGCGGTTGTCAACGAGGAGTAGGTATGAATGAGGCCCTGGTAAAACATAGCTTCCTGGGTGAGCAACTGCCTACTTTGTATGCCGATGCTACCCAACGCGACGGAGACAATCAATGCCGGAATGAGAAAGCCAAAAGCTAATCTCCTGGCGATAGGTATATTGAGCAGGGGATTCCGCATGTGCCTTCTACCTCTCCCTCAAAATAAACTGGTCAGTGGAGGGAAGCAGCTATGCGCTCGTAGTGCAGTGGCTACGCTTCCATCTGTATTAGCACTATCGGCAGGGAGATAGAATACCGTAGGGCTGCAATACATTGATTGCAGCCCTACCTGTTAGAGGGAAGAGGACAGTCACAAGGGTGACCCAAGCTTGATTAGTTGCCAAGGACGAGCACAAAACCTTCCATTGGTAAAGGGTATTCCGAGGCTTTGCCCAGCACGAGCGCACGATAGGTCGAGGGATCGAGATGATCATGGTTGCGGCAATAGTAATAATACAGTCCTGGTTTGTTGAAGATCACGGTGATTGAGGCACCTCCTGGTTGATCGTCAGTACCTGCGATCCGATACAAGCCAATATCAGTGGGATTGATCGGGGCTGTCCAGCCAGCGGCGAGGCCGATGAAATGTGGATCGGCATCGAAGTTATGCCACGTAACCGAGCCAAATTGGCTGATAGCCACAAATTCAAATGTGAACTGGTCGTGATTGAGTGGCACTTGATTGAGGGTAGCAGATGGCAGCCCAACGATGGGACCTTGTACCCAGATAATACCGTCCATCGCCAACGGATAGCGTGGAACTCCTTTTTTAGCAGCGACCCGTGAAAACTGTGTATTCCAGAGGCAGAGCGTTTTCTCATAGTAATGGTACAGGCCGGGGTGCGTGAAGGTGAAACTGACGCGTTTCCCTGCCACCACGGTGAATGAGAACGATTGAGGATTCAGAAAGGTGCTTTTATCCGGTGTCGTGGTGAAGATGTGAGGCACGGTATCATCGTTCTGCCACGTCACGGTGGCGTGTAGTGGCACGGGCAAGATAAATGGTTCAAACAAGTCCTGCGCCCGTGGCATGGTTATCGTAGGAAGCGGTGCTTTTGCGTGTGGTGTTGCTGGAGCAGAATGGGATGTATGGACAGCATAGATAACGGTGCCGAGCGTGACGCCTAACCCTAGCCCGGACAGTAAAACCACGATGACGATAGCCAGGCGTAAAGGAGTTTTGAGCATATGACCTCCCTCTGAGACAATGTCGTATTACAATCAGTATAGCCAGTTGTCTCAAATGGGGAGAATTAACCAGGGCGTGCCTTTTCATATATTTCAAATAGGATGTAAGCGAACGTGCGTAGGGACAGGGGGCTGACGCGGGGTTGAGTGGGGGCCTGGTGCCTGTCCGGGTGGGAGTCTGCATCCTTCCCACAGGACGAGGACAAGCACCAGGCCCTCACCTCATCCGCCTCATCCGCCCCTTGTCCCTACGCACGCCACACCAAGGCCCATCCTTACCTGGTGCTTACGATGGTGTTGCGCAATAGGCCAATGCCTTCGATTTCCGTTTCCATGATGTCTCCGGCGTGGAGAAATTCGGGTGGTTTGCGGGCAAAACCGACGCCGCTGGGGGTGCCGGTGGCGATAATATCACCGGGTTCGAGGGTCATGCCAGTGGAGAGCAAGGCGATAGTCTGCGCGACCGAGTAGATCATCTGGCTGGTATTGCTCTCTTGCTTGATGACGCCGTTGACTTTCAGGCGGATGGGCAATTGTTGTGGGTCGGGTATTTCGTCGGTGGTGACAATCCATGGCCCCATGGGGCAATAGCCATCGAGGCTTTTGCCGCGGAAATACTGTTTAAAGCGGAATTGGATGTCACGGGCCGACACGTCGTTGAGCACGGTATAGCCGAAGACATGGGCGAGGGCATCCTCTTCACGGATATTTTTGCCAACTGTGCCGATGATGACCGCCAGCTCGGCTTCCCAGTCGATCTGCTCTGAGACCGCCGGATCAATGACGATCTCGCCGTATGGCCCATTGACCGTGGTCGGGGCTTTGGTGAAAACGGCGGGCGGGTCAGTAGCAACCGTTGCGATGCCACGAGCCGCGTTAGACTCCTGGGCATGGTCAGCATAGTTTTGGCCCATGCACATAATGTTTTTGCGTGGACGCGGAATAGGGGCGGCGAGTTGCACGTTGGTGATGCTGTGTACCGCGCCAATCGAGGCGAATGTTTTGACCTCACTAAAAGTACGTCCTGCCGCCTTGTCCAGGATGGCTTGCAGGATAGTCTGTACTCGTTCGTAGTGTTCGATGAGCTCAAGGAGCGAGTCCGGCCCAATCAACGTCAAGGCGTGGGCGGCTAAATCAACATCAAGAACCGCGTCGTTTTGCACAATACCCAGGTGTGGTTTAGGGATATCAGTAGTCGCGAAGCTTACAAATCTCATAAAACTCTCCTATAAAATAGCACGCTAGTTAAAACAGCGTGGCACGCATCACTTCCAGTGGTGCTGGCTCGCCTGTCCATAGCGTAAAGGCTAACGCGCCCTGATGCAAGAGCATGGATAAGCCATTGACAGCACGTAAGCCGAGAATACGAGCCTGACAGAGCAATTGCGTCTGCGTTGGATGATAAATCATATCATAGACGAGGGTGTCGGAGGCAAAGCGAGCCAGTATGTCGGCACTCAGGGGGCTGGCGTTCTCATTATTGGTATTTTCTCCCGCGACATGCATGCCCAGCGGGGTGGCATTGATAATCAGCGAAGATGGATGAGGAATTAAGAATTCGGGATCGTTCAGGCAAAAGACCTGGCAATTGCTGCCCTGTTGCACGGCAGCGGCCAGACGTTGTACTCGTTCCAGGGTGCGATTGACAATGATGAGGCGTTCGACTCCTGCCGAGACAAGTGCAAAGGCCGCGCCGCGTGCCGCGCCACCCGCGCCCAGCATAATAGCGGTATAACCCGCGAAAGAGATATGAGTATCGTCAAGCTTCTGACCAACGCCCTGCTCTGCCAGCGCGTGTAACAGACCTGGGGCATCGGTGTTGTAGCCATACAGGTACTCGTCGTGATGGACGATGGTATTGACCGCGCCGATGCGGGCCGCGAGGGGATCGACCACATCCATGAAAGGCAATACGGCTTCTTTATAAGGGATCGTCACATTCGCCCCCAGATACGCGGGGGATAGTAGCGAGGCCACACGAGCCGAAAGTTCCTCCGGGTTTGTCTGCCAAAGCTCATAATGGGCAGGAATGGCCAGTGCGTCCAGTGCTGCCTGCTGTAGACGTGGCGAATAGGAATGGGCAACGGGATTGCCAATGAGTCCAACCCGTAACGTGGTAGCGATTGTGTTCATCGTCAGTGCCTCGCTGTACTGTTTCTTTGTTGTTATATAAAAGCTCTTTTCTCTGGCTTCCATGTGATACTATACACCAGTGAGGTGCTTTTTGCAGCAAGAATGGAGATAATGTCTTATGGCAGTGCAGCCCCGGTCATCTTCGGCGGTCATGATGTTGCGCGATAGTGCCGCGGGACAAGGTATAGAAGTATTTATGGTGCGGCGTGTCATCCAGAGCGATTTCATGCCGGATGTCTATGTCTTCCCCGGCGGGTCGGCCTCAGCGGATGATCGTGCCGCGGAACAAGCGGAACAGGTGTGTATGCCGGTCGCCCCGGCGGGAGCGGACCCAGAAGGTCGCACTCTTTTAGGTAGTGGGGTGAGGTCTGCCGCTATTCGTGAACTTTTCGAGGAGGCTGGTGTGCTGCTGGCCTATCGCGACGGGCAAATACTGGCTATCAATGATGAGGATATTCCGCGCTTTGCCAGCTACCGCGACGCGTTCAACGAGCGCAAGGGGTCGTTGATAGAGATGGCTCACGCTGAAAACCTGCGTCTGGCCACTGATCACCTTGGCTATTTCGCGCATTGGATTACGCCGGAGGGCATGCCAAAACGCTTTGATACGCACTTCTTTATCACAACAGCCCCGGCAGAGCAACAGGCCGCGCATGATCGTCTCGAGACCAGCGAGGGTCTATGGATTGCCCCTGTCGAAGCCCTGGCACGCAGCGCACGCGGCGAATTTCCGCTGGTCTTCGCCACTATTTACCAGTTGCGCGAACTGGCGCGTTTTCAAACGGTAGCGGAAGCTCTGAATGCGACGACGACCCAGCATGTAGAGACGCATATGCCTGTCCTGGTTCAAGAAAACGGGGTTACACGAGTCTACCTGCCCGAAGACGAAGCGGGTCGCTGGATTGTTCCCGAACATATGACGCGGACACAGGGCTTGTAGAAAACGAGAGATAAATGATGGATAAGCCATACACGATAATCCTGGCCCCCAATCCCTCGATCATGACGGGGCCGGGTACCAATACGATTATTCTGGGTGGTGGGGTCGAGGGCGCAACGCTGATTGATCCAGCCGTTGACGATGCTGCCTATCTTGACGCGGTGATAGAAGAGGGTGCCAGGCGCGGCGGTATACGCCGCATCCTGATTACGCATGGGCATCATGACCATGTCGATGGCGCAGTCGCTTTGCGTGAGCGTCTGGGTGCCTCCATCTACGCTTTCAGTCGCCAGGGCGTACCTGTGGCTGATGAAGAGGTTGCCGATGGCACTACTTTTCCCGCTGGCGATGATACTCTTGTCGCTATCCACACGCCCGGCCACCGCTTCGATCACCTCTGTTACTTGCTGAAAGGGCAAAAAACGCTGTTCGCGGGCGATCTGGTAGCTGGTGTGGGAACGGTAGTGATTATTCCACCGGAGGGTGATATGCAGGAGTATCTGGGCTCCCTCAATCGCTTGCAAGAGATGGATATCACCGAAATCGTGCCTGCCCATGGGCCAACGATTACCAACCCACAGGCGAAGCTGGCGGAGTATGTTGCGCACCGGATGCAGCGTGAGCAGCAGGTCCTGGCGGCGTTGGAGGCGCTGCCACGCGGGGTGAAGATACCCGAAATAGTGCCGTACGTCTATGCAGATGTTGATCCGCGTCTGCATGCCGTCGCGGCCTGGTCGGTTGAGGCCCACCTGCTGAAATTGGAGCGTGAGGGCCTGGCCGAAAAGCTAGCACCTGACGGTTGGGCGTTGGTGGAACCAACGGCGTAGGGGCTACCTTTTTATCAACAACCCCAACGCGGTGATACCGGCCAGTGCCAGGCAGAACCAGCCGGGGGTGGGTTGGTGCTCGATGGTCAGGACGATGCCACCGGCGATCTCGGCGAGGAACACTGCCACCCAGGCCAGACTGCCCAGACCGGAAGAACCCTCTTCGTTGCGTCTATCTCTGCCGCGCCCGCGTCCATGGCGTGCTCTGCCGCTGCGCGAGCTGTCGGCTAGCTTGACTTCGATCTGTCCTGTCTCTAGCTTGGTGATGATCTGTTCCAGGGAACGTGGCAGATTGAGCAGGATACGGCCAGATTCCAATACTTGGGCCAAGACCTGTTGGATGGTCTGCCCCGCGCCTTCCGCGTCCAAACCCAGGAACTTGCGGGCGTAGGGGGTAGCAACCTCAACGAAATTAAATTCGGGCGAGAGTCCGGTTGAGACGCCAACGAGCGTACCAACGGCACGACCGGTAAAGGCGAATTGGGCGGGAACCTTGAATGGCTGTCCGTAGATGAGATTCTCTACATCGCGTGCTACTTCCGGCATCTCCAGGTCGCGGGCATCGCCCAGGGTCATACCGTAATATTGTTCCATCATCAGGCCCATGCCGCGTTCGATAGCCGCCATATTCGCCCCTTCACCGATAAAGCCCAGGCGAGCTAGTGCTGTGACGAGGGCGTGTGAGTCGCGCGTCACAAAACTCAAGAACAGGTCTTTGAGCGTTTTCTTCATATTTTTCGTGAGCGTACCCACCATGCCAAAATCGACAAAGGCTATCACGGGTGCGGTTTTGACTCCATCCAGTTTGTCTAATTTGTTCGCCGGTAGGACGAAGATATTGCCGGGATGGGGATCGGCGTGAAAGAAACCGGCGGCGAAGAACTGGTAGAAGTAGGCACTGACCGTGCGTTTGGCAACCTCCAGGCGACTGATCCCCTCAGCTTCCAGGGTGGCATAGTCATTGATCTTGATGCCATCAATCCACTCTAGCACTAGCAGGCGTCTTGAGGTATAATCCTCGTAGACGCTCGGTATATAGATGTTTGGATCGTCTTTGAACATTTCCTTGAACCGTTTGGCGTTAGCAGCTTCGGTCACATAATCAATTTCTTCATAGACGGTACGTTTAAATTCCTGGTAGACGCCCATGAGGTCGATAAATTCACCCGTATCGACGAAACGGTTAATGACCCAGATGACGAACTTGAGGGTGCTCAAGTCCATGCGTACCAGTTGATCTATGTTTGGTCGCTGAATCTTGACGGCGACCTCCGCGCCTGTCGAGGCAAGCACAGCTTTATGAACCTGCCCAAGTGAAGCTGCCGCCGTGCATTTACGTTCCAGCACGCTAAATACCTGTTCAACGGGCTTCCCTAGCTCGGTTTCAATGACGGAGACGACGTGGCTGAATGGGGCAGGCGGTACTTCGTCTTGCAGAGAACTAAGGGCTTCCAGAGCCTGTTCAGGCAGCAGATCAGCGCGCGAACTGAGAAACTGCCCAAGCTTTATCATCAAGACGCCAAGTTTCACCGCGGTGATGCGGAAGGCGACCAGCACCTTGACCAGTACCTCGACGTTGGGTCGCACTTCGTAGTTGCCGCGCTCACGAGCGCGTATCACCCGGCGGCGTTCGCGGTAGATCACCCAGAGCGTCCAAAGTAAGAGGCGCGATACCCGCAGGAATCGCACCGTTTGTGTAAATCTATTTAAGCGTGGTGTTTTTGTACTCATTTCAGAACCTTTCGTTAGCTATACCATAGCATAACACATGTACGTTGTAACCAGCGAAAGGTTTTGAGTGTTAGAGTAGCAATCTTAGGAGGTTCCTTTGGATAGTTGTAATCGCGCACAAGCGCACTTACTCGGCGATGGCTATAGCCTTTGTTTGTTTACTAACGCGGCCCCCACGCCAAAGGCGCGTTCATTTGAGTTGGCCGATGACCAGGTGCAATACGCTCCTGATCGACCTGCCGATGTTCAACATGTTCGGTTAGATATCACACTGGATTTTGAGCAAGAAAGCATCAGTGGCACGGTCAGCACGACGTTTTCGGTGCTGTACGAAGAGATTAAGACGGTTTCATTCGATGCCATCGACCTGCATATCGAGCGTGTGACCCTGGCGGATGGCAAGACACTGGCATACAGCGCGGATGGCAAGAAACTGACTGTGACGTTGGATCGTCCCTACCATTATGGTGAGGAGTTTACGGTTGCGGTCACGTATCATGCCAGGCCACGCACGGGTCTGCATTTCATTAAACCCGCGCCGGAAGACCCGACGCGTCCGCTACAGGCATGGACGTTTGGGCAGCCGCGCTACCATAGTTACTGGTTCCCCTGCCACGATGCGCCCAATGATCGCGCCACGACCGAGATTCTCGTCACCGTTCCCGCCCATTTCATGACTGTTTCCAACGGGAATCTGGTGGGTGTACAGGACAATGGAGCGACAAAGACGCACCACTGGCGGCATGACATTCCGCACGCGACCTATCTGGTCTCGCTGGTCGTGAGCGACTTCGCGGTGGTCGAGGCATCGTACAATGGCAAACCTGTGAACTACTACGTCCGCCCCGACCGAAAGGATGATGCGCACTACTACATGGGCAAGACGCCGGAGATGATGCGGTTTTTCTCCGAGTACACCGGCGTTGAGTATCCCTACGATAAGTATGCGCAGACCGTGGTCGAACTCTATACGGGGGCGATGGAGCATACTACGGCAACGACGCATAGCTTTATGCTGCTGCTTGATGAGCGTGCCGCGCTGGATATAGACCTGGTGTCGGTGGTAGCACATGAACTGGCGCACCAATGGTTTGGTGATCTGGTGACGTGTCGCGACTGGCCTAATGGTTGGTTGAACGAGGGTTTCGCCACCTACTTTGAAGAGATGTGGAGCGGATACGATCTGGGCAACGATTATTTCAAATATTCGATGCTCAACACGAAGAAGGGCTACCTGAACGAGGATGCGAATTATCGCCGCCCCATCGTCTACCATGTCTATCACCACGATGGTTTTGAGCTATTCGATGGGCATATGTATAACAAGGGGGCCTGGGTGCTCCACATGCTGCGCCATCAATTGGGCGATGCCACGTTCCGGCGGGCCATCAAAGCGTATCTGGAACGCTATCGCACGCGAGAGGTGATTACGGCAGACCTGGAGCGCACCTTTGAAGAGGTGACGGGTCGCAGCCTGGCACACTTCTTCCAGCAATGGGTCTATCAGGGCGGCTATCCAGCCTTCACGGTCAACTACTCGTGGGATGGCGAACATGCCATGGCAAAGCTGAAGGTCAAGCAGACGCAGAAGGTAGATGAGCTAACGCCGTGTTTCCTCACGCCAATTGATCTGGCTTTCACCGTGCCGACCTCGGATGAAGCGGCGAAAGATGAGCACACCACCGAGACACGAACAGTCCAAATGCGCGTGCTATCCGGTGAAGATGGGCAGGTGGAGCAGAGCTTCTATGTGCCATTGGAGCGCGAGCCGATGATGGTGCGCTTTGACCCAGATGGCTGGCTGCTCAAAACGCTCAAATTCGAGCGTTCAGCCAGGATGATGCGCTATCAACTGGCGTATGACCCCGACGTATTAGGGCGGATTGAAGCGGCTGAGGCTCTTGGTGAAGATGGTTCCGCGGAGAGCATGGAGGCTTTGCGGACAGCACTGTTCAATGACGCGTTCTGGGGCGTGCGTGTGGCTGCTGTAGAGGCGTTGGGTGTCATCGGTACGGAGGGTGCGCAGAGCATCCTTTTGCAAGCACTACAGGAGCTTGATGCGTCAAAGATGTCGCGGGTGCGTGCGGCAGTTGCCAGTGTGCTAGGTGGATTCCAGGCACCACAGCAGGCCGAATTGGCCGAACGTTCCGCGCAAGCACTCCGTGCCGTGTTGGAAAAAGGCGATATCAGCTATCGCGTTGAAGCAGCGGCGGCGGATGCGCTCGGCAAAACACGGACTGACGGTAATGTTGATCTGCTAGCGAAGTTGCTTGAGCGTCCATCGTGGATGGATTTTGTGCAACGCGGCATCTTTCGCGGACTGGCGGCAAGCGGCGACGACCGCGTGGTTGACATAATGTCGTCCTATCTGGGCGATACGCAGAAGAGACCAACACTGCGTCAGGCGGCAGCTGCTGGTTTGTTGGCACTGGGCGGCAATCGTCACCGCTATAGCGAGGCGGCGCGACAGCGTGCGGTCACAGCCCTCTGCAATGCCGTTGAACATGACGACTGGGACCCCGTCCGCTCTATCTCTGCACTAGCCTTGATGAGCCTGGGCGAGAAACGAGCGATTGGCGTGTTAGAGCGTGTTGCCGCTCATGAAACTGAATCGCACGCGCAACGTAATATGCGTGTCGCGGCTCATGCTTTGCGTTCCGGGGATACGTCCGATGAGCAATTTAAACAGTTGCGCAAGGACCTTGACGAGGTACATGAAGAGAATCGCAAGCTGAAAGAGCAGATCGGTGCTATCGAAGCACGCTTGAAGTGATTTCATGTTACACTTTGCCTGGTAGAAACGATAGTTGTTAAAGCGAAAGTTTTTTCTGGTGGCTGTGGGGTTCTGAAGCTCACAGCCACCAGAAAAAAATTTCGCAAAATACTGAAAGAGAATTTCTGGCGGTGCTTTGTTGCCAACGTCCAGC
>JBPCJY010000241.1:0-18212 GCA_051004815.1 Ktedonobacteraceae bacterium
AAACGTCTTTCTCATACTGTACAGTATAGCACATCTTTAGATAGATTGCAAGTGTTACCTAAAAACAACAGTGTGCCTTATATCCCCATGTCTCTGCGCCAGGGGGCTTACGGCACCTATGCTAAACACTGCCATTAATCCATTATGGATTATAGCATAAGATATGTATCCTGTTGCAGCAAAAATGGTAAGCGAAAAAAACCTGCTCCCAATACATTGCACAGCTACTGCAATACGTCGCGTTTGACAAATAGATATGTCGAGATGCCTCCTAACACCAAGGCCCAGAGCAAAACAACAAGCAGCGATTGCGTGGCACTTACAGGGATACAGGTCTTGTCTGTCAGATTACAGGCAATGACGCCATCCAGGTTATCAAGGCCCCGTGCCAGTGCCACTGGTAGTGTATTGGCATAGAAGGCGTTGAGGTTTGTCGTGAAGAGCAGGTTGTTCAGCTGATTACCGAGCGGGATGTGCAGCGATTTCCCGATAACCGGCAGGATTTGCGCGGCGATATCTTCGCCAATCAAATAACCAAAGCCCGCTGCGATACCGAAAGCCGCCGAACGCGTGACGATGCTCAAGGCTGCACCCAACAGCAGGCACAATAGGAAGTTTTCAAGGGTTCCAACGCAGATGCCAAAGAGGGCGATAGTGGTACGTCCATCCAGATTGAGCAGGGTGGGAGCGGGTCGGTGAATGATAAGCAGGAAGTTCGTCAAGATGGCACTCATCAATAGGCTTGCTATGACCAGGGCCAGACAAGCAATCGCCAGGGCTATGTATTTCGCCAGTAGATACGAGGCACGGTTGACGCCACGACTGAAAACGAGGCGAATTGCGCCACTGCTGAACTCGCCGCCAAAGGCCAGTCCGCCCAATGCGACCGCGATAAACTCGCCGCCACGGCGTCCCAGCGTCATCGGCTGACCAATGGAGTGGCTGAGCGCGTCGATACCACCGAGCAAGTGGCCTGGCTCGAAACCATCCTTCGATTTAATGGCATAGAAGACAAGCACCAACCACGCCGCAAAGACAAAAAACAGGTCTAGCGCGAGCAAGCCCCAGACGAGGCGACGCTTACACAGTTTGTAGAGTTCGTTGAGCGTGAGCTGCCAGATATTGGCTGAACGCTGCTGCATAGTGGGTAGTGCTGGTGCTGGCGTAGTAGGATTTGCGGTGGGAAAAGCTGTTTGGCTCATAGTCCGGCCTCCATATCGGTTAAGCGCAAGAAGATATGTTCCAGGTCTTCTTCGCTGCGCCGGACGCTCTCCGGCCAGATATTGTGCTGTGCAAGGTAGTGAATGAGGTCACGTCCATGCATCGTCGGCGCATGAATAATCACCAATCCCTGCTCAACACTTGCTGAGCGCAGAATGGGTACGCGGGACAAGAGTTGGCAAACCTGTTCAGGATTGGCGACCTCGATCTCCCAACGACTACTCGAACGCAGCAGTTCATCAACACCGCCCATGGCAATCAATTGTCCTGAGCGCACAATGCCGATGCGCGTGCAGAACTGGCGAATCTCGGCCAGGATATGGCTAGAGACGAAAATTGTCTTGTTGATCTGTGCCAGCTTGCGAATCAAGGCACGCATTTCAACGATGCCTGCCGGATCAAGCCCATTGCCGGGTTCATCGAGAATAATCAGTTCAGGGTTGGTCAACAACGCCGCACCAACACCCAGGCGTTGCTTCATACCCAGCGAATAGGTCGAGTAGCGATCAACGCCGCGTTCACCCAACCCCACGATGCCCAGCACCTCGTCTATACGTTGAGCGGACACGCCGCCGGTGTAGCCACCAACAACAATCAAGTTGTCGCGCCCGCTGAGATACGACTGAAACGCGGGCTGCTCGATCAAAGCACCGACGCGTGGCAGCAAGCTGCGCGGATTCTGTTCCAGTCGTTGACCGAAGAGCTTGACCTCGCCGAACGTTGGCTTGATGAGGTTGAGCAGCATGCGAATAGTGGTTGTTTTGCCTGCGCCATTGGGGCCAAGAAACCCAAATACCTCGCCGCGTGCCACTTCCAGGTTGAGGCCATTGACGGCAATACGTTTACCATAAGCCTTGGTTAACCCTACAGTTTGCAGCACGATTTCACGCGGTGGTGCTTGTGGGATAGTCCACTCCCCTTGCGGAGCTAAAGGCGAATTTTGCATACCGGGATGAAGCATATTTTTGCCTTCTTTTACTCACTTGTCTCTCATAACAAACACACTGCCCACAACAAAAAGAGGCAGCATTTATAATTTTCATTATAAACACTGTCTCTAGCTTACGGAACTAAAAGGTACCATTATGCTAATGTACGGTTCATCATTAGGAATTTAACTGAGTTGGTGCAACTTGCATAGCAACTTTGATAGGGCCTTCTCCTGCTTGAGTCTGACGAAGTGTAATATCGGCGGTTACATGAAGAGCTGAGAGCAGTTCTATCAGGGTGTTTAGGGTTGGATTAACATCATTCGCCGAGAGCAAACGGGCTATGGCCTCTCGTTTCTTTCCGGTACGATTTGCTAATTCTTCCTGACTAATGTCCTGTTGCCTACGCAGCAGATCAAGCGCATGCATAATATGCAACTCTGCGTCCATTTCCCAGTAACCTTCTGCGAATTCTTCGTTCTGTAGATGTTTTTGTAAACGTTGCTCAAATCTATCCATTGTCTTCCTCCTGTACAGGACTGACATGGCGAGTACGTAAGAAATGTAACATACATGTTACGAGTTTGCAACTCCGGTGCAATGCAGGGTGCGGTTCATTTTGTTGCAAATGAGAAGGAGGGAGGGTGTGAGTAGGCACAAGGCCCCCGCATCCACACCACACTTCCCCCTGTCCCTACGCACGCTTCGTATGCGTCGTGCTTAAGTGAAACGGATTGACCACAAAAGTCCACCCTTTATGTGTTATAATCTTGACCATCAAAACGGAAAGTAATGAACTATTGGCCACCCACACAGATCGGAGAACAATGATGTCAGATCAACAACTACCGCATGGTGTTCATCTTAACGGCAGTATCCCCCTGGCAAATGCCGAAGAAGTTTTCCGTATGACCAGTTCAATTCTGGGCGAACGTCTTTACCGCATCCCAGACGGTGAGACTGGTGTGCGCACAAACTGGATTGGCTGGCAAAGTGCTGTTTTCGCACACAATCTCTCTTTAGAGCTGATCCCGCCTGATCCCAATGCCTATGCTTCATTACCGCGTTTCAAAATGCGCCCAGGGGTCAGTGCTGGTGATGTTGTCTTTGATCAACTTGGCTATGCCGATGCTGCTCTTGCGTCTTACGCGGTGTTCTCGCGACTCAAACAGGACGGAGTTATCCCAACGCAGTATCGCTTGCAGGTCAGTCTGCCTACACCTTTGGCTCCTGTCGCGGCGTTTATGGTGGAGGAAGAACAGGCGAACGTGCAACCAGCATACGAGAAGGCGATGTTCGCCGAACTGGACAGAATCGCGTCGGGTATTCCACACGATGAACTGGCAATTCAGTGGGATGTGGCCATCGAGTTCGGGCTATTGGAAGGCGTTGCATTCACGAGCTATGCACATGTCAAAACGAGTATCATTGAACAGCTCGTGCGGCTAGGAAATCAAGTGCCGGTGGATGTTGAACTGGGGTACCATCTCTGCTATGGCGATGCCGGTCACAAGCACTTTGTAGAGCCGGAAGACACCGCCAAGCTGGTAGAGGTCGCCAATGGCATCTCTGCTGGCCTCAAGCGTTCTCTCAACTGGATTTCCATGCCGGTCCCACGCAATCGGAGCGATGACGCCTATTTCGCACCGCTCGCGAACTTGCGGCTTCATCCTGAGACGAAACTCTACCTGGGATTGGTGCATTTCACCGATGGAGCTGAGGGAACCAGGCGGCGTATCGAGGCAGCGCAGCACGCGGTCGCGGATTTTGGCGTTGCGACTGAATGCGGATTTGGTCGTCGGCCTGCCGAGACGATCCCTGACCTTCTGCGTATCCATAGTGAAGTGGCAGTGCCACACACATGACACAGCGTCATAAACAGGGGTTGTGAATGGTCTGTAGGGGCCGATGAATCGGCGATGGGCACGATAAATCGGCCCCTACGCTTGCTACGTCCTTACTGGAAATTTGTTCTTATCCATGTTATACTTGGTGGGCTACAGTAAGGAAATCCCCTGGTGAACTACATGGAGGACATACAAACATGCGTGCTGATCGGCTCCTCGCGCTCTTGCTGCTGCTACAAACTCGCGGGCGGATGACCGCACACGAATTGGCGGAGCAGTTGGAGGTCTCGGAGCGTACCATTTATCGCGACATGGAAGCACTCAGCGTAGCCGGCATACCCGTCTATGCTGAACGCGGCCCTGGTGGAGGTTGCAGCCTGATCGACGGGTATCAAACCCAACTGACTGGCTTGACCGCAACAGAGGTACGAGCACTGTTCCTGTTGCGCATGGCAAGCCCATTGGCTGATCTTGGTCTCACTAAAGCACTCGACGATGCCCTGCTGAAACTCTCGGCGTCGCTGCCAGCATCCCAACGCGACGACGCGGAACAGGTACGACAACGTATCCACCTGGATAGTGCCGCCTGGAATGCGAACGCGGAGACGATGTGTCACCTGCATACGATCCAGGAGGCCATCTGGCAGGAGCGCATGCTTGTTCTTTCGTATCGAGAAAGCCATAGCTACTGTTGTGAGCAACTCGTGGAACCCTATGGGCTGGTCTCGAAAGGCTCTGCCTGGTACCTTGTTGGTGCTGCCAGTGGCGAAAACAAGGTATTTCACGTTTCTCGCGTTGCGACAGTTATGCTCACGGCAGAACATTTTATCCGTCCCGCGAGCTTTGATTTGCCGAGCTACTGGTCTGAGTATTGCCAACAATTGAACGTGAACAATGCTTACCAACAAGTACCCGCTCGGAGGCCAAATCGTCAGGCCCAACAAAAAAAAAGGATTTCGCTTGTTCATCACTCACAGCAACCGCAACAAAAAAAAACGGTTTCACCTGCTCGGCATCAGCACCGACAGCTTCAACAAAAAAAAGCTATTTTAATTTCAACTCCTGCCCCGCTTCCTACGCAAAGCAAAGAAAAAAACCGCCTTCTCCACTCGCTACAATCTGCACCTCTATTTCCCTTTTCAACGTGTCTAAAAAGAATAGGGTAGTATAAGATAGCAATAACGTGATGAGTATTACACTCTCGTGAGGAGAAAACCATGTGCGGTCGCTTTACACTTACCGTCAATATCGACACCATTGCCAAAGCTTTTGGTGTCGCGCCAACCTTAGATAGTTCAGCACGCTATAATGTTGCCCCGATGCAAGATGTCGTCACTATTCTGCGCGAAAGCGAGGAAAGTGCGCCTCATATGGAGTGGTTGCAGTGGGGATTAGTGCCGACATGGGCGAAGGATGAGGCCATTGGCGCGAAGATGATTAATGCCAGAGCGGAGACGCTGGCAGAGAAGCCGAGCTTTAAGCGACTCTTGCGCAATCGACGTTGTCTGGTGGTGGCCGATGGCTTCTACGAGTGGAAAAAAGAGGGTACGGCCAAAACGCCCATGTTTATAACGCTGCAAGATGGTGAACCCTTTGCCTTTGCTGGTCTGTGGGATATCTGGCACGGCCCCGATGGGCGCGATATCCATAGTTGCACGATCATTACCACCCAACCCAACGACCTGGTCGCCACCATTCATGACCGCATGCCCGCCATTCTGTCAGCAAAAGCCCGTGAGATATGGCTGGATACCGCTCTGCACGAGGAGCAAGCACTCCTTCCTCTGCTTGGCTCTTATCCCGCCGATCAGATGACAGCCCGACCAGTTTCGCGCCTGGTGAACAATCCCAAAAATGAGGG
Source organism: Ktedonobacteraceae bacterium (assembly GCA_051004815.1). Taxonomy (GTDB): domain Bacteria; phylum Chloroflexota; class Ktedonobacteria; order Ktedonobacterales; family Ktedonobacteraceae; genus JBBQXY01. Next base: position 5,859 of record JBPCJY010000241.1, read on the forward strand.
AGCGGCCTTGATTGCGTAGGGGAAAGCAATTTACCTCGCCAGTACGCGTGCCGCTACCCTGGGCGCATCCACTTGTTCATTGTTGTGAGAGGCCAGTGAGCGGATGGCCTCTATCGTCTCCTGGGCGTTGCGCACGAATTCGGCACGCACGGGGAAACGCGCCTTGAAGTCTTCTACCGGAACATCATCCAGGAAGCGCACACCTTCATTGTCCAGCATTACGCGTGGCAATAGGACGAGGTCGCCCAGGTTGTTATTCGCTTCCAGGGCAGTCAGGACATCTTGTCCGCATAGTAAACCAGCGACAGTGACTTCCGCGCCGAAGAAGGTGTTCACCACCGGCAACACCTGCACGTCCAGTTGCTCCGTCTGGCGCAGGTCTGCCGCGAATTGCTCGATAACCGGTTGTGCCATCATACTGGTGACGAGGGTCACGCGCTGGGGTGTTGGCATGCTGGTCGGCAATTTGCGCTTGCTGCGGTTCCATTGCTCAATCAGGTAGCGGGTCATGCCGACCCCGTTTTCAATTTGAGAATAGGAGCCGTAGTGCTGTGCGGGCGGGAACTCATGGCCCGTGATAAAGTACCACTCGTCGGAGAGATAGACGAATGGATAGTCATCAACATCCTCCGCCGCGAAACGGCGTTGATGTGCCTCTACCTGCTCGATGAGCACCTCGGCTTCTTCACGCGTATAATGCCGCAAGGGCGGCAAATCGCCTGTTTTGATCATATTGTTATACTTCGTGAGACCGACCGGCACGACTGAGATTGATTCGACGATTGGGCGCAAGGTTGCCAAATCCGCGATGCTGCGCTCAAGTTGCGCCCCATCGTTGATAGTGGGACAGAGCACAAGCTGGGTATGGCAGGTAATATGCATACCGCCCAGGCGTTTGATGTGATCGAGAACATCCCCTGCTCGTGGCCCATCCACCATCTTGCGACGCAGGTCGGGGTCGGTGCAGTGAACGGAGACGTAGAGGGGGGTCAACTTCTGCTCGTCAAGTCGCTGCCAATCGTGTTCTTTCAGGTTGGTCAAGGTGATAAAGTTGCCAAAAAGGAAAGAATAGCGGTAATCATCATCTTTGATATAGAGTGAGGAACGCATGCCGTGTGCTAATCCTGGTTGGGGCGCAAACCGTTCGGGTAGGCCCTTAATAAAACAGAACACACATTTATTGGCACATTGCCGAATAAAGGGGGCGGGTTCTTCACCGAACAGCACGCCAAGATTTTCATCACTAGATTTTGTTATCTGCACTTCATGCGCATTCAGTTGCCGCTCGAAGCCAATGGTTAGCTCTTCATCGGCCACATAGAAGCGATAATCCACCAGGTCGCGTACCATATTTCCATTTATTGTGCGAATAAGATCACCGGGTTGCAGTCCTGCACGGTCAGCAAGGCTCTCAGGCACTACCTCACGCACCCATCCATACATTTTTGGCATTGATTTGTTCCTTAAAAATAGACTAGCGAAAAAGACAAGCGGGGAAGTTTCGGCATCGCAGAGGACCGAAGCAACATATGCCACTCATTATAACCACCATAACAGGTTACGTCAAATAGGAGCATTGAAGCATTGAAGCCATGCTAAAATCGCTTTGCGGGTGACTCAAAGCCGATGATAACAAGGATACTTCATGATTTGGATGAGAGAGGTCTTCCTCATGACATACCTGAATAGTCACGTCCACAGAATATTTAAAAAACGTGTAGCTATTCAATTCATTCAATGACTTGCCTCTACAAGCGGTTCGAGACATTCAAGGATGAGTGATATCTGCTCTATTGATTTGTCATTGATGACGCCTATGTGGGCGAATTGTGCATTCTAGCGTACCTGAATAGTTACTAAAATGAATGTCTGGGTGACAGTGTGTCACCCAGACATTTCCTCCCATCACCTGCATAGCGTTTTCACCATCCTCATTAATGTTTCGACTGTTTCATGTCGATACAAACAGCAGATAGTTCACACAAGAGGATGGTGAATAGACGTTATGGAACAGGTAGAAGACCAGGTCTATCTTACAGCCAAAGAAGTAACTCACCTATTAGATCAGGCAACACAGTCAATCACAGATGATTTGCTGGCCAGTGCCTTGAAGATGGATGAGTACAGCATGCAGCCGTTGTTACCAACGCAAACCTACGCGACTATTGGCTGTGGTATCGTCATATGGGGTACCAATAACCATCTTATTGATGCGAACGAAGCAGCCCAGCATATCCTGGGTATGAGTTTTTACGAGTTACAACAGCACCTGGCTACTCATCCTGGGGGCGTCTTTCTCCTCGCTGACGGTTCCCCACTTGCTATAGAGAAGCAATCCTCAACGCTCGCATGGCAAACTGGCATGGCACAGCACAACGTGCTAGAAGGCTTTTTACGTCCCGATGGGAAATGCTGTTGGCTACAGGTAGATGCTCTCCCCGTGAAAGACATAGAAGGGATGGTGATAGGGGTTGTAGCCAGCTTTATGGATGTGACCACACATGTTGAAGCAGCCCAACATACTCAACAAGAGGAAGGCCTCTCTGCTGAATGCAAGCGGCTGGAGATGGCCTTGCAAAGCAGTGAAAAACGCTTCAAAATGATTGTTTCTAGCGTACCTGTCGTCTTGAACACGTATGATCGTTCAGGCATCATTACGTTGTCAATCGGCGGTGGTCTGGTACCACTGGGGCGAGCCCCTGGTGAGTCCGTTGGTCATTCGGTGTATGAACTTTACAGTGCGTATCCAGAAATGCTCGGTAATATACGTCGCGCTTTAGCGGGCGAGGCTTTTAGTGCTATTAGCCGTGTGCAAGGGCGTATTTTTAATACCCGTTTTATACCGATACGCGATCAGTACGACAAGGTCAACAGCCTCGTCAGCATCGCTGTAGATATTACAGAACGTAAAAAGGCCGAGGAATCGCTGCATAAAAATGGGCAAATTTACCAGGCATTAAGCGAGCAAGCCACCGATCTTGTACTCGTCATTGATGCTGACGGTACATTCCTGTATCTCAGCCCATCGCAGCAACGCATCCTGGGTTATGATCCGGAAGTGCTGCTCAACAAGAATGTCTTCACCTTCATCCATCCCGAAGATAGAAAACAGGTCAAGGCAGCATTTGGTCTGGCCTTTAGAGACCCCGAAATAGTCGCAAAAACAGCCTGCCGCTTCCCACACGCGGACGGAACATGGGTAATCCTAGAATGTGCTGGGCGCAATTGCTTGCAAGACCAGACGGTGAAAGGGTTTATTGTCAATGCCCGCGACATCACTGGCCAAATCAAGATGGAAGAGACGCTGCGGCACCAGGCACTGCACGATGCCCTCACCGATCTTCCCAATCGCACCTTCCTTCAGAAACGGCTTAATCAGGCACTCATGAATGCCGAACGCCAGCAAAACAGCGTGGCCCTGCTCATGATGGACCTTGACCGCTTCAAGGAGATCAATGATACCTTTGGGCACCAGCACGGTGATCTCCTGCTGCAACAGGTCAGTACACGCCTCGTCCAGGCCATTGGCGGTGCCGGTATAGTTTCCCGCTTAGGCGGTGATGAATTTGCTATCTTACTACCAAAGGCAGATGAGGAGAGTACCGGCATCATCGCAGAGCAACTGCGCAATGTACTGGAAGAGCCATTTATGATCGCTGGCTACCCGCTCAATGTCGAGGCCAGCGTCGGTATCGTGTTATACCCGCTCCATGGCACTGACGGTTTGACACTCATGCGCAGAGCCGACGTAGCCATGTATACCGCCAAGAGTACGCACGAGGGCATCGCCTTCTACAAAGCTACCCACGATGACCAGTATAGCTCACGCCGTCTCGCCCTGATTGGTGCGCTGCGCCATGCTATCGCGGCAAACGAATTGACGTTGTACTACCAGCCCCAGGTGAATCTCAAAACTGGCTTGACCGATAGCGTTGAGGCACTCGCTCGCTGGCAACATCCCATTCACGGTTTTGTGCCACCAGACCAGTTTATTACGCTGGCCGAGCAGACCGGTCTCATCAACGCTCTAACGACATGGGCGTTAGAAACTGCTGTGCGGCAGTGTAGCATATGGCTGCAAGCAGGGCTGAGTCTGAGTGTAGCCGTCAATCTCTCTTCCTGGAACCTGCGCGATGCCACCCTACCAGAAACTATCATGTCCCTGCTCACGCGCTACTCTGTACCCTCGCAACTGTTACGAGTCGAGTTAACCGAGAGCGCGATTATGACCGATACCGACCGCGCTTTGGATGTCCTGCATCGCCTCTCCGCGCTTGGCATACACATCTCGGTAGACGACTTTGGCACGGGCTACTCGTCGCTGGCGTATCTGAAACGCTTACCCATCGACGAACTCAAGATTGACCGTTCCTTCGTCCAACACATGCTTGAAGTGGAAGCCGATGTCACTATCGTGCGCTCTACCATCATGCTAGCGCATAACCTCGGTCTACACGTCGTCGCCGAGGGTGTAGAAGACGAGGCAACGCTGAATCACCTGGCTGACTTTGATTGTGATGTTGCTCAGGGCTACTATATGTCCCGCCCAATACCGGCAGCCGCGCTCGAGGGCTGGCTACGCAGCTTTCCGCAACTCGTCGCACGGTGACAGCTTATTCCTTCACGTCCCGCCGCCACGTTAACACGACAGCAATCACAGCGAAAACAAGGGAGTAGACCAGGGCCACGAGCAGTGTCTGAGTGCCAGTCACTGTGACAAAGGGCTGTATACCTATCGTCAAGGCACTTGTAGGTGTAACCACATCGGGCATCTTGTTCAGGGTTGGGCCAAGCAGGTAGCCGGTGATGTTCAGCCAGAAATCTTGATGGGTGAGACGCATGGCCAGTAACAAAAATGTCGTGCCAATGTTGTCCACGGGGAACCAGGCCAGGGCCAGGCTCAGGCCGAGCGTCATCGAACGCCCCACCACTGCCGCTGCCGTCGCCATCAGGATTGATGCGCCCATGCTGACCAGGATAGTCAGGATATAGACCCACATATCCGACCAGAACGTCGTGGTAAGCACCTTCAGCGACTCCAAGTTGCCAACCAGAGCAAGAGCAGTGAGACAGGTCGCGATTGCATTGAGCAACAGACCACCAACCAGGATCAGGAGAGCAATGATAGCCACCGTCAGCACCTTCGCCGTCAGCAATTGCAGACGTGCAACACCACGGGCGAGCAGGATGCGAATAGTGCCAAGTTGATACTCCTGCCCAATAGCCGTTGCCACGAGGACAATCAGGAAGATGCCACCAAAGGTGCGGATGACGGCCAGACCGCCTTCAAAGTGGTTGTAATAGAAGTTCAACGGTGTTTTTTGCAACGATGAAGCAGGATTCGTTGACGTGAAGGTCAGGATATAGGGCAAAAGGTTCACGCAGAAAAACAGGAATGCCATCACCCATGTTGCCCATTGATGCCCAATTTTGAAAAATTCGCCGCGCATAATGCCCAGAAAACTGGGCGTCTCACGATGCATTGGACTGCGTTCCGCCCTCGCAGGTGTCATAATAGTACTGGTACTCACTGTACACCTCCCACGCCGCTATTTGTCAGGCGCAGGAAGACCTGCTCCAAATCTTGCGTTGATTGCGCGAGCGCATCAGGCACAAAGCCTGCATTGACCAGGAAGAGGTTGAGGTCGCGCCCGCGACCTTCAGGAGCCGCTGTAACGATAGCTCCATGTTCATCAATATGAGCACTTTGACCCCACTTTTGGGCCTGGACAAGCGCGAGTGCCTCCTGCGCACGCTCAACCGTGACCGTAAATTCGCCGTGTCCCGTTGTCAATTCCTCTATCGTCGCTACCGTCACCAGCTTGCCCAGGTTGACAATGGCGACTCGCGTGCAAATCTGCTGCACCTCTGTCAGTAAGTGACTTGAGATGAATACTGTCTTGTTTTCAGACGCCAAGCGATGCATTAAGTCGCGCATCTCAACAATGCCCGCTGGATCAAGCCCATTGGCCGGTTCATCGAGGATGAGCAGGTCGGGGTCTTGTAGCAAGGCGATAGCGACTCCTAGCCGCTGCTTCATACCTAATGAGTAGGTGCGAACGCGGTCTTTCTGGCGTGACTGCAAGCCAACCATTTCCAGTACCGCGTCTATACGTTTCTCCGGTACACCACCGAGGACGGCACCGACCGCCCGCAGGTTGTTGCGACCAGACATATAGAGGTACAACGCGGGCGTCTCTACCAATGCGCCCACCCTGGGCAGAATATGCGCACCATCTGTCGCGACATCCTGGCCGAGAATTTCGACATTCCCGCCAGTAGGAGCAATCAATCCCAGTGCCATCCGAATAGTCGTCGTCTTCCCCGCGCCATTGGGGCCAAGAAAACCAAAAATCTCGCCGCGATACACTTCCAGGTCCAGATTATTAACAGCGATACGCTGCCTATAGTATTTAGAAAGATTCCGCGTGCGTAGCACTACTTCGCTTGCATGCTGTCCGGTGATAGTAGTTCCCGGAACATCCATGACCTTTTCAACCATAGCCTTTCATTTCCTTTTTCATAATAAGGTATTACAGAACACCCTGTAAGTAGCAAAAGGTGGCGAAAAGGTTCACAGCAGTCCTATCAGGGAAAGATAGCCACAACAATTGCCTGCTCTCAGCATAAAAGAAGAGCAGGAGCAGGTCAAGCACCCGTGTACAGTGAAAATGTTGCGCGAAGGCAATTTCAGGCGATACATTGAGATTCCTCAACCTATTAAGCGGCATCTTTACCTATTTATCCCTTTTTCATAACCTTCTTCCTCTTTAGTTAGAAACTCCCGTCCGGTATAATTGCCTAAATTAATGTAGTACTTTTATTTTAGTGGCTCGTGGAGCAATTGTTATGAGTAATCGTAATGAGTCGAAGCGTAGATTGATGATAGTAAATGTAATCGTAGCATTGACCTCAATAGCTATGCTGCTCGCGGTTTTTCTATTGCCAGACCATCACATGTGCTGGGCAATGGCATAAAAAAATCCCACTTCACATCTGAACCCGTCCCCATAAAGACCGTCTTTTTGATTATGATGGAAAACAAGAATTGGTCGAGTATTCTTGGTAATTCTTCTGCTCCTTATATCAATAAGACCCTTCTGCCGATGGCATCCCACGCCAATCAATACTATGATCCCCCTCATAACCATCCCAGCCTCCCTAATTATTTATGGCTTGAAGCAGGAACCAACTTTGGCATTACCCAAGAGGGCACGCCCGCCCAGTTTCATCAAAGTAGCACCAATCATTTTGTGACATTGCTGCAAAATGCAGGCTATAGCTGGAAAGCTTATGATGAAGGTATTACAGGAGCCGTCTGCCCATTGCTAGAAAAAGGATCGTACACCCCAAGGCATAATGCAACACTGTACTTCGATGATGTCACGAATACGAATAATGCTACATCCGCGAATTGCATTGCTCATGAGCGACCTTACCCGGAACTAGCTAGCGATTTGCAGAATAATACTGTAGCCAATTACAACTACATTGAGCCAAATCTATGCGATGATATGCATGGCACCAAAGGATGCTTGGGAACTACAAATACTGAGGTCAAACACGGGGACCTCTGGTTATCGCAAAATGTTCCGCACATTCTCAATTCGCAGGCATATCAAACAGGGGGAGCACTTTTTATCGTCTGGGATGAAGGAACGGGTAAAACGAAAAGCTCAGCCGATGGCCCTATTGGCATGATTGTGCTTTCTCCAGATGCAAAGGGGCAAGGATACTCCAATGCAATACATTATACGCATAGTTCTACGTTGCTTACTCTTGAGGAAATCTTCGGCCTGACTCCCCTCCTTGGAGATGCTGCCAATGCAAATGCAACGGACTTAAGTGATTTGTTCATTGCTGCTACTCCAACTGTAACTCCTTCACCTTCACCTTCGCCTTCGCCTTCACCAACTTCATAGGGGATGGGCAAGGGTAGGGGCCGATTGGGCGCATGAACGAATTGCTATGGACATCCTATCACTGGGACGGGCCGATTATTACCTGTTATTACCTGCCCCCCAGGCAGGGTGCAGACAGGGTGCGGCGGTGGGCGCGATAAATCGGCCCCTACAGGGGTTTCGTACGATCTATGCAAGCGGTTCACTTGGTGCTTATTGGGTGCAATGAGGATATTCTTACATCAGGCGATACCGATGGTCAGTCCCAATTGCTTTAGCCACTTGCGGTAGGCAATGGCGGTGCGGTCTGAACGCAGGTGCAGCTCAGCCTGCAAATCGAGCGGCAGCAGTTCGGGCCGCTGCGACTCCACAATGGGTACATCCTGCCAGGTAATCATGTCTTCAAACGCCCGGATTTCTTCTTCAGGAATGTTATCGTAGTCTTGTGCCACATACGTCCAGGCAATGGATTCGCGTTCGGAAACGGGCGTGACCGTAAAATACATGGCAAAACGGGGTCCAGAGGAAGATTTAAGAAAGAAAGCAGTCAAGCAACGGACAACATCATACGTATATGTGACTCTGGCTCCTTTTCCTGATCCATCGGGATCAGGTTGCCAGATCGTGATGTCGCGTGCAGTCACTCCATCGGGTCGGACTTCGGCTTCATAATCATTAATTTCGGCATATTCAGGATCGCCCAGGTAGCCCTGATGGACAAACGGAAAATGGGTTACATCTAGAAAGTTCTCGATGGCACGTGGGCCGCTAGCATGAAAGTGATACGGGCCACAGTGGATTTTGCGAAACGAGGTGTCATCCCATTGCGCAAAAGGCGGAATATCCTGGGATGGATTCCCCAGGCACACCCAGATCCAGTTGTATTTCTCACGCACATGATAGGTTTTCGCACATGCGGTGGTAGGTGGTTTTTGCCTCGGGTGAGCCGGGAAACGTATACATTGCCCCTCTTCGTTGTATGTCCAACCATGATACGGGCAGATGAGCGTGCAATTTTCGACCTTCCCCAGCGAGAGCCTTGTGCCACGATGTACGCAGAGGTCGCGCCACGCGTGAATCTTCTCCCCTACGCGCCACAGCACAATATCTTCCTCCAATAGACGCACTGCCATCGGCTTGCCTTCCGCAAGATCAGGGGCATAGGCGACGACGTGCCAATCGTTGAGCAATACAGGATCATTGAGCATGGATATGATGTTCCTTTCGCTGTGTAAACGGAAAGCAAGAGGATGGTATTATGGCTTTTGCTTTTGTGCCTTAGAGGGTTGCAGGAGTTGACGGGCCTGCTCCTCCGTCTGTGCCACAACCATATTGAGTACCAACGTCTGCAACACATCCGGCTTCTTAATAGCATTGGCTTTTCGTTGTGCCATTGCGACAAGTTGTGGAAAGTGGGCCTGGACAAGAGTCTTCAGCATCTGCCGCTGATCTTTTAGCCGTTGCTGACGTTCCTTCTCAATCCCTTCCTGCAAACCTTTCTCAATCCCCTCTTGTATGAGTTCTTGGTAAACCCAAGAATCGCGGAATAGATGGTTGTCTAACACGGAAAACCTCCTCTTGAGCCAATTGCGGTCGGCTGCTTTCTTACAAAAGTATACCATTTTCACACAGAGCGACCAATGGTCGGTAATTGGTGGCATTGAAGTTTTTCCAAGAAATCTTCTGTCGGAATCTGATATAATTCTAGTGGAAGCCAACGTAGCCTCTACTGACGCAACAAGACTAGTTCCTTCCTACTCGTATGCTGGACGTATTCCCCTGGTATCCTGGAGAGTAGCGTGTTGCAAGGAAGTGGTTTATGGATTCTATTGCTTCCCCTCATCGGCTCACGGTGCGTGAGCAACTTGTTTTGAGCGTTTTGTGGTTTTCGCTAAACGCGCAGAGTGCCGCTCTATTGCCAATAGTCATTCCCACACAGATACTGCTCTTTGTGGCCCCTGGTCAAATCGGCAACGCACAACAAGCAGCATTCCTCGGCTGGCTCTCGACGTTGGGTGCTGTTGTATCACTGTTTGTCCCTCCGTTGATCGGTATGTGGTCAGATCACACGATCAATGCGTTTGGCCGTCGCCGCCCATTTATTGTGCTGGGTACATTATGTGTATTGCTCAGCGTACCCATGTTGATTGAGGCGCGTGACATCGTCATCTTCGTATTCGGCCTGGCCATTTTACAAGTGGGTATGAATGTGATCACTGCCGCGTATCAAAGCCTCACACCAGATCGCGTTCCCAAAGAGCAACGCGGTGCGGCATCGGGTTACATGGGGCTGATGACCATTCTCGGCAACGTAAGTAGTCTAGCATTAGCCGCCTGGCTCTTTGGACAGGTGGGCTTGAATGCTGCCGAGGGCGATACCATCCATCATGGCACGTACCTTTTCTACATCTTGACGAGCGTTATCCTCATTGCTGGCGTGTTTGTAACGGTGGTTGGAATACACGAAACGCCTTATAAGGTTTCGCTGGCCGTTTCAACCCAAAACGAGGAGCAATTGCCACAGCGTTTGCAGCACTGGATACACCGCAATTGGCTGGAACCCTGACACGACTATAATTTCACCGTAGTCTTCCTCACGCGCTTTTCGGTCATGATGGGATTAGCTCTGTTCATGACCTTTATCGAGTATTACTTCGCCGATGTGACCCATAGCAGCAACTTCGTACAAACGACGGCTGCCGTGGCCATCCTGGCCTTGCTGGGAGCCGTCTTCAGCGCATTCTTGCTGGGCGTATTTTCCGACCGAGTAAAACGTGCGCCGCTGGTTAGCATCGCAACGGTATTCATGGCACTGGCTTCCCTGGCCTTTGTCGTCTTCAATGGTAATTTTCCGCTCTGGCCGTTAGGCGTTGTCTTTGGCCTGGGCTATGGTGCCTACACGAGCGTAGATTGGGCCTTATCCGTCGATGCACTGCCTTCGATGAATAGCGTGGGCAAAGACCTGGGCTTGTGGAACGCCTCCGCAACACTACCGGCCATCATCGCGCCTTTGCTGGGCAGCATTATCATCTCTCAGGTTCACGAGTATGGCTCGACGGCCCTGGGCTATCGGCTGATTTTTGCCGTTGCAACGCTCTTCCTGCTCTTAGCGGCGGTGTTTGTGCTCTTTGTACGAGAACGACGCGAGATTCATAGCGAAATAACGCCACGCCGCTCGCGTCCCAGCGTGAACATAGGCTGGAAACTGGCCTTTCAGACACGAAGGGGGAATGCTCGTGGCTTCCTACGCTTCTGGCCGTTCTGGGAGTGGCTTACGCGTTCCATTGAACACATCCAACCCATTCCCAATGCACCACATCATTTACTGGAAGTGCGCTTCACACGCTACTCTGGTCGGCCCATAGACCTGCGCGATGGCACTCATGTACAGAAAGGCGACTCTGTCATTGAATTCCACTTCCGTAACCGGGCATTTCTGGAAATGGCCGAGCAGGCCGAAACCGATGCCTGGGTCTACATGCGCACTCTTGCACAGAATCTACAGGCATTGGCACAATGGATGCAGCAAGCGGATTTCCCTTCCGATGTGCATGCCCTCTACAGTATAACCTTGTTGACCTGCGGCGCACCACGCTTAGGTTTCACACTGCGCCCGCGGCCTAAAACTTTTCATACCTGGCTTGATCGCTTCTTTATGACAGGTCTACTGGTGCTCTATAATCCCAAAGGTGGAGCACGCCTCCTCCAGGGCACCACCTACGGCACGTACCCACAAGAAGCCTGGATGTCACGCAAAGAGTTGCTGCAACGATATGGTGGGACGGATCGGTCGCAAAAGGGGTGAAGCTTTCCCTACGATCTCTTTGGCAACAACACTCCTCTCAGCCAGCCAAGCAGTACCGTCGCCAAACCGAGTGGAATAAGGGCGGGTAGACGATACCACGCGCCTATATGCGTGATGACTGTTCCCAGTATGCGCACTATCACGACTGGTGTAGTCATATAGGTGCGAATATAGCGGCCAAAGGCTGACTGTTTGTATTGCTCAAGGTCAGCCAGGTTCATGATCAGTGCCGAGGCAATGATTGGTGGCAGCAGTAAGACCAGCATGCCCGCAAGCAACTTGCGTTGCCAGAACAGGTAGAGAGAGATGATTTCCGCGCTGATATCCGTACAAAGTTTGAGTGGGTGAATTTGGTGGTACAGTGTTTTTTCTTGAGGGGTCATGGTGATGTGTTTCCTCTTTTCCAATTTTGTTGGTTCGTTTTGTTCATTCATAATGTAGGGCTTTGTTTTTTGTCTGTCAAGCTTTTTTTGGTGTATCAGCAGGGTTTGTGAATGATTGCTAGGGCGACCGCGAGGGTGCTTGCATAGGGAGGTATTTCGCAATGCCCAGTCCCAGCCCCCTGTTACTCTTGGCGCAGCGAAGAATCTGTCGTGGCCCGGAGAGTTTTTGCTGCGCTCGCGATGGAAAGGGGGGGAAGGCGACCCA
>JBPCJY010000242.1:0-11470 GCA_051004815.1 Ktedonobacteraceae bacterium
CGTTGGGTCATACTCCTGATGGTAGTTCTTAGCTTTGGGTTGCTTGCACTGAGCATTGGGTCCGTTGCTCTCCTGGGCTGGCTCTAGCCGCAGACGCGCGAGCATCCCACAGCAGAGGCCATCCCAACCAGAGTGTGCCGCGCTCGGCTTGGTGACACGTGGCAGAACATGACGCCAGCTTCTCCCAGGATGTGTTCATCAGCCCGGATGATCTTGGGTGTATGAAATAGTTGTAGGCAATCAGGCGGCATACTCCTCCCAGAAGGAGTCATAGGTTCCATTGAGAACGACGGTGCGGAGAGGCAAGAGGGCATCGATACCCTCGGGAGTCCAGCGCATGCCACAGCGCTTGGCACGGGTACTGACGATGGTTTTGCAGGCGGCTTCCGCGATGCCACTGCCGATAGCATGCCTTGGGCACGAAAGTCGGGATAGCGCATGCGCGCCGCATTGGTGGTAAAGTAAAATCGGAACTTTCACGAGATGGCTTTAATGTGGAAGCACTGCCGCCAATAGCGAAGAGGCGTGCGTTGCCAACAACACCCACGCTTGCGGTAAAGCTCCACTGATGAACGTGCCCACACCTAGCACAATAAGGACGAAGCGGAGGGCAGCTGGTTCGCGTTGCAAAGCTATGCCAGGCAAGGGCCGGAAATATATGGGTTCGAGTACGCGTGCGTAGTAGTAGAGCGAGACGGCAATATTCACTAGCATCACCATGGCTAACCAGGTCCAGCCAGCTCCAATAGCCGCTCCAAAGAGCATCGTTTTGCCGACGAAACCGCCGAAGGGTGGGAAGCCAGCCAGTGAGAGCAGACAGATGGCCAGTACTGCCGCCGTGACGGGAAGACCTCGGCCCAGACCGGGGAGTTGGCGAATGTCATCGGAGTGGAGTTGACGTTCTATCGCATCAACGGCTAAGAACGCGCCCAGGTTCATGAACAGGTAGACAGCGAGATAGAGCAGCATGCCAGGAACAGCGAGTACACTACGCTCAGCCGCAGCTACACCGACCAGCATATACCCCACCTGTCCAATTGACGAATAGGCCAACAGACGTTTGAGGCTCGTCTGCCGCAAGGCAAAGATGTTGCCTACCGTCATGGTGACTGCGGCGATAACGGCCATGATCTCCGCCCAATGTCCCATATTGTGGGGGAATGCGACCACCAGTGTGCGTAAGAGAATCGCCAGACCCGCCGCTTTAGGGCCGACGGAGAGAAAGCCGGCTATAGGTGTGGGCGCACCTTGATACACATCAGGGGCCCAGGTATGGAACGGTACCAACGTGACCTCAAAACCGTAGCCCGCCAGCACGAGCAAGAAGGCTACGATGACGGTGACGACCGGCATCGCGGGCAGTTTGGTGGCCAGTTCTGGTAGGCGTAACGTACCGGTCAGGCCGAATAAGAGGACCATGCCGTAGATCATGACCGCGCCAACCGTTGCGGAGAAAAGAAACATTTTCAGAGCCGCCTCCGTTGCCAGGCGATTTTCCTTGGCGATGCCAACCAGGATATAGGAACTGACCGTCACCAGTTGGATGAAGAGGGCAATCAGCGCGAGGTCTTGGCTGGCAGCCAGGCCCATGATGCCGAGGCAGGTGAGCAGAAGAAGGGCGGGTACCTCGCCCTCGTGCGGTCTACCGCGAAAATGGCTCTGTGTTGCCAGCAAGACGAAGGCGGTGGAGGCGACGGCAAAGAGCTTGAAAAAGACGGCGAACTGGTCTACCGCGTAGGTAGCGAGAAAGATGGGCTGCGTGGCAAAAAAGAGCATTTGCACACTCTCAATGGCAACGGCAACCAGGCCCAACAGGGCTATCCATGTAGCGAGGTATTTTTGATTTTTCGGCAAAAATGGGCCCAGTGGCAGCAGAATCAATATCAATCCCGCCAGCGTCAGCTCCGGCACAATGGCCCATAGTTCCATACCGCCCATAGGCTCACCGTCCTTTCAGGAGTATGCCAAGTACTCCACTATGCAAGGCCGCGCTGATGCTCTGTACCAGGGGGCCTGGGAAAATGCCCAGCAGAAGAATGAATGCCACTAACGGCAGAAGTGTTGCCAGTTCCCGTCTCGATAATTGCGACAACTTCATCGATTCAGGAGACACTTTGCCAAGTAGGATGCGTTGGAGGGTCCAGAGAAACATGGCGGTGGTGACCAGGATACCAAGCAACATGCCAAATGCGGCCCAACGATACGTACCAAGCGTGCCAAGGACAATCTGTACCTCGGCGGCGAAATCCGCCAGTGCTGGGAGTCCGAGCGAGGCAAACATGGCAAAGACCAGGAGGGAGCCGTAGAGCGGCAGTGCGGACCAGATGCCCGACATGCGGCCAATCTCGCGTGTTCCCGTGCGGTCGGCAAGCATGCCGACGAGAAAGAAGAGGGCACCGGTAATCAGGCCGTGTGCCACTAATTGATAGGTCGCCCCCGTCGCTGCGGCCAGGCGGTCGGCAGGGTTGGCATAAGCGGCGGCGGCAACGGCGATGCCCAGCAGCACATAGCCCATATGATTGACGCTGCTATAGGCAATCATGCGTTTGAAGTCTGTCTGTGCCATCGCCACCGCGGCCCCATAAATGGCCGAGACGACAGCGACGGCAGCAATGGGCACGGCCCAGGCACTGAAGGCATCAGGGACCGTGGGGAGGGCCAAACGCAGCAGGCCATAGCCGCCAAGCTTCAAGAGCAGGCCAGCCAGGACGACGCTTCCTTCTGTTGGCGCGCTCGTATGGGCATCAGGAAGCCAGGAATGCAAGGGGATAACCGGCAACTTGATCCCAAAGCCGATGAGGAATCCCAGTAATACCAGAAAGGCCCCCATGCTTGTCCCCGCAAACGGATGGGCCGCAATAATCGTTGGTAAGTCGAACGTATGCGGATTCGTGCCCAAATAGAGCGCGAGAATGGAGAGCAGCACTGCCAGGCTCCCAACACGGGTATAGAGGAAGTATTTCAGTGCCGACTCAACGCGTCGCTCGTGGCCCCATAGCCCGATGATAAAGTACATCGGCACCAGGGCGACCTCAAAAAAGAAGTAGAAGAGCAGCAAATCCATCGTGCTAAAGAAACCGAGCAAACCGGCTTCCATCACGAGGTACAGCGCAAAATATTCTCGCGCGTCCCTCTCTTGCCTCCAGGCATACAGCAAGGCCAGGAATGTCAGGAGAGTGGTGAGCAGTATGAGTGGAAACGATAATCCGTCAATGCCAAGATGATAGCTTGCTCCGAGCGAGGGTATCCATGGGATATACTCCTCGAACTGGAGCGCACCGGAGCTCCAGTTAAAGCGCACGGCCATGACGATACCTACGATCAGCACAGCCGCACTGGTAATCACAGCGATCCAGCGCCATAGAGCGGCATTGGGAAGCAGATACAGTGCGAGAACGCCCACGAGGGGCAGAAATATGATAATTGAAAGCATGACACGTCACCTCTTAGCGCACGAAAGTAGCCACCACAGCTACCGCTATCACACCCAGGCCCCACAGAAAAACCACGAGCAGGTAATTCTCAATACGGCCCGTCTGAAAAGCCCTCACTCGTTGGCCCAGCGCAAGAATACCTTGCCCCATATCGTCTATTGTCTCATCAATGCGGCGCACATCGAAACGCCCGCTCGCTCGCACAAGCGCAAGCGTCGCATGTGTTATGAGTCCCGCAAAGCCATCAAAGACGACATGGTCAAAGATGGCTATTCTTTGTACCAACCAGACCCCGCCTCGTGCCAACAGGGAGTAGAGTAACTTGAGGCCAAATTCACTGCTGAACAAGAGCATAACAGGTTTCAATACAGGCCATTCGACGAGCGTCGGCCACATATGTCGTGCATATAATCCAAAGGCTACTCCGAGCACGGCGATACTCAGCGTGATGATTGTTGCGGTTGGAACATCTGGTGCAGCTACTCCGAGCAGCCGGGCAAGTGGTTGTCCCAAAATGGCGGCATTGGCGAGCAGCACTAGCGGTATCAGTAGTGCCATGATGAGCAAAGGAATCAACAACCCTTTTCGTGCCTCGTGTGCATGGTCGGCTGGTTCAGATGGCACACCGAGAAACGCCACGCCAAAGAGACGCGCACTGTATAAGGCCGTGAGTAAACTCGCGAGCAGTGTGACGACAAAGAGCAAGCCATTACTCTGCGCCGCCGCGGCCAGGACCGGGTCTTTGGGGGGCAGCGCAAGCGTGACGGGCAACCCTGCGAGCGCGGCGGCACTGATGCCAAAAGCGATGGCGGTCAACGGCATTCGGCGTGCCAGCCCCCCCATGCGTGCGTAGGCAGTACCATCGACCGCCCGATCGACAGCACCCGCACCAAGGAACAGGGTCGCTTTATAGAATGCCTGCGCGACCAATAACAACACCCCTGCCAGCAGACTGCCTGAGCCTAAACCAACGAACATTAACCCGATCTGGCTCATTGTCGAGTAGGCCAGAGTGCGCTTGATATCGGCCTCCACCAGAGCAGCCGCGCCACCTAGCAGCGCGGTAATCACCCCTACCCACGCGACAACATGGAGGGCAGGGCCAGCCGCTGCAAAGAGCGGATACAGTCGCGCCACCAGAAACACTCCGGCCGCGACCATGGTTGCTGAGTGCAACAGGGCCGAAACAGGAGTAGGCCCAAGCATGGCATCCGGTAACCATCCCTGCCACGGAAATTGGGCGGATTTGCCAGACGCACCCGCAAAGAGGAGCAGTGCGATTGCCAGTAGGAGACCAGGAGCAATGTGTCCATCGGTGGCGGCTGCAAGGATACTGGCGATTTGCCCATTGCCGACAATGCCAATGAGCAGGAGGACACCGGCAAAGAAGAACAGGTCGGCGAAACGGGTGAGGAAGAAGGCCTTTGAAGCGGCAGCAGGTGCGCCTGTGCGCTCGAACCAGAAGCCGATGAGTAAATAGGAGCAGAGACCAACCAGTTCCCAGGCGATAAAGAGCGTGATGAGATCAGAGGCAAGCACCAACGTCAACATAGAGGCGGTGAACAAGCTGAACTCGGCGAAAAAGCGACCACGCCGCGCATCCTCTGCCATATACGTCACAGCGTAGATGAAAACGATGAGTCCAACGATGGAGACCAGCGTCGCCATCAGGGCACTGAGCGGATCGAGCCAGAGCGCGAGCGTCAGTTGACGGCCACCGACAGAGAGCCATGGCATCGAAACGAGCACGCGTTTGCCTTGCGTAACAGCAATGAGACCAGCGATTGAGACGATAGCTGCTCCAGCCATCGCGGCAACCGCAAGTCCTGCTGCCAATCGCCCGTAGCGCGATAAGCCCATTGCCAGCAGCGCGAAGATGGCAAGAGGCAGTAGGGGTGCTAACCAGAAGAAAGATGTCCCGCTCACAGCTTCAAATCCTTTACCGCGTCCACATTCGCGTTACCGCGCTGGCGAAACACGAGCAGAACCAAACCCAGCCCAGCCGCCATCTCGACCGCGGCAATCGTGAAAATGATAATCACAAAGACCTGTGCGTCGTAGTTGTCTGGCTTCACAAAACGCCAGAAAGCTACCAATGTGAGTATGCAGGCATTGAGGATAATCTCAATGCTCATCAAAACCATAAGCGCATTGCGCTGCGACAGGACACCGGCGACACCGATGCCGAAGAGCAATGCACCAACAATGAGATAGGGTACCAAGCCCGGCCCGCTCATGAAGCACCTCCTTGCTCGTGCTGACTCCTTGAGACAACCGTATCTTCGACCAGTATCAAGTTCATACCGCACCCGGGGCAATTTCCTGGTTGCGTTTGACGTACCTCAGGATGCATGGGACAGGTATAGATCTGCTTCTCAGCCTCAGTTTTCTCAGGAGCATTCGTCTCAACCGTATTCTGTCGCTCTTTCTGTTCTCCCTGTTGCGTTGTAGTGCTACGTTCGCGTTTTGCGAAAAGCACGGCACCCGCGATCCCTGCGAGAATGAGAAAGGCCGCGCCCTCGAAAGCAATCATGTAACGCGAGAGCAGCAATTCACCCACGGCAGTCGTCGCATCCTGGGTTGGGCCACCTTGCACAACAGGCCAGGATGTTTGCACAATCAACACCACTAACAACAAGGCGGAAGCGATACCCAGAGCAATCGCCCACGGGAGTTGCGCGGTAGACATCGCCATATCCACCATCATCTGGTAGTTTTGCCGCGGCGTCATGCCCGACATATTCATATCTCCGCTTGACATGTCCATCTCACTGCTAGATGTGCTCAAATCATGGCCTGACATGTTCGTGTCCATAGTGCCCATACCATCGCTGTGCATCTCCATCGGCAGAGCGTGATCGCTCTCGCCATCCATCTGCATCATAGCGTGCGGTATAGCCATAGCATCAGCAGGCATAGCTTCCATCTCCATACCTTGTTGCCCATTAGCAGCAGCGGTATCATTCACTGGAAGCAGCGTCATGCCGCATTTTGGACAATTTCCAGGTGCATGCTCTCGTACCTCAGGATGTATAGGGCAGGTATGCATGCTCGCTTGTGCCGTACTGTCCTGGGCATCCTGTCTATCATCAGTTTCTGCCCGAGGAATGAGCGTCATGCCGCACTTCGGACAGGCGCTTGGATTGGGCGAGCTGACCTCTGGATGCATCGGGCACGTCCAATCGGTTGGTTGTGCTGATTTTTTCGCGGCGGGTTCGTCCGCTGGCGGCTTGCCACGGGGCATGTGCATAGAGAAGGCACCTGGGCCAGGCATATGCATATCGCGCTTCATGCCCCACATCATTTCGCCACCGGGGTCCATCATCATCATGACCATAAAGAGGACCATGACCAGCATACCACCCACGTTCATCATGATCTGGATAGCGGCGATCAAATCGGCATCCAGGAGAATAAACAGACCAGCCAGAGCGACAAAGCTTGCCATCAGGGCCAGCCCCGCACGATACATGCTCATGGTGAGGATCATGCTTGCCGCCATGATGAGAACAACTGCGGAGAGCGCGATAAAAATGACCCATTCAATCAAACCGTTCATCAATTCCCTCCCGGTATGATGAGCGTCAGAATACCAACCAGGGTGATATTCAGCAACGAGGCCGGCAGCAGCATTTTCCAACTCAGTGTCAGCATCTGGTCATGCCGCAACCTCGGTAGAAAGCGTCCTATCCACAATACGATGGCAGCGAGGGCCAATGTCTTGAGGATAAACCAGAGCGTCGGAGGCAAAAGCGGCCCTTGCCAACCGCCGAAGAAGAGCAGCACGCCCATACCCGTCAGCAGCAGAAACATGGCATCAAGCGCAAATTTGCAGAGCAACAGGCGTGCGCCGGAATATTCCGCGAAGACGCCGCCCTCCAGCTCGCTACCGCCCATCGGGCTGTCAAAGGGATGGCGGAACGTCGCGAACAAGGAAGACAGCAGATAAATCACCAAACCCAACGGTTGCCAAACGACATACCAGAGCCCTGCCTGCGACTGCACAATGTGTTGTGTCGACAACGACTGTGCAGCCATGACCGGCCCAATCGCGGCAAAGCCGATGGGTACTTCGTAACTAATCAGGTGGACTGCCGCCCGCAACGTGCTAAAGACCCCTTCTTTCGAGTTCTGACTCCAACCAGCGTTCATCATGGCAACCACAAAGGGACTGAGCAGCACGATAAAGTAGAATAGGCCAATGGACGGATTGAAGCCAATCAGGTTCGGCGCAAGCGGCATCACCAGGGCGATCATGGCGACAACCGCTAAGGCGATGAATGGAGCCGAACGAAAAAGAAAATAATCCGCCTTCCGTGGCAGCATGTTTTCCTGCCGGAGCAGCAGCAAGGTATGAGAAATCGGCAAGACAAAGGCTGCACCAACCCGTCGCGGGCCTAGTAGCACCAGTTGTTGGAGGACGGCGATACAATACGTGCCAATGCACAATCCCAGCAGTACGAGCAGCACGGTAAGTATGGTATTCATCCATCCGCCTCCGCCATGGCAAGATCAAGACTGGCAAGGATGATCTCCGCATCGGCAAGTTTTTGACCGGCCAGCATTTCAGGAAGATGTGGCAAGAACGATGCCGAAGGAGATTGCCACTCGATAGAGGTAGGTTTTTCGCCGCCATCACTTCCCATGTACAAACCAATCAGCCCCCGTGGCCCTCCGATCTTCACATGTGCCTCTCCGGCTGGAACAGTCCAATCTGTAGGGCGGGCGACAAGAGAAGCTCTAGCAGCGAGTATAGCAGCCGCTGCACGTATATCTGACACGGTATCCAGCAAACGGGCGACCAACCTGCTCTGTACGTCACCTGCTCCCTGTGTACTGCCTTGCAATACCGCTCCATTCACCCCCCGTTCCTTGAGACGTGGCGCAGCCAGCACACCAATATTTCGGGTGCGCAACATAAGCCAGCGATTGCGCTCAATAGATGTACCCAATGCTTCAACGGCATCCGCCAATGGTTTCAGTTGTGTAATCGCTGGCTCATAGCACTCAATCTTGCCTTGCCATTGTGGCAGTATCCACGTCGCAGGTCGCTGTTGCCAGAGCTGTAGCAGAGAGGCCTCAAACGAGGTCGCCAGTTGATAGGCACGGTCACGCAGTTGCACATCTGCCAGCAGATCCATAAAACGTACGAGCCACCAGAGTTGATTACGCGCTCGCTCAAGAGCCAGGGCCGCCTCGCGCAATACAACCATGGGGGTTGATGGTTGCCAACCTTGTATCTGTTCGATCGCTCGCACGTAGGCCAGTTGGCACGCTATAGGGGCGAGTGGATCAAAGCAACGAGCAAGATTGAGGGACTGTTGCCAATCTGCCTGTGCCATTGCCCTGCCAATCCCTCGCTGGGCATAACCGATCTCCACCTGGGCGGAAAGCACCTGTTCGCCATCACAGATAAGGAAGATACGTAATGGCCCGGCGGTGAATAGTTGGATCGGACCGAGGCTCAGCACTTCGAGTTCGGTCGCCATCTCTTGCTCTTGTTTGGATGGCAGTTGAATGGTCTGGGCATCCTGTACGGTGCTATCTTTTACCGCAAGTTCCGCCCAGGGTGCAGGATCAGCAATCGCGTGCAGCACATCTTCGGCTGACGATGCAGTAATCGAGCGCATACCTCTAAAAAGCGTTTCGCTGTCGGCGATAGTCACCTCCGGTAAATCGGCAAGTACTCCTGCTGGTTCATGAATGAGCAGAACGTGTGCGGGCTGGGGCAGGGCTTGGGCGATTGCGACGATCGCTGGAACAAGTTTTTGACTGATGGGGGCAACAATGATGAGCAAATCGGCATGACGCGGTGACGCGACCGGGCGGAGGTATGGGCTATATCCGCCCAGGGCAGCTAAAAGATGCGCCCCAGATCCACCGTCTATGGCAAAATAGTGGCGCAAAGAATGTTTACGCCGAGATAATATGCTGGAGCGCGTCTGTGTCGTCACGTTACTCCTCCCAATCAAAGGCCCCCTCTTTCCACGCAAAAAAGATGGCAGACGTTAAAATAGCGACAAAGACAAACATGTCAAAGAAAGCGATCAGGCCGACGCGCTTGAAGACGACGGCCCAGGGAAACATAAAGACCATCTCCATATCGAAGGCCACAAAGAGCAGGGCCACCACGGCATAGCGCAGGCGGAACTGTACCCAGGTTTTATGACCGGTGCGCCCTCCATGTTCGGGCGGCGGATTCTGTTCGGCAGGACGCCTGGTAGGGCCGAGCATACGACCCGCGACCAGCGCAAAACAGCCGAGTAATAGAGCAACCACAAGCATAGCTCCGGCTATAGCATAGGTCGCGTGGATGCTGCTGTCCATTGCACGCTCCTCCGGGCATATTCAGCCGTTGGTGTTCGACCAGAGTTCTCAAAGGGTGCTCCCTTCCCAACCTGTCCACACTCAATTACGAGTGCAGGGTTATCGGAAGATGCATCCCTGCCTCATAATGTCCTGGGAGATGGCAAGAGAACTCTAAAGATTGCTGGGTAGCAGACGAAGGAAACGAGTAGTCGAAGCTCTTCGATGCCCCTGGCGGTAACTGGTCTGAACTGATATGATACAGCGCCATTTTATCCATCTGCTCCATAGAATTCATACCAGTGGTCATGGGCGGCATCACCATAAACTCATGATTGGTATGTCCATCATTGGTGACAACGAAATGGTACGTTTGACCTGGAACAAACATGGTCTGCGAAGATTGTACCTTAAAGTCCGACAACGACACATTGACCTGATTTGTCTTGCTGGAAGACGCGCCGCCACAAGCAGTCAGCACGAGTACTATCATGCCCAGTAAAGCAATTATACTTAACATCGAACGGGATTTCATACGTCAACTCCTGTGTGTACCCAAATTGCCCCTATCATAGCATAAATAAGGAAGGCCAACTCTCCAACTGCTCATCCAAAACACATATTTTGAAAAAGAGTACTTTTGCGATGCTTCTTTCTGATGCAATTGTACCCATACCCACCAGGCAGGGGTATGGGTACAATCTACCATTTTGGAGAGGAATATGTCAAGGAACATGTTAAATAAAGTGAATGCATTCGTTGCTGACCAGCAGGCGAAAAGGGGGTCCTTATGACAAAAATATACATGGAAAATGCAGAGACCCCAAACAAGGAAACGAATGAGTGTGATTTGTATTCATTCATGACACATCGCTTTCTTGGGCACAAACTGCCTGCGAAGCATCACCGATGTCGGTCTATGTGGGGTCGCAGGCTCACGACAAGCGTCACCCCGACGAGCGTGATGCCACTGGTAACAAGAACCACCTGCACAGGAAAGACTCCTATCAGTGTTCCCAGCAGCCAGCCACCCAAAGCGGGCATGCCCGCGGCAAGCCAGGTGTAGAGGCTCATCACGCGACCACGCACCTCATTGGGGGTCAACTCTTGTAACCGTGCGTTCAGCAGGGTCATCGTTCCCGTGGCAATCCATCCAGTTGCCAGGAGCGCGAGACCCGCCACAACAAGACTGCTCGCCATACCCAAACAGACGAATGCGACGCCGAGCAGCGTGCCTCCCAGCCACCAGGGTGGCTTTCGCTCTCGCCGTCCCAGAACCCAGACCACGAACACGGCGGCCAGGGCCGCTCCTACCCCAGGAAGGGTGGCCAGCGTTCCAAAAGTGCGTGCTCCACCGCCCCAGGTTCTACTCACGAGAATGGGTAACACCGTCGGATAGGAACGTCCCAGCAGGCTCACCACGGCCACAAGCACAAGCAGGGTACGTACAGATACCGTGTTCCATCCAGCGTTGCTCACCTTGAGAGCAGGCTCATGGCTGCTGTGAGCAAGACGAGGGGATGCCTCCGGTCCCGCGAGGAGCCACGCGAGAACAACAAGGTAGGAGAGGGCATTGAGCAGAAAACACCAGCCGACCCCCGTGAGTCTTTCACTGGGAGGTTTTTTGAAGCGCGCCGGTTTCGCCTGTCATGCTGAGCGGGGAGTAAAAGACGGGTGCGGGCCCCAAACAAAGCGCTTCGCGGCGGCCCAACCCAAAAGTCCCCCCGCCC
>JBPCJY010000243.1:0-3386 GCA_051004815.1 Ktedonobacteraceae bacterium
TTGCCAGAGAGGGCACGCAGAGTGGCAAGGGTATCAAGGGTTGTTAATGTCCCGTAAGCCATCAGTTATGTTTCTCCTACCTGCCTAATACCGGCTCTGGGTGACGTAGACGCGGGTTGCATCGATCGCGTAGCCAATAGGGGCGGTGCCACCAGTAGACGCTGCATCCGCAATGCCACCGACCACGGTGCCACTGAGGTAGTAATCAGCACCAGGGGTAAGGGCCGCGCCGTAAGCAAACCATATCTCTTTGACGAGAGTGAGAACTTCGCCGACGTTGGCTTTAGTGGGGGCAAAGCCGCGCACTTTGGCGGCGGCAGCCACGGCGGCTCCAGTGGAACGCCAGATGGTGCCATCATTTTTGATGTAGCAGGCATCCCCGGCGGCAATGGCTTCTCCGGTATAGAGCGGGGGGAGTTTCTGGGTACCGGGGTCCAACCCTATCGAGGACAGGGAAGGAACGCCGGATTTTGCAATCTCAGCCACGGTCAGTCCTTTCCCGCTTGTAAAGAGCGGTCAAAAGGGAACGATGTTCAATGGGTGTTAGATGCCGTAGTTACGACGGCTTAACAGAGCTTGCCGATTCGCTGCGTCTACGGATTGCTTCGTCGCACCAGGTCCCGCTTGTGGCGGATTGGGGCGATTGCCGGGAAGCGTGCCGCGTGCCTGTTGCTGCAACATGCCAATGAGCGAGCGCGACTTCTCTAGCCATTCAAGACGCTGTTCAATTGGTGCCGTGTCGCCAGGATACAGGGCTTTCACCTCCGCTGGCCAATCCTTCATTTCAGCGGTGATTTGCTTACTCAGCATTTCAGCCAAGGCAGCGTAACTCGCAGCAACGGGTTCAAGTTTTTGGGCGCGGGCTTCATGCTTGGCGGCAAGCTCTTTGAATTGCCCTTGTTCTGCTAAGCGGGCCTCTTCAGCAACTTGTTTCGCTTTGGCTTCGGCTTTGGTCTTTTTGTTGGCTTCCTCAGCTTCCATGCGCAGTCGTGCGATGTACTCCTGAATGTCAACAGGCAAGGTGTCAATAGAAGTTTTTTGTTGCGTTCCGCTTGCCGTCTGGCTTTGCGGGTTGGGCGTCTGCCCTTGGGGGTCTGCACCGTTGGGCGTCTGCCCTTCCGGTTCAGTTGTTGATGGGTTATTGGTAGCCATTATAACGTCCTTTCATTACGATGTCAATATGTGTCAGGTTGGTTACTTATAAGAAAAGGTACATCTACAATTCGATAAGCATGTCCGCTGCCCTACGGGAAGAAGACTCCCGATTGCGCTCCAGCTTTTTGCCGCTTCCCGGATACACAATGCACAGGAATCGGCTATCCCTAAATTCGATTTCTCTTGCGTACAGCCCGCCTCTTGTGCAAGATGGCCCGCCATCGCTTCAAATATCCCACGCGCCGCCTGAGCATACAAAGCCGCTCGCGCTATCAATGTGCCATCTGGCGGCTGTTGTCCGTTCGCGATCTGGGCCGCGAAGTTGCGTAGATATTGATACTGAGGCTTGACGCGCAAGCCAAGATAGCCGTAACTTGCGCTATCCATCTGGGCAAAGCCACCGCCAGCAGCAACGCCACACGCCACATACAACGCTTTGAGTTGTGCCGCCATCTGCGTCTGCCACGACGCTACCGTGAGCTTGCCATCCACTAACTGTCCCGCGAGATTGCGTATATCCACGGTGGTTGCATCGATGACGGTATCCACGGCGGCACGGACATCGTTAGCGGAGACAAAGCGTCCGGTGGCAAGATCGACATAGCGACGTGCTGCACGATTGTAGCCAAACTGCGAGAGGTCAGGTGTACTCACTTGCCTTCCTTCGTCTCTTGTGTCATCAGGAGTGACTTGAACCGTGCAGGCGCTTCATTCGCCCACAACGCTTGTGCCGCTTGCTTATCGTGTCCGGTGATTTGCGACAGTTCCGTGATATCGGCCTCAGTCCAATCGAGTGCTTTACCGAGGGGTCGCATCTTCTTTGGCGGTTGCGGGTCGGTTGGCAACTGCATTATTCATCCGTTCTCCAACGCATCTCGATTTCCGTAACTTCCGCGTCAATCTTCAGCAATGGATTCTCTAAGGTGATTTCCTCTTCCACAAATCTACGCTGCATCTGTGACTGTGACCTATCGGTTAAGGTGACTTTAGCCGTGATATGCATCCCGCCAGTCGAGTCCGCATTCGTATCAATCTGGATACGCGTAATGTTGCCGATACATTGTCCTGTTTCCGCGTCACTCACCACCGTGAAAAAGATAGGTTGCAGCCCTGTGTTCTCAATCCTGATGGTTTTATGTGCCAGTTCCTGCGCAGTTGGATAGAGCCAGGTTCCTTTGTTTTCCACTTCCATCATGCCTCAATCACGACGCACAGTGCGTCACGTCGCCCGGTCATAATAGACGCCACAAAGCGATGATGCCCGTCGAGTAGCGTATACATGCCAGGATGTGTCTTCGATGGAGCCACTGCGAGCAGGCCTGCATACTCTCCTGGATGTTGTTGCAAGAGAGAGATATAGTGGGAGAGGCGTGCAGAGTAACGCTCCTGGTATTCAACAACAACGATATCGCTGAGCGATAGACGTTTGATGCTCAGTTTAGCGTCAGGTATAATCACGCGTGCGTTGCCTTCCATATCAAATAGTTGAGCACCATCTGCGTAATATCCGGATGCTCACACGCGATCTGCCGATACGAGCGACGAAACACAATCCAGGTGAAGCCAGGCGTGTAGGAAATGATTTTACGCGGTTCTGCTTCCATCGCTATTTCCCTACTTTCTTTGGCGTTGCTGGTTTCGCCGTTGCGACTTTGGGCTTATTGGCCGCGAGTCGTTTATCCTTCGGTGTGCCTGGATTTGGGCGACCTCCGCCAACTGCTAACAATAACAAGATAATGACATGTAGCATGTCTAGGAAACTCCTTTCTTATATTCCTTACCTGAACAATACTCAGTGTCACCACTGTCACAATCCACGCATACCCACACGCGCCTCCAATCTACTGTCCTTGTGCTGGAATCGTGTCCGTTTGGTTCAGCACTTTCTGTTGCTGCACGCTCGCAGCTTGCGCCACTTTCAGTCCCGCAATCTTGTCATCCGTCCAGCCAGCCACCTGGAGCACAAACTCCGCGGGGACGCCTGCTTGCGCACCGAATGCCACACCGCGCCACATTTGTTCGTTCTCAACACCAATCTCGTAGCGCGTGGGCACGAGCAGTGGCCTGGGCATAAGCGCCATGTCCAAGTCGCCGCGTACATACGAATCAAGATTGAACGCCGTAAACTTCTGTTGTTGTCTATTCAAGGCTCCCCATGCGCCACTGTTCGCTCGGAAGCCCGAAATGGCGACGGCCATCTGGAAGAGCTTGATATTGCCCTGATCAGAACC
>JBPCJY010000244.1:0-7198 GCA_051004815.1 Ktedonobacteraceae bacterium
CTGCGCTCAGAATGACAAGGGCTGCGCTCAGAATGACAAGGGCTGCGCTCAGAATGACAAGGGCTGCGCTCAGAATGACAAGGGCTGCGCTCAGAATGACAAGGGCTGCGCTCAGAATGACAAGCGCTGCGCTCAGAATGACAAGGCAAGCGCGTTGCCAAGAAACCTCCCCGTGCAAGACCCCTCGCGGGTACCCTGGGGTAAGGGGTCTGGCTAAAGTGAAATGGATTGCCCCTTTACGGATACCCTGATGGAGCTACTGCTTAACGACTGCTCCCGCGAACTCACGGATCAGCGTGTTGAAATTGTTGGCTTGCTCATCCTGGGGTTGGTAGCTGCACTTGTCGAGCGTGCGCACATCGATGCGGCTATTGACGCGTTTGATGGCCTCTATAGCCTCGGAGAATTCCGTCGCACCTTCGCGTCCCCACACCACTACGACCGGCATCTGTAAGCGGGCCAATGCCTCGTGTACATCCATCGTCAGGGAGTTGCTGAGGAACGAGGCCATGGCAAAGCGGCTATTGGGCTGGTGCGCACTGGTGAAGATGTACTCGACCAGGTCGTCTGTAATCAGGCTGGGATTGTGGTAGCCCTGCTTATCAAGGTAGCCACGAATAGCAGACCGTGACGTCAGCATATTGTAAATAAATTCACCGAGAATGGGTGTGCGGAGGGCAAGTTTTAGCCCATTGTTCAGAGGCCCTGTGCTGTTCTCTTGTAACATCGTTGCCGGAGGCGTTACCAACACCAGGCGGTCATAGAGCTTTGGGTGGCGATAGGCATCAGAAATGACATAAGCACAGGCTGCGCCATGGGCGACCACGATTGTCGGTTTGTTAATGACCTCTTTAATGAAGTCGCTGATCAGGTCAGTATAGGTCTCGGCGGTATAATCAATGGCTGGGCGATCCGAGAGGCCAAAGCCCAGCAGGTCTACCACGTAGACGCGGAACTGGGTGGCGAGCACATCAATATTCTTGCGCCACTCGTGCGAAGAGGCACCGGGGCCAAAACCGTGGATGAGCAGCAAAGGTTTCGCGTCCCGCGCTCCCTTGACTTCATAGAACATATCGCCATATTTCCACGGGTAGCGACGCTCTTCACCGGTCAATACGGTGTTCAGTTCGCCCGCCATCGACTCCGTGAGTTTATTGACAACGGTGAGCGTGCCCAGCACACCACCAACCACCAGTCCGGTGGTCACTAAATTTCTTGCAAGTTTCATCTGTATCTCCTGATTTTTGTTTGCGATAAAAGACAACAACAGCTACATTTGCCTATAGCTCATACTATTCATACGAGCCATTTGCCAGCTTACACTACTAGCGTACCGCTTACCACAAAATGCTGGTTTTACACGAGCACTCTCCGTGGCTGAACGCCCCAGCTTATGACAGAACCCAAAGCGTACTATATCATGCGCTCACGCAAGGTGCAAATTATTAGGCTGTTTCTACCCACTTGCTAGTGCTATGTTTTCTGTCATACACTCTATAAAAAGTTCGGGAGAGAAAGAACAGAAGAACAATGCAGCAACCTTCATCCTACCTTGTGCTCTCTGAAGAGGTTCAGAGCGCATTACACGAACAACGTCCGGTCGTTGCCCTTGAATCGACGGTCATCGCCCATGGCCTACCCTATCCAGCCAATGTCGAGGTAGCCCAGGCCATGGAAGCGACCATCCGCGCCGAAGGAGCCATACCCGCGACCATAGGTATCCACGATGGCAAAATCGCCATTGGTTTGACCCTTGACGAGATTACGCGCCTTGGTACCGCACAGCAGGTGCAGAAAGTGAGCAGGCGCGATCTGGCCTTCACGCTGGCTACGGGTATGCTGGGCGCGACTACAGTGGCTGGTACGATGCTCTGTGCCACAATGGCTGGCATTCGTTTCTTTGCCACTGGCGGCATCGGTGGCGTCCATCGCGGGGCCGAGAGCAGCATGGATATCTCCGCCGACCTTACTGAGTTGAGCCGCACACCTGTCCTCGTCGTCTGCGCCGGGGCAAAATCCATTCTCGATCTGGATTTGACGCTGGAATATTTGGAGACGCAAGGTGTACCTGTCATTGGCTGGCAGACAGACGAGTTCCCCGCCTTCTATGTCCGGCATAGCGGACGCCGCTTAGTACATCGCGCAGATCACGTTGAGACTGTTGCCGCGACAGCTCGCGTACAGTGGGAGTGCGGTCTGCACGGCTTAATAGTGGGCTGTCCCATCCCTGCACAGCACTCCATGAACCCCGGCCCCTTGGAGGCGGCAACCGAGGAGGCGTTGCAACTGGCTCGCCAGCAAGGGATTCGTGGCGCGGCCACCACCCCCTTTCTGCTCTCCCACGTCGCCAAAGTCACCATAGGCGAAAGTGTAGCAGCCAACAAAGCCTTGCTCATCAACAATGCCCTCTGGGCCGCTCGCTTCGCACGCGCATATTACACTCCGTAGGGACGGGGAGCGGATGTGGAGATGAGTGGGGGCCTTGTGCCCAATACCTTTCAAAGAAGAGGCTCTCTCGCGGTGTCATCCTGAGCGAGAGCGAAGGATGACACTCCTGAAATCGCTTCGGTTGACTGGCACCATGTCTTCTTTGAAAGGTATTGGGCCTTGTGCCTGTCCTGGCGAAGATGCAGAGACCCCGACGAGGACAAGCACAAGGCCCCCCATCGACCGCCGATACCTGTCCCCCAGACAGGATTTCCGCCCCTTGTCCCTACGCCACTCCCATCCTCTCTCCTTTCGCCAAAAGAATAGTTGATTTATTTGAGCCAAGGGACTACAATACTGACAGAGACAATCTTTGAACAGCCGCGAAGGTTGTTCCCAAAAACTACTGGAACTCCTCGAAAGGAGCATTGTGTCGTGAATAAATCTGTGCGCTTCGGAACGATACTCGGCGGTGCTATTCTCACCCTTCTTTGGATATTCTGTTTCTTATTTATCAAACCAACACTCGCCATTGATTTTGGCGGCGGCGTTCTTGTTTCCTTACAGCTTACCGCGATACTGATTGGCTTGCTCATCATCGTGCTCTATCATGTCTACAATCGTCCCAGCCCTGACACAACCAAGCTGAGCTTGACCACCGACCTGACTATTGCCTGGATCTCTTTGATTCTTTTTTACCCGTTCAATCCGCCCGCCAATGCCACGGCGACTGTCGCGACGACCTGGCCGGGTGGGGCCGTAGGCTTCTTTGCACTGATTGGCGGCCTGGGGATCGTTGTGTTGTGGGTACACTTCTTCGCGGACGAAATTGCCTGACCTGCACAAACCAAAACAATGAATGGGCGCAGGTACGCGCCCATTTTTTGCTGTCTTTGGGTTTCTTGAGCGATTGGCTTAGTGGCGGAAATGCCGTCTACCGGTGCAGATCATCGCGACCGCGTAGCGATTGGCCATACGGATAGACTCGTCGTCACGTATGGAACCGCCTGGTTGAATGATTGCGGTAACACCGGCCTTGACCGCCGCCTCCACACCATCGGCAAAGGGGAAATAGGCATCCGATGCCAACACTGCTCCGCGTGCTCGTTCAGCAGCCTTCTCCACCGCCAGTTGTACACTGGCGACGCGGTTCATCTGGCCCGCACCCACACCGACCAGGGTCAATTTATGCGCCAGCACGATAGCGTTGGATTTGACATGGCGCACAACCTTCCACGCGAACATCAGGTCCGTGACCTCTTCGAGCGTTGGGTCGCGTTCCGTGACCACCGAGTACTCGGTTTCTCGCTCGCCCACGGCATCCGGCGACTGCAACAGCAGACCACCACTGACACTCCTCACATCGGGATGGCCAGTTAGCAGAGACTGCGTATTGATGCCCTTCGGCTCGATCGGGCAATGTGTGGCCAGGAGCCGCAAGTTCTTTTTCTGGCGCAATATCTCCAGTGCTTCGGACGTGTAGCCGGGGGCAATAACGGCTTCGTAGAAGAGTTGGCTGATCTCCTGCGCCGTGCTTGTGTCTACGCGGCGGTTGCAGCCAATAATGCCGCCGTAGGCAGAGATCGGGTCGCCACTATGGGCTTTTTTATAGGCATCCACCAGCGTATCGCCGCATGCCAGTCCGCAAGGATTGGTATGCTTGATAATAACCACCGTTGGCGCGGTGAAACTACTGACTGCCGCCAGGGCGACATCAAGGTCGAGCAGATTATTGAAGGAGAGTTCTTTGCCGTGTAGCACCTCCGCCCCTGCTACTGTAGGTGCCGCGGAGAGCGGTGACGTATCGGCCCAACGATAAAAAGCCGCCCGTTGATGAGGATTTTCACCGTAGCGCAGTGCCTGGATGCGCTTTATAGGGATGGTCAATTCTTCGGGGAAAGGATCAACGGCGGGAATACGCAGATACTCGGCAATAGCGGTGTCATAACTGGCGGTATGCTGAAAAGCAATGGCGGCGAGGCGACGCCGCGTCTCCATACTCACTTCGCCCAGTTCGCTCCACTCCTGCATGACTGGCGCATAATCTTCTGGACGTATCAGTACGATCACATCCTGAAAATTCTTGGCTGCCGCCCGCAGCAAGGTCACGCCGCCAATATCGATCTGCTCCTGCGCCTCGTTCAACGTCGTCGTAGGGTGCGCAATAGTCTCCGCGAAAGGATAGAGATTGACCACTACAATGTCAATGGGGGCAATCGCATATGCCCGCAACTCCTCGACATGTTTTGGGTTATCGCGACGAGCTAAAATACCGCCTAAAATAGCCGGGTGTAGCGTCTTCACGCGTCCGTCAAGAATCTCAGGAAATTGGGTCAGAGTCGTGACGGCCTCTGCCGAAATATGTTCCGCTTTCAATGATTGCAGCGTCCCACTGGTTGAGTAGATAGTTACGCCATGGTCTTGTAGCTCCCGCGCCAGTTCTGGCAGGCCATCGCGGTTGGCAACGCTAATGATTGCTCGCATAGCAAATCCTTTCGTAGTATCGTGTACCCACACAGGCACATCCCTGCATCCCTACATTCCACAACAGTATACCTCAAAAAAAGACGCCCCCATAATCTAGCGGAAGCGTCTTTTAGGATACACGAAACGTGCTTAGACCTCTCCAACGGGAGCGGTCGCTGCCTCTACCGGAGCAACTGCCGTCAAGGAAGGACGACCAGCGAACTCGGTATAAATGCTAACTTTGCGTCTCTCTCGCGAGGCATGTCCAAACTTGACATAACCGTCGATCAAGGCAAAGAGCGTATGGTCGCGGCCCACGCCAACGTGATCGCCGGGTTTGATCTTGGTGCCGCGCTGGCGCACGATGATGCTTCCGGCAGTAACCAGTTGTCCATCAAAGCGTTTCACGCCCAACATCTGAGGGTTGCTATCCCGACCATTGCGGGAACTACCCACACCTTTTTTATGTGCCATGATTTATTCCTCTGTATTGCTTTCACTATCGTCGGCCTGTGCTGCACGGCGTCGGCGCGTCGGCTTCTGCTCAGCATCGGCCTCACCGTCTGTCTCGCTACTTGAGACAGGCTCAGCCAGAGCGTCCTGCGTAGGTGTCTCTTTGGCTTTAGGAGCCTCGCCAGTAATCAGGCTCTTGCCATCAGCCACAATATCATCGATGCTCAGGATGGTGAGTTCCTGGCGATGACCTTTACGATGGCGAATGCGTTTCTTCGCTTTGTACCGAAAGACAATCAACTTTTCGCCTCGGCCCTGCTTAACGGCAGTGGCAAGCACGACGGCGTTCTCTACCAATGGGGTGCCGACCAGCACACGATCCTCGTCAGAGATCAGCAAGACCTCGTCAAATGCGACCTGTGCGCCATCTTCGGTAGGAAGTCGATTGACCTCCAGCGTCTGCCCAACTGAGACCTTGTATTGTCTTCCACCACTTTTAATGACTGCAAACATAATTCAGTAATTCTCCTTTGCCGACCCCACACGAATTTCAGGCGGATACGTAGGAGGCGTTGGTGGAGGCCTTCCTTGTACAGTTCCTCTGTGCCTGGATACCATTTCATTTGCCGCTCAAATTGACGCCAACATGCTGCTGACAGCCGTTTCAGTGCTTCGTGAAATGTATCAAATATGTGGAGCGGGTGTCCTCGCTTTGCTTGATTGAAGCATGAGAGGGGTTTGACCACAAAAAGAGCTTCCTCTTCCGTGTACACGATAGCTTCCCCATCATAGCAACGTTTCCTCAGCTTGTCAAGTCGATGACCCGCATATCAACCACGTCCTATCTTTGCTTTTGGTGGGCAAGTTTGTATACACTATAAATATCCCATCCCAATAGAGCGTATAATCTCGCAAAGAGTAGAAAGTAGTGCAGATGCGTCGTTTTCCTCTCTATGGTATCCTTGCCCTGGCCTTATGCCTGACCGCCTGGGCCTGTTCCTGGCTACGTATTGACCTTTTGTATCGCTACAGCTTTTTCCCGCTCTGGTTTGGCTATATCCTCTTTATCGATGCGCTGGTCGTCTGGCGGCGCGGTAAATCGCTGCTGCTGCGTGCGCGTTGGCACTACCCTCTGCTATTCCTTGCCTCTAGCCTCTTCTGGTGGGCCTTCGAGACGCTGAATATTCCCGTACAGAACTGGCACTACATCCTCGACCAACCCTATAGTCCACTGGCCTATTTTCTGATCGCCAGCCTCAACTTTAGTACCGTACTACCTGCGGTAATGGAAACCGCCGAACTGCTTTCGACATTTCCACCCTTGCGTCCGCACCTACCTGCCTCCAATCCTGGGCCACAACTACCCATCTGGGTGCTGGCACTCGTTGAAATGCTGGGCATCCTCTGCCTGATCCTACCGTGGCTCTATCCGCGCTATTTCTTTGGCCTGATCTGGCTCTGCCTCGTGCTCATCCTCGACCCGATCAATAATCTATGCAGGCGCAAATCTGCCCTTGCCCATATCGCCGTCGGCGACTGGCGGTTCTTTGTCTTACCCCTGGCGGGACTATGCTGTGGCTTTCTCTGGGAGATGTGGAACTTTTACGCCCTGCCAAAATGGTACTATACTATCCCCTACGTCGGATTCTGGAAAATCTTCGAGATGCCCCTGCTCGGCTACATTGGCTATCTACCCTTCGCCCTCGAACTCTTCGCCATGTACCAATTTGTTTTGCTGTTGTTGAGGCAGAAAGAAGATTACCTTGTGTTGTAAGAAAGTTCTCGTCTTCGCCCCTGCCGGCCCAAGGGAGCCCTCTCGGGGGACCCCGGGGAGGCGGGGGGGGGGGTTTCT
>JBPCJY010000245.1:0-76029 GCA_051004815.1 Ktedonobacteraceae bacterium
CACTTTTTGCCATATTCGCAGTTATCTCTCCACGATGCAGAAGCAAGGGCATCCCATGCTCTCTGCTCTGACGGCGGTTTTCCAGGGTCATCCTTTACCGGTCGCTTGGGCACCTAAGTAGTTACAACGTTTCACGCAGTACAATAGCTATTTTCTTTTGTCAAGGAGAGTAGAACATCTCTACTCCGCCGTCCTCCCTCCATCAATCGGCACCACTTGTCCCGTAATATAGCTCGCCCCTTCGGAAGCCAGAAATAGCACGGTCGGAGCCAGTTCGCCTGGTTTTCCAATGCGTTTCATGGGCATGGCATCAGCAACAACGGCTTCGGCGCGGTCAAGAATAGCCTCGGTCATGCGTGTCCTGAACATGGCGGGCGCAACTGCATTGACGCGTATTCCCCTGCTGGCCCATTCGATTGCCAATGAGCGGGTGAGATTGATGACTGCGGCTTTGCTCGAATTGTAACCTACCGTCTGCAATTGGCCACCACCGAGACCAGCAATCGAGGCAATGTTGACAATCGCGCCCTTGCCGCGTTCCAACATATGCCGTCCAACCGCCTGGGACATCAGAAAGGTACCGGTGATATTCGTGTCAAGCACCTGCTTCCACCGCTCAAAGGGCATTGTTTCGGCAGGTGCGCCCCACGTCAAGCCAGCGTTATTGACCAATACATCAATTTTGCCGCAAGCAGCAAGAGCTTGTTGAACCGCTTGTTGTACAGAGGAGGCATCTGACACATCGCAGAGCATAGAGTGGACGGTTACGCCCTGTTCTTTCAATGAGCGTTCTGCCTCCGCGAGCCACTGTTCCCGCCGGGCGGTGATCACCACGGTCGCACCCGCGGCCCCAAATCCCTGAGCAATCTCTAGTCCCAAGCCGCGTGAACCGCCAGTGATCAGGACGACCTCGCCCGAAAAATTAAATGATATGGTGCCCATAATTGCTCCCTCATCGTGTGCTTAATTTCAATACATTTGCGCCATATAGCCCACCATGCTATGCTACAAGTAGCATGAACACTTCCCTGTTATATACCACAGGCATCAACAATGTACAAGGAACCTCATACAAATGATAATATCTTCTTCAATACAGTTTCATATGGGCAAGGACGATCAACGTCGACTGGCAGATTTGCCATGGCAATTTCGTCTGGAAGAATGGATTGAGTATGGTGTCACACCGCTTTCGATCCGTCGTGGTGAGTCACGTCATCCAGTGATCTTTGTAGAGCAGCATGGGCTGCGCTATGCCATTAAAGAGACGACACCGCGTATGGCTGAACGTGAGATCGTGAATCTCCACGAGATTGAACGGCGTGGCATTCCAGCTCTCAGCCCGGTTGGAGGTGTTGTTGTACAAGGCTCACTCATTCTGTTGGAAGAACATGGGCCAAATGGCGTGCCAGAGTATGTCAGTGGGGATCGTGGTTACACAGTGACGCGCCTGGCACCACGCGTCATTCCCCAAGCATTACTTAATAGCATACCATTTACGCGAAAAACGAAGCATACGCTTCTCTCAGCCATTGCCCTTCTAATGATCGAGTTGCACGAACATGGCATCTACTGGGGCGACCCATCGTTGGCAAATGTCTTAATGCGTATTGATGGTCGGCGCGTCCTGGCGATTATGGCAGACGCGGAAACTGCTGAACTTTTTCCGGTTCCAGTAAGTGACGAGATGCGCGAACAAGACCTTGAAATTTTTCGTGAATCGCTTTTGTGGCAGGCGGAAGACCTACGTCAAGCGCGTGGATTGCCCGAAGAGGACGAACTCATTGATGATAAAGATTTTCGCTATTTAAAACAGAAATACCGCCTATTGCGTCGTGAACATACCCATTTTGCCGCCTCACCCGGTTTCACCACACGCTACCAGGTTCAATATATGTTGGAAGCACTGAACCAAAAAGGCTTCGCACTACTAAGTATAGGCGGACATGCGTTACAACAATTCGCCACCGTACTTCCGGGCTGGTACATTCACCGCATCCATGATCTGCTGGGGATTACCGTACCGCGCACGTATGCTCGTCGCTTCTATAATACGCTGCTGAGCCACCAGGCGATGCTTAGTAAAAACGAGCAGCGGGGGGTCAGTCTTGAAGAGGCTGCGCAGGATTGGTATACGCGCTACCATCTGCCAGCGATTCTACTCTTACGGCGCAATCTTACCAGCGACCAGGACCCCATGAAAGCCTATTTCGAGATCATGGAGCTCAGGTGGAAGAAGAGTTTCAAGGCTGGCTATGAAATACCAATAGAGGAGGTTACGTTGGCGTGGGCCATGCAACAAGCTGATACCGGGAAACTTGGCGTCGTCGATCCCGCGAGCTTAGCGACATGGTGGCGAGATAGACTACCAGCGACCGAAGCTTTGGAACCTGCACTTATTAAGCCTAAAACATTGGAGCCACTCCTCTCGAAAGAGGAGCAGCCCCTTGTTCATCTTCCGACATCTGAATTGGATCAGAAGTTAACGCAAATCCTTGACCAGCAGAATCCGGAAGAAGGTCACGAAGAGTGATACTTATAGTTCCTCTTCGGGCGTTTCTTCCTCTTCAATAATGCCATCAACTTCAGCAGCTTTGAACGAGACAATATTGCCGCGAATCTGCTCTTCAATAGCCAGGGCAACATCGCTATTCTGGCGCAGGAATTCTTTGGCGTTCTCACGTCCTTGTCCAAGACGAATGTCGCCCACGGTAAACCACGCACCGCTCTTCTTCACGAGGCCCATCTCCAAACCAAGATCGATCAAGCCGCCTTCACGAGAAATACCCTCGCTGTACATGATATCAAATTCGGCAACGCGGAACGGGGGTGCGACCTTGTTCTTCACCACTTTGACGCGAGTCCGATTACCCATCACATCCTGCCCCTGCTTGATAGAGTCGGTACGGCGAATATCCAGGCGCACCGAAGCGTAGAACTTCAGGGCTTTACCACCAGAGGTAGTCTCTGGATTTCCAAACATGACACCAACTTTTTCACGTAGTTGGTTGGTGAAGATAATAGCCGTATTGGAATTACTGATAGCACCCGTCAGCTTACGCATGGCCTGGCTCATCAAACGAGCCTGCAAGCCAACATGCGAGTCACCCATTTCGCCTTCAATTTCGGCGCGTGGCGTAAGAGCTGCCACCGAGTCGATGACGATCACGTCCAGGGCGTTACTGCGCACAAGCGAGTCCACGATTTCTAAGGCTTGCTCACCTGTATCCGGTTGTGAGATCAGTAAATTATTGGTGTCTACGCCACAACGAGCAGCATACGTGCGATCAAGAGCATGTTCAGCATCAATAAAGGCCGCGAAGCCGCCGGTTCGCTGAGCGTTAGCGATAATATGCTGGCAAAGGGTAGTCTTACCAGAAGACTCCGGGCCATAAATCTCGGTAATGCGGCCTCGTGGTATACCGCCCACACCCAAAGCCAGGTCTAGCGCAATCGATCCTGTGGGAATAACATCAACATGAATATGCGTGGCATCTCCCAATTTCATGATTGCACCCTTACCAAAACGACGCTCAATCTGCTGCAAGGCGAGGTCTATTGCCTTTTCACGGTCACCAAGCGCGACAGGTACAGAAGAGTTAGAGTTGCTTCGCTCTGACGTAGGTCTTTCTTTTTTACTCATTGGCATTGTTGATTACAGGGTGTTGAGTACAGTCAGGGTTGCTGCCATCCCACTCCACCACGCCTGCATTCCTCCTTCTTTATAGCAGAAAATTAGTAGCGCGTTGCCGCACTTCCTCAGCTTGTGATTGGTACACTGAAGTATTCTTTCGCAGGGCCAAAAAAGCGGAAATAGGTCTCTCCACACCTATTCCGTAAAACTAGAACAAGAGTACCACATATGCTTGAGCATGTCAAGCAGATTCTTACATGTCGCGGCGACCTTCGAGCGCACGGCTGAGTGTGCCTTCATCGGCATACTCCAGATCGCCGCCCATAGGTAGACCGCGTGCCAGGCTTGTCACTCGTAAACCCAGTGGTGCGAGCTCTTCTTTTATGTAGTTCGCGGTGTACTCGCCCTCAAAATTGGGATTCGTCGCCAGGATGATTTCGCGGAGCTTATGACCGCGTACGCGCTGTATCAGCTCATCAATACGTAGATCTTTGGGCAATATACCTTCGACGGGCGAAAGCGCTCCATGCAGCACATGGTACAATCCTTTGTATGTTCCAGTCTTCTCTATCGCCAACACATCAAGAGGTTCCTCTACTACGCAGATAACCTCTTGGTCGCGGTTCGGATTACTACAGGTTGGACAAGGATCGGTTTCGGTGATATTAAAGCAACGTGAGCAATAGATGATGCTTTCTTTCACGCGCATGATCGCTTCCGCCAGGCGACGTGCTTGATCGGTGGGACTGCGCAAGACGAAAAAGGTCAGGCGTTGCGCGGATTTCACCCCAATTCCTGGTAGTTTGGAAAATTCTTCAATCAGTGCCGCCACTGGCGGAGCAAGATTACTCATTATTTACATCAATCCAGGAATGCGCATGCCGCCGGTGGCACTGCTGACCATTTTTTGTTGCGCATCGGTGGCCTTGTTAAAGGCATCTTTGGCAGCGGCCAACACCATCACCTCCAGTTCGGCAATGTCTTCCGCGTTAAAAGCTTCCGGGTCAATTTTCACAGCAGTCATTTCGTATTTGCCGCTCATAGTAATGGTCACTGCTCCGCCACCAGCAGTGCCGGTGAACAGACTAGCCTCCAACTCTTCCTGCATCTTCGCGAGTTTCTGCTGCATCTTCTGGATTTCACGCATATTCATGAACCAATAAACTCCTTACTTCCTTCAAATATTTTACTTCCAAGTGTCTTACTTCGGACGAATATCTACGATTTTCGCGGTAAATGTCCGTATGACTTCCTGTACCACCGGGTCAGCACTAGCCTTCTGTTTGATCGTCTCAAAAGGTGGGCTGGCAGATACAGTAGTAGTATTTTCTCTCACAACGTTCTTTTTGACAATAGACAGTGGCTGATTGACCTCGACAGGGGGATCAGTCACATGACCATTTGCCCCATTTCCAGTGGCCTTCGCCTCCGGTTGAGTATTTTTAGCTTGCTGTGGTGATGCAGGACGTTCACGATGGGCGGATTGTTGTGGCGCAGCCGATGGCGCAACATTAGCCGAACGACTTGTCGGTGGAGGAGGCACAGCTTGCTCTGGCAGTAGCAGTTGTACGCGAAATTTGTGTCCAAACTCCATACCCAAGCCCCATTCCACATACTTCACACGATCACTCTGCTGCATGTGCTCATAGAATACTTTGGTTCTAGCCCGAATCACCACCAAAAACGGCTCAACAGCTCCATCAATCCCAACAACAGTATAATAGTTTAGCATAGCCGCGGTCTGATTATTTTTCTGTTTGATACGCTTCTTGATATTCTCCCAGGCGTCTTGTACCTGCTCCAATGTCAATACAAGAGCACCAGTATCCTGCTCAGAAGAGGTAACAACATCCTCGCTGTCTCTGGGAGTGTTCTTCCGCACAGATGCAGATGGTTGAGCAGTAGGTACAGTTACCTCCTCGTCCTCTTCGCGAAAAGAGTAGAGATAATCTGGTTCAGGAGAGACGTCGATCGGTTCCTTACCATTTCTGGCTGCTGCAATCGGCGTCCCAGACTGAGATTGATGCATCTCTTGTGGGATTGGTGGTCGCTGAACCGTTGATGTGGCAGGTGAAACGACCGGGCGCGGTGGCGGGGATATCGGTTGTGGCTGGACTGTCACGGAAGAAGCCGCTATAGTTTGGCCTGTTTGGGCGCGGTGATGCAATGCGATGCTCTGTAGAAAAGCCAGTTCCAGCCCAAGCTGAGGTGTACCCTGATTCTTTTGCAGCAGATCATTCTGAGCAAAGATGCGAGCACATTCCGTCAACTCGTCCAGTGTAAAGAGGTGGGCCATTTGCAAAATATCGCGAGCCTCATCTTCGGTACGATCCAGGATAGTGACGATATCGGCTCCCGCCTTGGCAAGCATAAGCGCACGCCAGTACTCACCCACCTGAACGTTTATCTGCCGCAGATCAGCCCCGGCCTCAGAGAGTTCATGAATGAGGTACAGGCAAGCAGCACTCTCAAGTTGAGAAACATGGGTGATGAGTTTTTGAATAGCACGCGGATCAGCAACACCAAGCATAGTCTGTACCTGGGCCAGCGAAATGTCGTCGCCAGAGTAGGCAATAGCCTGGTCTAACAAGCTGAGGGCATCGCGCATACCACCGGCGGCGGCTCTCGCAATCAATTCAGCTGCACTGCGCTCGATTTTCACATGCTCTTGTTCCGCGACATAGTTCAGATGCCCAACAATTTGCCGTGCAGTGATACGCTTGAAATCGAAACGCTGGCAACGCGAGAGGACAGTAGGCAGCATTTTATGCACGTCGGTTGTTGCCATGACAAAGATCGCGTAAGCAGGTGGTTCCTCTAACGTCTTGAGCAGAGCATTAAACGCCTCCGTGGTCAACATGTGCGCTTCGTCAAGCACATAGACTTTATATTTACCGGTGGAGGGTGGCATCATGACTTTTTCGCGCAAGTCGCGAATGCTATCAATACCACGATTGGAGGCGGCATCTATCTCGATGACATTGAAGGAGTTGCCAGCCGTAATCTCACGGCACTGTTGGCACGAATTGCAAGGCTCGCCGTTAACCGGATGCTCACAGTTGATGGTTTTGGCGAGAAGGCGAGCGGTAGTAGTTTTGCCGGTACCCCTGGGGCCGGTGAAGATATAGGCGTGCGCTAATTTTCCACTGGTGAGAGCATTCTTGAGCGTGCGAATAACCGGTTCTTGACCAACAAGGTCGCCGAAGGTTTGTGAACGCCATTTGCGGTAGAGTGATTGTGAGGCCATTGTATAACTCCGCCTTGGATACCCTTCCTGACGCTTGCCAGTGCGACCGCACAACTACAGGGGTCGTCCTGGTACGGAAAAACCGGTTTTCGCCCAGTCCTGCCGATTAGCGCAATCAGGCGACCCTACGACACCCAGAGCGGCCCATTTACCGTTGCTTCCTCACGAACCTGGCGGGGTTCATAGACATCTGCCGCGCAGGACCCGATTACGCCAATCGACAGGACCGGAAGAAAACCGGTCTGCTCTACTCGAACTTTTTTGCTTGCAGCAAACCCTTCCGAGCATTCCTGCTGCCTCAAGTAGAACACCGTTATTCTACTCCTTTAAGCCCGATTTGTCAAGTGAGATATTTGCCAATTAGCAAGCTATATTTCTCTTTGGCCTCCGATGGTATTCTGCTGGGATCGGTCATAATGGCGGTAGAAAGGGCAGTGGAGCAGCCACACGTATTCGCAGCGCGGTCAGAGGGAATTTTGTGAGCAACACTGCGGAGGATACGCTGTGCATTGGCGACGTTTGCGCTGAGGTTCCCGATGACCATTTCGACCGTGACCGACTCCGCGGACTCGTGCCAACAGTCGTAATCAGTGGCACAAGCGATCATGGCGTAGCATAACTCGGCTTCGCGAGCCAGTTTCGCCTCTGGTAAAGCGGTCATGCCGATGATGTCCATGCCCCAACTTCGATAGGTCAGTGACTCAGCTTTGGTGGAAAAGAGCGGCCCTTCCATACAGACATATGTCCCACCATCATGCACCTTGACATCGCCCAGTTCACGCGCTGATGCGAGCAAGAGCTGGCTGAGCGTTGCACAAAACGGCTCCGCGAAGGTACAATGCACAACGACACCGCCCTCATAGAAGGTATTCACACGGCTCTTCGTGCGATCAAAAAGCTGGTTGGGGATGACCAGGTCACGCGGTGCAATATGTTCGCGCAAACTACCAACGGCACTGACCGAAATCACCCATTCTACACCAAGGCTTTTCAATGCCCAGATATTGGCTCGCACGGGTATCTCCGTCGGCGTGATGCGGTGGCCACGACCGTGGCGCGGCAGAAAAGCCATCGGTACACCATCAACTTTGCCAATAGTGATTACATCGCTGGGATCGCCGAAAGGTGTTTTCACCGCAACCTCCTCAACGTCGGTCATGCCCTCCATGCGATACAGTCCGCTTCCACCGATCACCCCAATGGTAGCTTGTGGCATTGACAACCCTCCTTAGACGCGAAGCCTGATATAATGCCGTTTCCCTACTTTGAGAATGGCACCATCACGCGGAGAAACGATCTGTTCGGCATCAGTAATGTTCTCCGCGGCACTTGTTTCCCCTTCAGGGAAGAATGAGACGCCGCCCTGCTGCACGAGTCGTCGCGCCTCGCTTTTACTGCTTGCCAGTTTGGCACTGACCATGAGCGATATGATATTGGTAGGTTCGCTCAAGTGGTAGTCTGGAATGTCTGTTGGCAATTTGCGCTCGGAGAATTGACGCACAAAAGCTTCCTCGGCCTCCTGTGCAGCGGCAGCATTATGGAACACGGTGACTATCTCTCGTGCCATGCGCAACTTGACGTTTCTTGGATTGAGCGAACCCTCAGCTATTTGGCGGCTAAATTCTGCCAATTCGGCCTGGGGAACCTCAGTCAATGTCTCAAAGTAGCTCATCATGGCATGGTCGGGCAGCGACATGAGCTTGCCAAACATATCATGGGCGGGTGCAGTCATGGCGATATAGTTGCTGAGCGATTTGCCCATCTTTTTGTAGCCATCCAGGCCGACAATCAGCTTCATGGTCAGGATTTGCTGCGATGCTTGCCCGAAGATGGGCTGTAGTTCGCGCCCAACAAACAGGTTAAAGGTCTGATCGGTGCCGCCAATCTCTACATCGGATTTTAGCATAACTGAGTCATAGCCTTGCAACAGTGGGTACATAAACTCTGAAAGGTGGATTTCGGTACCACTCTTGTAGCGATTGGAGAAGTCATCACGCGCCAACATCTGCGCGACTGTTTTATGGCTCAGCAAGCGGATAGCGTCACCCAGGTTAAATGTATCAAACCATTCACTCTGGTAACGAACCTCGGTCAGGTCGCGATCGACGATTCTGAAAAACTGTTCAAAGTAGGTTTTCGCGTTTTCGTTGACCTGCTCGGCAGTAAGTGGTTTACGCGCCTCTACCCGATCGCTGGGATCGCCCAGACGAGCCGTCCAGTCACCAATCACCACCACGGCCTTATGTCCCATTTGCTGAAATTGACGCAGTTTGCGAAAGACAACGGCATGACCAATAGTCAGATCATAGTGCGTGGGGTCAACACCAAGCTTGATGCGCAGTGGCTGCCCCTTGTTGCCTTCCAATAATAAGCGACGCAAATCAGCTTCTTTCTCGACTAGCTCGACGCCCCGCGTCAACACGTTCTGTATCTCTTCCTGTGTTATTTCTTGTTTCACCGTCACAATCGGTGTCCCTCCCTGTGAATATCTTCATCTTTGTCGCATTGTAGCAGAATACGAGGCAGTAGTCGAGAGGTAAACTGTGATATGTTTGATGGGTCTGCATCCTTCCCTCTGG
This sequence comes from Ktedonobacteraceae bacterium, assembly GCA_051004815.1. Taxonomy (GTDB): domain Bacteria; phylum Chloroflexota; class Ktedonobacteria; order Ktedonobacterales; family Ktedonobacteraceae; genus JBBQXY01. Next base: position 9,461 of record JBPCJY010000245.1, read on the forward strand.
GGGAAAGGGCTTCAAAATTCATGCCACGTTTCCCCCACAATCCGTTGAAGTTTGACAGAGCAATAAGCGCGAACTTCAGAGGGTTGCTTCGAGGTCAAACCTTTGGCATTCCGCTCCCGAAGAGAATGGCTGTGACTTTGTGACGGTTGTGACAATGAGAATGTGAGATGGTGGGATGATGAGAACGCTTGAGACATCTTCACTGGTCCAGTTCTCAGGGGTTCAATCCATTTGAGACGCCGGGGACATTTGAGACATGGGGACATTTGAGACATGGGGACATTTGAGACACATCTTTTTTGCTGGTTGAACTAGCAGGGGATGATGGTAGGAGGGAGAGAGAGAGAGGGAGGGAGGGAGACCGCGGCGGGTGCGACGGGTGCTGAAAAGGGCCAATTCGTGACGCCTATAGGAAGAGTATAGCATATTTTTGTGGAGCAAGCAAGGGATGAAAGAGCCACTTTGATAGCCTCATACTTATGTTATAACACGCGTTCTGGGCATAGCTCATACATTTTGCTGACGACGTGGTAGAGGATGATGAGTTGGGTAAGGGCGAGGGGATCGCTTTGCCGAAGCATGTTGCCAACGTTGAAAAGGCCAAGTTCGTTTAAGCGGTCGGGACGCAGGTGACTGGCATTCTGCATATGTGACCAGATACGGTCCTCAAGTTCACGAGCTTTTTGATGGCTGATGTCACCATCAATCTCCAATACATCGCGCATTTCTCCCGCATATATTTGTTCCGTTAAACGCAATGTTGGTCTATCACCAATGTGTGATACCTCCAGCACATCGCTCAGATCAACCTTGGGAGCGCGTTTTGCTTCAAACAGACGCACATCCAGGTGCGCCAAATTGCGTGTGCGATAGTAGAGGCTGCCGCGTGAGAAACGGATGATGATGTCGGCATATTGCTTTTGAGGCTGGATGTATTGACGGCTATCGCGACGACGAATGGCCATCTGCTCGCGTACCTGGGCAACGGTATACCCACGCAAGGTACTGTCGCGCATAATTTTCCACTGCTGCAAAAGGGCAATTTCGGGGTCGAGGTAGATGCGTACATGAGCGAGATTGCGCAGTTCTGCGGTAAATAATGGGTGGAGGCCATGGACAATGATAATGTCGGCTGGCTTCACCTCTACAGGGGCGGAAAAAGTTCCGTTGTTATGATCGTACACAGGTTTAATTATTGCCTCACCCTGAGCCAGGCGATGCAGGTGATCGGTCATTAGTGCGATGTTATTCGCATCTGGGTGAAGGGCGGTGATACCGGTACGCAGGCGCGTTACCCGATCAAGTGTGTGGTAATCGTCAAGGCAGATATGTATAACGCGTTCCTGACCAAAGACTCGTACCATGCCATCGGTGAGAGTCGTTTTCCCTGAACCACTATCACCACAGAGCGCGACAATCAGAGGTTGTAGAATACTTGTGACACTTCCCATCAATTTAGCTCAGCAGATATTCGACCAGCGCATCCACCGTCAGCAGTGCTTTCGACAATATTGTCGAATACAAGCTCAACATCTTGCTGTACACGCATCGCAAAAGCAAAATTTAGAAATGGCTTTGCTTTCTGCGGAATGTATGTTAATAAGTATAACAGAGACACATGCTTTAGACCATAGAAAAGATGACTATCTTATTAAACCGATTGGATGTGCCTTTTCAGCAGGGTGGAAACGGGGTACAATACAATAATAAGAATTGTCGAATAGGTGGGAGATGGATTTATCATGGAGCATGTGCTACTGAAACAATTACAGCAGCATCCATTACTCTGCGATGGAGCGATGGGATCGCTATTATATACACGAGGCATTACCTACGAGCAATGTTTTGATGCGCTCAACTTGACACACCCCGAACTTATTCAAGGCATCCACACGGAGTACATCAATGCCGGGGCGCAAATCATTGAGACCAATACTTTCGGGGCGAATCGGGCAAAGCTGGAAACGTATAACCTGGGAGACAAGGTGCGCGAGATCAATTTTCGAGCGGTAAAATTGATACGCGAGGCACGCGAAGTTTCGGGACTCCCTATCTTTATTGCTGGTGCGGTTGGACCGAGTGGTCGTCCTTTGCAGGCTCCCGATGAGCAGCGCTTACGTGAATTGCGCTCTATCTTCCGCGAACAGATAGAGGCATTGCTAGAGGGAGGCGCGGAACTCCTGATATTGGAAACATTTTCCAGTCTGCCGGAATTACGGCAAGCCGTTTTAGCCGCGCAAGAGGCTGGTGGTGCAGCCACTGTCGCCCAAATGAGCTTTTATGAAGATGGCCACACATTATCAGGCCAATCCGCAGCGCGAGTAGCAGCAGTGCTCAACGATCTCGGCGTCAGTGTCATGGGGGCCAATTGCAGTGTTGGTCCGGCGGCAACCCTTGATGTGTTGCAAGAGATGATTACAGCAGTGCAACAGCAAGGCATCATCAGCAAAGAGAGCGGCCCGGCTTTGTTTTCGGCACAACCTAATGCCGGTCTGCCCACGCGTATCGGCAACCGCTTCTTTTATATGGCCACACCTGACTACTTCGCCGATTACGCGCTACGTTTCGCTGAGGCAGGAGTACGGCTCATTGGTGGCTGCTGTGGGACAACACCGCGCCATATCGCCGCGATGCGTAAAGCCCTTGATGAGCATTATGGCATCGAATCCAACTTTACCAATGGGACGGTCAAAGAGGCGCAGCCAGTGCGACCCATCGAACTGACCAATGGCAAGGCAAGCATTGGCGGTTTAATCGAGGAAGAGGCGATCTTGCCGCAGCAGGGCACCATGACCAAATTGCAGGAAAAGCTCGCCGCTGGCGAATTTGTTGTCAGTGTTGAACTTGATCCGCCGAAGGGTCTCAATCCATCCAAGATTCTAGAAGGGGCGATCTTGCTACAAAAGGCGGGGGTCGATTTTCTCAATATTGCCGATAGCCCGATGGCACGGGTGCGTATGAGTTGCCTGGCATTGGCGCGTTTGATTCAGGATCATCTGGGCCTTGAAACGATCATTCACTTCACCTCGCGAGACCGCAATTTAATGGCCCTACAATCCGAACTTTTGGGGGCGCACGCGCTCGGCATTCGCAATATCCTGGCCCTGACCGGTGATCCATTGCATGTAGGAGCTTACCCTAACACAACGGGCGTGTGGGATGTGGACTCCGTCGGATTAATACAAGTCATACGTGGCATGAACGAAGGACATGATGCAGCCAGTTCCTCTATTGGCGCACACGCTTCATTTCACATCGGCGCAGCCTTGAACTTGAATATGACCAATGAAGAGACGGAGTTGGAGATTGAGAAATATCGGCGCAAGATAGAGGCTGGAGCGCAATTTATTATGACTCAGCCCATTTATGAACTGGCTCCGTTGCTCCGTTTCCTGGAAAGGGCTGGCAAATCGCCCATCCCTATACTACTAGGCTCTATACCGCTACACAGTTCACGCCATGCTGAATACCTGCATAACGAGGTACCTGGTATCACTATTCCTGATAATGTACGCGCCCGTATGCGTGCCGCCGGTGAACATGGCCATGAGGAAGGACTGCTACTGGCGCAAGAATTACTGACTGCCGCTCGCAGCATGGTGCAGGGCGTCTATTTGATGCCATCCTACGGACGATATGACGTGGTCAGCGCATTGACACAGATGTTGCACACGGTGCCAACTACATAAGTGGGCATTCACCGCTATCATAAAAACATCCTTTCTTGGAACCCCTACGGTTTTAACCAGAGGAGGAAAGAAAGACTGTCCGCAGACAATAAGAATCCATCAGGGATAGCGATAGCCATCACAGTGCTGAAGTGCTGTACAAAAGCGATGGCTAATTCCCTGCACCGTTTCCTTGCTTGTTGTGATATTGAATGAGCCAGTTGCCCGGACCGCAACCTTGCCAACATACGTCCCCACCTTCGTCCCACTGGCATCATCGACCAGAGCGATCCCCGTGGTTTTGCTGCCAGGATCGAGCTTGATGCGCAGTGGCTTCCCCTGTGGCGACGCCACGGCTCGCTTGAGGATCAGCGTGAAGGGGTAGTGTTTCAACACGGCGGCCTTCCCAGTCTTGAGCAAGTATCGTGTCTCCCCTGGATGGACCGGGGAGAGGGGCTGTTTGTGGATATCAACAACGAAGACGTAGGACATGGATGTGCTCCTGATTGCTCCGAAGAGCCTCCGCTTTCACGGGTAATGTGCGCCTTGACAAGGTTATCGAACAGTTTAACGTGCAACACACTGGCTTTGCCCTTCCACCTGTTTAATGCTGCACCGTAGTGGTTGAGACTGGCGACGCATCCCAACGTACCTAATTTCGCTCGTAACGGAGGTTCTCTTTCAAACCTGAGTCTGGTCAGGAGAGCTTACTGACGCAAGCTCCTGGTTTTAATCCCAAGGGGTTCCTGACAGCCACTTGTTCTCTACTGCCTGAGCAACTACGCACGCGTAGGTCGCGCCTTGAATACCTGTACGACGGTATTTGTCCAGGCAACTGGAGAGCACCAGCAAACCGGTATCTTTCAAGTTCTTGCGTTTGCTGTACACGGACATGCGCAGTAAACTTTCAGCAGCCAGGGCATTTTCAATAAGCGGTTGCTCGCGCAACATTAAACGTCCTTCGGCTTGAGCATCCTCGGCATAATCATAGAAGAGGCCACTCTGTTCATCGAGAAGCTCCTCACAGGCGTAGTGCATCAGGGCAATAGCCATTTCAAGATACGCCTTGCGCTGCTCTAGATCATAAGCATCGAGTAAGGCACGCGTCATCCAAACCTGGTCTGCTAATTGCCCTGGTAGTGCAACGTGCTCATTCAGTGCATAGTGGTACATGCTCCCACTGCGATGCACCATATGCTCACAGAGCCAATCCAATGCACGTAATGCCATCGCTTTTAATGAAGGATTTTGCAGTACCTGTCCCGCTAAAAGGTAGGCCGAAATCATCCGTGCGTTCCCCGAAGTGTACACGGTTGTATCAACTGCCGGAGCGTTACGCGAAGCTCGTGAGTAAGCTCCTGGCTCGTAATATTCTTCGTCGGCACTCTGGCTGCCACTAAAAACACCTATTTTTGGTTGCCAGAGTGCTGCATTGATGTATCCTATCAGCTGATGAGCAACGTCATACCAACGTTGTACACCGCTAGTTTGCGCCGTGAGTAGAAGCAGACGAAGCAGCGCGGCATTCTCCTCCAACATCTTCTCTGTATGCGGCATACTCCAATCACTGGCAGCAGAATAGCGAAAGAAGCCGCCCTCTTCTTTATCCCACAGTCCACCCTCCAGCATCTGTTCCAGGGAATACGAAACCATATCCAGCGCATCGTGCTGGCTCGGATGTTGAGAAAGCAACAAGAGTAGTTCCAGGGCTTCGGCATGAGGAAATTTCAGGTGTGAATGAATGCGAAAGCCGCCATAATCCTCGTCGTAAAGATCACGTAGTACTGTGCCAGCTTCAAGCGGAAGGTCAACCAGGGCTACGCGCTCTTCGTGCAACAATGGGCGCAGCCCGGTACCGGAAAGAGCTTGAGTGAGTTTGTGCGTGAAGCGGCGATCTTGCAGTTCACGGACTTGTTCGGCAATCTCATGACGATGCTCACTGTAGTAGCGACGAATATGCCCAAGGTAGTAGAGCATCTGCTTTGGCGGTACATAGACTCCACCCCAGAGGATTTCTCCCTCGGCGGACAACAAGACAACGCTTGGCCAGCCATTTTGATTGTAGCGGAGATTGACATCGGGTCGCAGATCGCTATCTACACGGATGGCTACATAATCGCGGTTAAGAATAGTGATAATACTTGGCTCTGAGAGGGTGGTTTCATCCATGATATGGCACCACTGACACCACGAGGATGAAATGAGCAAAAAAATAGGTTTGTCTTGCCGAACGGCCTCATCAAATGCGGCTTTCCCCCAGGTCTGCCAATGAATCGATGTAGCGTGATGGGAACGCGGAGAAAAGCGGAACTGTGTAGAAAGGGAAGTATTTGACCGCAAGTGATCGGCGGCATCGTCGCCGCTCATAAGTATCCTCCTTCGCTTCAAGCCTGATTTCTATCGAGGGGTGAGTGATAAAAAGATGCAATGACCTGAAACAGTAGAAATACGGTATCTGTGCTAGTAGTATACCATAGAATTAGCTGTTACGCGTGCCGAATTGGTGGCGACATCCTGGAAAGAGGCAGAAAAGCGCAAAAAAATTTGACTTGCATGTGCAGGTATGCTACACTTTATGAGGTCTAATAGTTTGTGTTTTTTGCTTTTTAGTTACAAAAGAGTTAGTTACAAAAGAGGAGGTTCGGCCTATTAACAGGGATAATAGGGATTTTCGAGGGAATGACCGTACACGCGAGACCAGAGTCAACGAGCGCATTCGTGCGCGTGAGGTACGTCTCATCGATGAGAACGGAGAGATGATCGGTGTGATGCCGCCTATGCGTGCGCTTGATATCGCCCGTGAACGGAATCTCGATATTGTTGAGATTTCTCCAAATGCCATGCCGCCCGTCTGCAAATTGATGGACTATGGTAGGTTTAAGTACGAGCAGGCAAAGAAAGAGAACGAAGCTCGCAAGAATCAGAAGACCATTACGCTCAAAGAGATTCGTATGCGCCCCCGTACTGACGATCATGATGTAGATGTAAAGACGCGCAAGATTCAAGAGTTCCTGGCAGAAGGTGATAAAGTCAGGGTAAGCGTCCAGTTCCGTGGGGCTGAGATGCGCCATCCAGACCTTGGTCGCAAATTGCTAGATGAGATTGCAGAAGTGTTGAAGGGTTCAGCCATCATTGAACGCTCTCCCATGATGGAAGGCCGTATGATGTCGATGATTGTCTCCCGTGCCCCCGGTTGGGAACCGCCTAAGAAGCAAGCTCCTGCAACAGGTAAACATCACGCCGCGGCTCCCCAAGAAGACGATAATGGCTCCTTAGCAACCTCAACAGCCCCCGCTCAGACGCCAGTCAAGCCGATCAATAGCGAGGCAGCAGGTTCAACACAGGAAAGCTAGTCATTGCTCTGTAAAGGGTCCACGGCAGTGTCCATATACCAGTTGGAGACGCGCCATGTATCTAGCCAAAAGAACTGTGGGGATGTAGTTAATTCAGAACTACATCCCTTTTTTCGTCGCAGCCGCGCTAGTTGACTTTTACCTGTAGCAGATACTACGATACAAACATCCCTGTTAGTAGTAATAAGCGTAAAGAGATAAAAAAACGTTCTTAAAGAGCAAGCATTATTGGGAGGCTTCATTGAGTAGTTACGACGATCCAAACTGGTATGAGCAACACAGCCAGCAGCCAGAACAACATAATACACCCGCCTCTGAACAACCAGCTTATAGTGAATATAATGCATTTCCAGTACCGCAGAAACAAGATAATCAGGCGCCAACATTTATGCAACCGATGTCTCCTTCTTACCCTGTCCCCCTCGCTCCACTACCTAAAAAGCGTCGCGGAAGTGGATTTGGACGGTATGTAGTAGTAATTGTGCTTATTTTCATGGCATTTGTCGGGGGCTGGTTCGGCAATCAATTCTATGCCAACTCTTTTGCGCTTGGCACACAATCACAATCTTATTCTAATCTCTTTCAACAGGCATGGTCTATCGTAGACCAGCATTATGTTGATCGGAAAGCAGTTGATTACAAGCAAATGTCTTATCAGGCGATCCAGGCCATGTTGAATGTACTGCACGACAAAGGGCATACACGTTTTCTCACACCCGCCGATGTCCAGGCTGAAAATCAGCAGCTGAGCGGGACATTTACCGGCATTGGGGTGTACCTGCGACAGGACCCACAAACCAAACAGCTTATTATTACTTCGCCCATTCCAGGTTCGCCGGCAGAGAAAGCTGGCTTTAAACATGGAGACATCATCATTGCCGTCAATGGCACTAGCACGCAAGGTAAAGATATCGCAGGTGTGAGCGCACTTATCCAGGGAAATGCTGGTACGGGCGTAACTATTACTATCCAACGCCCAGCAACGAAACAGACGCTCACTATCCATGTAGTCAGGGCGGAGATCAAGGTTCCCAACGTGATTATGCATTACATCGCGCAGGACCATATTGCCGACATTCAAATGGTGCAGTTCGCTAATGGAGTTTCGGACCAACTAAAAGAGGCTATTACGCAGGCGAAGAAAGAGGGCGCGACCAAGATTATTCTCGATCTGCGCGAGAATCCCGGTGGCTACTTACAAGAAGCCATTAACACAGCTAGCGTGTTTATGAAAAGCGGCAATGTCTTGCTCGAACAAGATAGTACAGGAACCCGTACCCCATTTGCCGTTACCGGCAATACCGTTGATACTGCCTCTCCTATCGCAGTCCTGGTCAATGGAGACACGGCGAGCGCGGCAGAGATTGTCTCAGGCGCATTACAGGACAACCGCCGCGCCATTATTATCGGTGAGAAGACCTTCGGCACGGGAACTGTGTTACAGGAATTTTCACTATCCGACGGTTCGGCCATCTTGCTTGGCACACAAGAATGGTTGACACCCAATGGGCATTTTATTCGTGACCTGGGCATTACGCCGAATATAACAGTGAAACTGGGTACCAATGTCACCCCATTAGGCCCCACTGACGAGAATGCAGGCAATATGAACGAGCAGCAAATTCTGAAAAGTGGCGATACGCAATTGGTTGCAGCTATCCAGTATCTGGAAAAGCATTAGAGGGAAGTTCAGTTTGCTGAAAGCACTCTGCAAGTGCTTTCAGCAAACTGAACTCCTATTTGCATACACTTTCCGCGGCTTGAAAATACTTGCTGGTGGGAGCATGGCCCAACAATGGGGCAATATAGCGTGTGGCAGCCACGACCTTGTCCAGATCAATGCCAGTGGCAATGCCCATGCCGTGGAGCATATAGAGCAGGTCTTCTGTGGCAAGATTACCAGCCGCGCCGGGCGCATAGGGACACCCACCCAGACCACCGGCAGAGGCGTCTACAATGCTGATACCCATTTGCAAAGACATTAAGACATTGGCAAGGGCTGTTCCACGCGTATCGTGGAAATGTACAGCCAGGCGTTCAACTGGAATGGCCCCTTGCTCAAGCAGCAAACCTAACACATCTACCACCTGGTTCGGTGTGGCGACACCAATAGTATCCCCTAACGAGAGTTCGCTGATGCCCATTTCCAAAAGTGCCTGGGCAACGGCCAGCACTTTCTCAGGTGCCACAGTCCCTTCATAAGGGCAGCCAAAGACGGTGGAGATGTAGCCACGAACGGCCACACCTTCTTGCAGCGCAAGCTTCACGACAGGCTGGAAATTTGCCAGGCTTTCCGCGATAGTCGTGTTAATGTTATGTCGAGTAAAACTTTCGCTGGCGGCGGTAAAAACGGACACGGCACGAACGCCAGCGGCCAGTGCTCGCTGCATGCCCTTGAGATTGGGAACAAGGACGGGATACTGTGTTGTTGGCAAACGGATCAGGCCATGCATGACCTCACTGGCATCGCTCAGTTGAGGGATAGCGCGAGGACTGACAAACGATGTTGCCTCGACGACAGGCAAGCCTGCCTCTGCCAGCATAGTGATAAACTGTATTTTTTGCGCGGTTGGCACCAAAGCTCTCTCATTTTGCAGGCCATCGCGAGGGCCAACTTCAACGATACGCACGGAGGAAGGCAAGGAAGTGAGACTAGTTGCCATGCATCACGCTCCTCTATACTCGTAGTGCGAAGGAGGTTCAGACGTGTCCTGATTATCGCCATCTCGCTTTGCCGGTGGTGGCAACAAGAAGGGGCCGGAATGCTGTTCTTCCGCTCCTTGCTGTCCTTCACCAATTTGTTTTTTCTGTATGCGTTCGACCTTCACCTGTGTAATGCGTCTTCCTCGCGTGGTTAAAACGGTAAAAGTCAGGTCATTGAACGTGCCGGTATCGCCAACGTTGGGAATTTTGTCGAGCTGTGCGTAGAGGAATCCACCCAGGGTCTCATAATCTGAATCATCCAGGTGCGTATCCATCAATTCATTGAACTCATCTATGCTGATCTTGGCGGCAAAAATGTATTCATTTTCATTCACCTGCTCATACAATTTCTCTTCGCGGTCATATTCGTCCTGGATGTCGCCCACGATCTCCTCGACAAGGTCTTCGATGGTCACTAAACCAGCGACCGAGCCATATTCATCGACGACAATCACCATATGCACATGATTTTGTTGCATCTCGCGCAGTAGATCATCCAGTTTTTTGGTTACAGGCACAAAGTAGGCTGGGCGTACCAAATCGCGAATAAGCAGCGCATTATGGTTTTCGCGCAGTTGTTTGAGCATATCTTTGGTATAGAGGACGCCGATAATATCGTCGATACTTTCCTTGTAGACAGGAATACGCGAGAAGCCGCCCTGTAAAGCCAGGTCAACAGCTTCGTCAACGGTGGCATCGCTCTCCAGCGTCACCATATCAATGCGGGGAATCATCACTTCGCGCACGGTGGTGTCGGCAAACTCGAAGATACTATGGATCATCTCGGTCTCGTCTTCTTCGAGCACACCTTCTTCCTCGCCTACGGTGACAAGGAGGCGAAGTTCTTCCTCAGTCACAAACGGGCCACCATGCTTTACCTGTCCACCCATCACACGTACAAGAGAGGTGGTAATCGCTCCCAGGGACCAGACAATAGGTTGTAAGACCCAGGCGGCATCACGCACTGGGCGGACAAAGATCTTAGCCCAACGCAAGGGGTTTTGTACCGCGGCAGTCTTGGGTGTAATCTCACAAAAGATGAGCACAATTAAAGAGATGAGGATAGTTGCGATAAGGTCGCCCAGGCTCCCGGCATAGCGCAAGGCCAACACTGTGGCCATACTGGAAGCCACAATGACAGCGACGCTGTTGATAACCAGGATGGTAGAGAGAAACTTGTTCGGGTTCGCGAGCAGATGATCGATCTCAATACCCTTTGGATCGCCATCTTCCACCAGATTTTTGAGTTTGATGCGGCTGATTGAGGTAAAGGATGTTTCAGCAGCAGAAGCTAATGCACAAAGGAAAAGCGAGACAATCAAGGCTGTGAGTTGTAACCACGCTTGTGCATCAAATGACGGAAATTGAAAACCAATGTCGGCGGCTATACTTGCTAAGCCAATGCCGTCCATAACAGCCATTACTCCTTTTTGCTGCCCTCAGCCATAGAACCTTCGGCAGGTTGGGACATTTGGGACATACGCAACACCCGCGCAGGAACACCAGCAACAAGGACACCGGGAGGGACATCTCTGATAACGACCGTGCCAGCCCCTGTATGCGCCTGCTCACCCACTGTGACGGGAGCTACTAACATTGTATCACTTCCAATAAACGCTCCGTCACCAATCTCCGTATGATTTTTTCGTACTCCATCAAAATTGCACGTAATCGTCCCTGCTCCGATATTGACATGCTCACCTACCGTAGCATCGCCGAGATAACTAAAATGGTGCATAGCGGTTTCGGCACCCACAGAGGAATTTTTCACTTCAGCAAAGTTCCCCATATGTACATTACGTGCCAGATAGGCACCGGGGCGACAATGGCTGAAAGGGCCAACGCTTACTTCGTCCTCCAGGGTAGTCTCTTCCAGAGCAGAATTACGGATCACGCAGGAGTTGCCGACGGTTGATTGATAAATCGTTGTTCCTGGGCCAATGCGACATTGCGCTCCAATAGAGGTCTTCCCTGTAATCATTGTACCTGGCAGGATAACCGTATCGCTGCCAATGGTGACATCAGCATCAATGTAGGTAGTAGCCGGGTCAATAATGGTCACACCTGCATACATATGCTGCTCAAGAATGCGACGGCGATAGAGTTGCTCAGCTCCCGCAAGCTGGACACGATCATTGATGCCAATGGTCTCTTCAAGCGAACCGATTACTGTGGCAATCGTGTGTCCCTGCAAGCTCGCAATACCGATTACGTCAGTGAGATAATATTCTCCGACGGCATTTCTTGGTAACGATTGGAGGGTCGGCCACAACCAGGCGCGATCAAAGCAGTAGACGCCAGAGTTGACCTCATCAATGCGCAATTGTGCTTCGGTGGCCCGCTTCACTTCGACAATCTCCAATACGCGCCCTTGGGCAGTACGCACGATGCGACCATAATCACTGGGCAAGGTGGCATGCGCCGTCAGGAAAGTGATTGTTGCCTGTTGTCGTAGGTGTTCCGCCACCACGCGTGCCAGCATCTCGCCTGTGATGAGAGGAGTATCGCCATAACAGACGAGCACGGTTTGCGGTTGCGGATCGAGCGCGTCTACGGCAGATTGCGCGGAAAGCACGGCACTGCCTGTTCCCGATAGCTCTTCCTGGATAGCATAATGGCAGCGCGAAGCAAAGACGGCTTTAATCTGCTCAGCTTCGTGACCAAGGACGACAATAGGACGATGGGTAGTAACCTGGGTTGCGGGAGAAATGGCATTGAGTGCGGAGGGAATAGCTTCTACGGCATTCAACACATGCTCAAGCAGTGGTACTCCTGCCAATGGATGGAGCACCTTGGGCAATGCAGAACGCATCCGTGTACCTTTACCTGCTGCCAGTACGACGGTCGCATATGTATTCATAATAAGATGTACAAACCCTTTTTAGTCGGCTCTTGTTTCAAGGGAAAAGGGCCTTGCTGAAACGTAACCAATGTCCTTTTATATTGTGCTATGCTCCGCAACCAGCCACGTTCCCTTACAAAAAAGGCTCGGGCGCCAGGATTCGAACCTGGGAATGGTAGATCCAAAGTCTACTGCCTTACCACTTGGCCACGCCCGATCATCAATCAGCCTACTGAACCGTAGGCACGTTGCGATTATAACATGCTGCCAGGGTATTGGCAAGATGCTAATGCATTGTAATTTCCCCAAAATTACTTTTCCTCGTCCCTCCTAATTCTTCGCTCTTCTACAAACTTCTCAAAATCATCGCCACGGACACGAAGGACATTCCCAAAACGGTATGCGTTCAGCGACCCTTCACGGATATAAGTACGTATGGTTTCTTCTTTTAAGCTAAGACGTCTCGCCACTTCTTCGACTGAGAGAAAATCTTTATCACTCACGGTAGCACCCCGTTTTCTGGTAATTATAAGCCAAGACACAAATCCACGTCAATGGGCCTTGACGGAAAGAGGAAAAAGCATTTATACTAGCATCGATGTGTAAAGACTAGTGTCCATAAGGATGTAGAGGCATCCAATGGAAGAGGCTAGCACTGGAGGAAACTGATGCCCCTTAAAGACCGATATCAGTCCGAGAAGTGGAAGGAATACCAACGAAACTATCAGCGTAGTTGGCACCAACGCAACAAGGAGAAGCGACTGGCAAGGCTGTATGAGAAAAAGGCGGCTATCTATGAGTATGTTCAGAACATCAAAAGTCAACTACGCTGTACAGATTGCGGTGAGCGACATCCGGCGACGTTACAGTTTCACCACTTAAACTCAGAGAACAAGACGTTTACCATTGGCGATGCAGTCAATAAAGGGTTTAGCCTGGATAGAATCAAGAAAGAAATCGAGAAGTGCATCGTCTTGTGTGCCAACTGCCACTTTATTCGACACTACAACATGCGGAATAAAAAGCAAACCAGCTCAGGCATTGCTGGAGAACTCGAGGAACTCAACACTCTCCTGGCCGTTAGTCCAGAAGAGGAAGAGGCTTACAATATGCAGTTTGGGGAAAGCGGTGACGCCGAATAGGGGTTGGTGTTTCTCCGAACTTGCAATAGTTCTGGCTCTCTGGAGTTCCTTTGTTGCCGATGTATCACTTGTATCACTTGTAGCACTTGTAGCAGTTGTGTTGGTTGTAGCAGCCAGTTTTTTTGAATGGAAGTTATATCCACTTAACAGGCTTCCACCACTACCATGTTGGTATAGAAAGTGCTATTACCACCAAAGTCGGCCAGTCGATCGGAGGTTGTCCAGTTGACATTGCGCTGGTCGGGGCTGAACCTGGGCCACCATACTGTTGTGGTCGCCAGGACACCGGGACGTACCTCTTCGGTCACATGAGCAAGCAGTTGGCACGAGCCGCGTTCATTGCTCACACGCACCGTCTGCCCGTGGCGGATGCCACGCGGGGCGGCGTCACGAGGATGAATACGCAGCGTCGGAGCGTGTTCTTTCGTCCTCAGCAGTTCTTGATTGGCAAAGGTCGAGCTAATAAAGTGATGAGCGGCTGGACACAACAAGGGCATGGGCGCATTCGCTACAGGTTGCGCCTGCTCCGGTATACGTGACTCGATCTCAGGCACCCAATTGGGTACGGGATCATAGCCTTTGGCGACGGCCTGTGCCGAGTAAAACTCGACCTTGCCGGAAGGCGTGCGAAAAATCCCATCGGCAAATGGTACGCGCTGCTCGATTGGAATGGGGAACGGGATCGCCCCTTCTGTCTGAAGACGCTCAAGTGTTATATCAGCCAGGAAGGGATTGTGCTCCTTTGAGGCGTCCAGCACTTCTTGAATGACAGCGTTCGCATCCGCCTGGAGCCAGGGCTCGCTAAAGCTCATAGCGGCAGCCAGTAAGCGCATAACATCCCAGTTACTACGCGCCTCTCCTTGTGGAGCGATGGCTGGCATATTATATTGGAGCGTGAGATGCCCATATGGTTTGTGCAGGTCAACATGTTCAAGCTGACTGGTAGCGGGCAAAATGAGATCGGCAAAACGGGCCGTATCCGTCTCGAAGAGATCATGGACGACGGTGAACAGGTCGTCGCGCATCAAGCCATCGATAATCTTGCTGGCATTAGGCGCGGAAGCTACCGGGTTCGCATTGTAGACGTAGAGGGAATGGACTGGCGGGTGCGCTTCGCCGGTAAGGATGGCGCCCAGGCGATTCATATTCAGGATACGCGGTTCAGGTGGATTCACCTGCTCGTTGTGATGGGTGACAGCGTCGTCGTCCCAGCGCAGCCAATCGCTGGTACTGTACATCAAGCCACCTCCCAACTGGCCGTATTGACCGGTGATGGCTGGCAGACAGGCAAGGGTGCGCACAGTTTGCCCACCATTGGTATGGCGGTTGATGCCATCAGTTACGCGCAAAAGGGCCGGGGTGGTCGTGGCGTAGCTTCGAGCAAGTTCGACTATCGTCTCCATGGGCAGTCCGGTGATCTGCGCGGTTCGTTCCGGTGGGAATTGCATGATGCGTTCGAGCAATTGTTCCCAGCCAAGAGTATGAGCAGCAATCCAGGCGGGTTGATGCAGGTTCTCAGTGACCATCACATACATCATACTGAGGGCCAGTGCGGCATCAGTGCCGGGGAAAGGTTGGATATGCCAATCGGCTGAACGGGCCGTCAAGGTCCGAATAGGGTCGATGACGATGATACGTGTTCCATTGTGCTGCGCTTGACGCAAAAATGGCATCATATGCGGAGCGGTGCTGGCAGGATTGCTACCCCAAATGAGGATAAGTTTGCTATGAATGAGCAACTCCGGTGGTGGAGAGAGACGACCACCAATAGTGAGCGTGACCGCTTCCTCGGCGGCATGGCCGCAAATAGAGCGTTCCAGGCCACAAGCTCCCAAGCGCTGCCAAAAGCGACCATTGGTGACTGCCCCATTGACCAGGCCCAATGTACCCGCGTAACTGTATGGTAGGATACACTGCGCTCCATGCTGGGCAATGATATCGTTCCAGCGTCCGGTGATCTCCGCGATAGCCTCGTCCCATGTGATACGTTCAAACGCGCCGCTGCCTTTCGGACCAACGCGCCGCATAGGGTAGAGTACACGGTCAGGATGATAGACGCGATCCAGGTAACGATTGACCTTGGCACAGAGCCAACCTTTTGTTACCGGATGATCGGCACGACCGCGTACAGAGACGGCTCGCCCTTGTTCATCTACCTGTGTCTCCAATGCACAACAATCGGGGCAATCATGGGGACAAGAGCCATACACGACGTGAAGCTGTTTTTGCTCACTGGTTGATGCAATTGGCGTAGATGTTTTCGGCGACATGAATGATCCTTTCACAGCACAATAGATATGTCTCGCATAAACCAACTGTGCATCATTTTGGCACTGACGTCAAGAGCCAAAGAGGCATATTACCACCCTGACAATAATTCACAGACCACGCTTCTCTGGCATTGGATGAATTGCTGTGGTATCATGCATATACTATCATCAGTAGGTGCGTGAGAACTAACAGAGAGCGTACACGCGGCCTTGCTATGATAGGAGTTGACAGCGTTTTTTCCATGGCGTTCAATCACCCGCGCTCTCGTATAAGGGACAATTTTTCTATGAGTACGACAATCGGTGCCAGCTCTCCTTTTCTCTCGACGTTTCCTGGCCGCTATTACTATGATCCTGCGCTGTATGAACAGGAGCAAACGCGCATCTTCTCCGGGATGTGGGTCTATGCCGGAGTAGCCAATACCCTGAGCGAAGCGGGAGATTATAAAGTTGTCACCGTTGCGAACGAAAGTGTCATCGTGATACGCAATAAGCAAGGAGAACTGCAAGCGTTCCTGAATGTCTGTCGGCACCGGGGAGCACGATTGTGCAGCGAGGCAGTGGGACACCTCAAAGGCTCTATCCAATGCCGCTATCATGCCTGGACGTATGGATTGGATGGGCGGCTCATCGGAGCACCAAATGTCCTCAATCTTGACGAATTTGATCGTGATGCCTACGGTCTCTTCCCTGTGGCCCTGGAAATCTGGGAAGGATTAATCTGGCTGAATATCGCGGACACTCCTCCATCGCTTGCTGAGCAGCTCAATGACCCCGCGGTGTATGAGTTTGGTGGTAATGGGCCGGTTGCTCGCTATGGCATAGCGAATTTGCGGGTGGCAAAAACTATCACGTACGATGTTCATGCCAACTGGAAATTGATCATGGAGAACACGCTGGAATGCTACCATTGTGGGCCTATGCATCCAGAACTGTGTGCGCTCTTGCCCAGTTATCGCTCAGGAGTCATTGACGGCGATACGGGAGCGACATTGGCTGAGGAAGTTGAAGCCTTTACCATTACGGGTAAGGCCAGTCGTCCACCACTGCCCGGTCTGCTGCCTGAAGATCACCGACGCTACTACGGCTTCTTTGCCATGCCAAACGTCTTTATAAACTTGCTCAGTGACCATGTCGTAATTGATAGTCTCGAACCATTGGGGCCGACAATGACGCGAGTCACCTCTGAGTGGCTGTTCGATGCAGGCGTGATGAGTCGCCCTGACTTTGACCCAATGGATGCCGTCGAAATTCTTGATTTGGTCAACCGCCAGGACTGGGTTGTCTGTGAGCTGGCTCAGCCTAATATGGCCTCTAAAGCCTTTGTACACGGTGGGAATTATGCTCCGCTTGAGCATCATATCCGTGGATTTGTTGACTATATCCTGGCAAAAATGGACTAAACTGCGGCAATGCCTTTAAAGTAGATGCGCCCAAGATGCCTCACCAGTTCCTGTGGCGACATCTTCTCCTCAACAACTAAATGTTTATACGCCTGGGGAGAGAGCAAACTAAAGAAGGTGCTCAGCATTACAGAGGTGGGGATGAGCATGTCGAACTCGCCACCAGCTTTGCCTTCCTCTAACAATGCTGAGATGATTGCCGCAAGTTGCTCTAAACGGGTACGCAACTGCTCCTTCTTCTCGATGAGCCCTGTGCGCACATCCATGTTGCTGTAGAAAGAGAGCAGCAACTGCATGCGCTTGCCCAGCAATCCCTGGTACATTTCATGGAGAATGTTCTCTAGCCTGGCCCGAGCAGTTGATGATGCGGCGGCAATCTGGACGACGGTGAGCAGAAATGTTTCCAACTCACGCTCAAAGAGGGCAAAAACCATGTCTTCCTTACTGGGAAAGTGGAGGTACACCGTGCCTTTAGCAACACCTACACGAGACGCGATCTCATCCATTGAGGTGTCGTAATAACCTTTTTCCGCTAACACTTGCTCGGCGACTTGCAAGATCAGGTCTGCTCGTTCCTGACGCTGCCTCTCTTTCAGAGGGCGATGGGGAGTTCCTGTTTGCATCTTGTCACCTCCATTGGTAGTACCTGGTCTGAATGATAAAACTCGACTTTTAGCATGGGGATTGACTCCTAGAAATATTTTTATGACCTCTTAGTCATTATTCTTATCACAGGGTCAGCATATTGTCAAGATGGTGTATACAGCACAGGATCTGTGAATGATTGCGGTCGCCCTGGTACACAGCACCGCATGCTTGTTGTAAGAATTGATGAAAGCAGTACAATGACCAGGTGGGGTATGCTGTCACTGCTACATAGGCAGCAGCACTCGGTTTGGATGTTGGTTGGAAGAGAGGATGGATGAGGATATGAGGATGGAAGAAGCCCACACTCCCGCAGGTTACTTTATAACAATCGCCGCCGTGCTTGGTGGCGCATTATTGATGCCGTCGTTCCCCGTATTTATAATCGTCGTTAGCCCCTTACTCTTACTTGGCATATTGGCCTATGCACTGCTACGTACAAAACAAAGTAAGGCACGCAAACATGCTGTGTCCACAGGGGCCAGCACGGTACCTACTTGCACGCAGGTTTCCACAGCAAGACAGGTTGCCGCTGAAGAGGCAAATGGTAGCAAGCAGACGGAGCGCGAAGCAGTTTCTGTCTGAATATAATGACAGAAGCTATTGCCATGCGCCAGTGGCAGTCAACCAATCCAGGATTGTTTCTGGCATATGCGATACGGCATCCTGGCGTTGGGAACAATGCGGCAGAGTATGTAACACGGTAGCACCATACTCTTTCGAGATGACACGTCGATCAAATAACACCACGGCATTACGCTTATTTTCGCTCCATACCAAACGATTGAGGCCGCGGCGTAGGCGCAACGAGGCGACAGGGATCGTCAATTGATGTAGTTGATCGGAATACAATTCGGCACGAGCCGCGATGGGTGGATCATTCAGCACTGGCATGGGCAGACGGGTAATGACAGTGCAGGTCGGGACATGTTTGATCTCACCAATCGTATCCCAGAAATTCCCGGTTCCCAGGGCAATGACGCGTTCCTGCTGAGAGAATATATTCCAGAGCTGGCGTGGCGAACCATCAACTCCCTGGCCCACCACCAGGATACCGCGTCCCTCAAGGATAGGTTTAATCGCGGCATACGAGCTGCGTAAAGCGGCATGAGAGGTGTAGAGGACGAGCATTTGCCCTTCTAACGCCGTGGCGAGTTGTACCAACGCCTCGTCCAGGTGACGCTGGTATTGCGGCATATTTGGCTCCGGCACATCGTTAGGCACGTAAAGCAGGGTTTGCTCTGAATGTTCGGTGACGACAGATAAGGCCGGACAAGCATCGTTCTCCAGGCCAAAACGTCCACGAGCAAACGAGAAATTGCTGTCAACCGCGAGCGAAGCACCCACAAAAATATTACTGGTATCTGTTTGTAGCAAGGTACGGCGCAACAACGAAGGGATTTGTACCAATTGGGCATACAAAACAGGGGGAACACCACTCTCAGTGGGTTGTGCCGCACCAGCAGTGGCTTGCCTTTGTTGAGCAGATTGTTGCGCGAATGGTGGCGGGGAAGGTGGCATACGAAGCCAATAGACCATCTCACTTTCACCTAGCCCGATGGCCTGCTGACCCAATCGTTTTTGCGCCGTTAATTGCTGGGCAATAGAGGCTAATTCAGTGGCAACTGAGTCATCATCACCCAAGCCCTGATCGAGTCGGTGTCGGCTGCGTTGTGTCGTCAGTATAATACGTTCTGCTTCATGGACAAGGTCAATGACAGCTTGCAAACGCTGCGAGACTTGTTGCCAGGCGCGTTCTACCTGCGTCCATGTACTCATATTGCGCGTCTGCCCGGTGAAACGCAGTGGTTGATCGGTCCGTTCATTGTTGCGCCCACCTCGCCCTTTGTCTCGCCCGGGGCCGCCAGAACCTTGCTGTAAAAACTCTTCCAACAACTGGCTAAAACTATCGAACAGGGTGTTCACAGCCAAACACGCGTGGTGCAACGTTTGCAGCCAGGTACGCATGCGTGCATCTATCTCTGCCTTACCCACCGTTGGCGTCGTCGAGAGACCGCCTGGACCATTCTCGCGTAAGGCGGGCGCGGCCAGGGCCAGCAAGCCCTGATAGTGCCCATCAGGCAGCTCTGTACCAATAGTGTTGAGCAAACTCAGCAGACGCGCCTGCTCTAGATCAGTGCCACACCAGCGCACAACCTCATCTTCTAAGAGGTCGGCATCAAGAATGATGCGGCGATCAATGCCGCTCAGCAGCGAATGGGAACGCGTGAGGTCATCGAGCAAACCTGCATGGGTCGTGACCACCACTGTGGCTTGCTTGACACGCTCTTCAGCACGACGCACGAAACAGTAGCCCTTACGTTGATAGACACAGCGGTCATACGCGGTGCCAGCATGCTCATCAGCCGATGGGATGCGCTCGACACCGGAAGAGATGCGTTGCCAGGCGGTGATTTCCTGCGGAAGCAAGGTCAGTTCGCTGCGCTCACCGGTCAGGGTTTGTTGTGCCCATAGGCCCAATTTAGCGAGACCACGAGCCTGCTCCGCGGTCAACTCTCCGCTGGTTCGTCGTAGCGCGGCCCCAAACCAACGATGGACACAGAGATACCCACCATGCTCGGCAAGATAGGCCACCGATAGGTTACACTTTAAAGCAGCTTGTAGGCGGGGTAGAATTTCCTCCTGTAATCGGCGTGCATTCTGTTGATTCGCACAGGCAATCACCAGGCGGTGCGAAGATTGAGCAGCAGCTAACCATTCTAAAGCGGGAAGCAGGGCGGGGGTGTAATCATCCCCACCGATAGTGACCTCCATCAATAATGCGCTGCGCTGCTCTAACGCTTCGCGCACGGCTAAATGGGCGGTCTGATATCCCATGGGGGCAACCTGCTCGGCCTGTTTAGTTTGTTCAGTCTGTTCCGGTATCACTTCAACCAGGGTTTGGATCTGCTCAAGTGCATTCAACATTGGAACGGTCGCTGAATTTTCTGGTAGAGGAGCGGCATTCGCGTCAGCATCACTCTCTTTTGCGATGGCGAAAGAAAGAACGCGCGGGTCCATCCCTAGCTGAGCGGCAAAGCGGTCCCCCAAACTACCACGCGTAGGCATGCCGCGCAAACCGTCTTGCTCCTGACGATAGAGTAATTCCTGGCGAAAGAACGCCAATAGCGGCCAGCTACGTGGCGCATCCAGGCTAGCCAGGTCCTTCAACAAGGAAATGTCCACACGCTGTAAACGTTGGTGCAGAGCCAAAAATACATCCATCGCCAGGACGGTATCAACCATTGCCCGGTGTCGTCCTGGGGCAATCGGTACGCCAAGAGCTTCCGCCACTTGCCCCAGGTTATAGCTCGGTAAGGACGGAAGGAGAACAGTGGCCAGTTCAAAGGTATCGACCAGAGGGTTGGTACGCACCAGTCCGCGACGACGGAGAAAGCCAACATCAAAGGGAATACTATGCCCAACAATGGGGTAATCGCCGACAAAATGCTGTAAATTATGCGCGATAGCTTCAAAAGCGGGAGCGCCGGTGAGCTGCTGAGAGGTAATTCCGGTGAGTCGTTGCACGCGATAGGGAATAGAACGCCCTGGGGCAACCAGTGTCTCAAATGTATCGAGTACGGTAGTGCCCTGGAATTTGATTGCCGCAACCTCAAGAATAGTATCTTGTTCCGCGTGCAATCCTGTCGTTTCCAAATCAAGTGCCACGCGAATAGGTGGCTTCTTCGCCATAAACTCCTGTTCCTTGTACTATTCGTTAGAAGCAACCGACGGAGGCCAATTGCTGAGGAGCGGGACCGCTAATTGTGCCGCTCGCCCACGATGACTGATGCTATTTTTCTGCTCGGCACTCAGCTCAGCGTTAGTCTTTCCCAGTGCAGGAACGAGAAAAATAGGGTCATACCCAAAGCCATGCTCTCCGCGTGGTTCCTCAGCTATTACGCCTTCCATGGTACCTTCCACCGTGCGACAGTAGCCAGATGGTTCAGCTATAGTAATAGCACAACGGAAACGAGCAGTACGTTGTGCTGCTGGCAAGCCATGCAGTTGCTCCAGGATCAAACGGAAACGTTCCGCGTAGGTCGCATCTTTGCCCGCGAAACGGGCAGAATACACGCCCGGAGCACCACCCATTGCGTCTATCTCCAGGCCCGAATCGTCCGCGAGAGAGAGTATCCCAGAGGCCCGTGCATACGCCAAGGCTTTCAGTTCCGCATTTTCAACAAAGGTTGTGCCGGTTTCCTCAACATCCATAGCCAACTGTATATCGTGGAGAGACAGGAGCCTGAAAGGTATGCCAGAAAAGATAGCGCGGTACTCTTGCAGCTTATGGGTGTTGGATGTTGCCAACAATAAGTTGCGCATAATTTCTCTTTATAGAGGTCGCTGCCCTACAAAATAGTATCGTGACAAGACGATAAAACGGATAAGACAGGTAAGACGGGCAGAAACCTAACTTCAACTAAGGCGGGCAACGCTAAAGATAGGCCCGCACTCATACCACACCTCATTACTGGCTCTCATCTTACCATACCGTAGGAAAGTTGTCGAGATAAATGCAGTACCTTTGGCCCAATTTGTTTCCATTACCGACGCTTTTGGAGTAATGACGTTTCAGCAACGAGCATAGCAAATTTCGCATCCACTCTCGTCTGGCAAGCTAGTTGAGTAGCTCGGCGAAAATGTCCAGTAAATCGTTGAGATCGAAGGGTTTCCGCAGAAGATAGATACCACGAGAACGCAGTTTTTCAAATGGCAAGGTTGAACTGGCACTGATCAATACAGTTGGCACACCACGCATCGTCTCGATCTCTTGTAAGCGGTCATAGAGGTCTAGCCCGTGCATACTGGGCAACATATAATCAAGCAGCAAGAGCGAAGGCCGCACAAAGGAAGCCGCGTTCAAAGCTAGTTCGCTCTCCGCAATCCACAGTGCTTTATAATCTGTCTGGTCTACAATGATCTGTTGTAAGACCTCGCCGATATCGCGATCATCATCAACGATCAAAATCACTTTATCGCTTTTTTCATTTGTTTCATTTGCAGGCAAAGCTTGTTGTATATCCTCACTCGACATAGCAATACGTCCTCCTTCATAACCCGTCTTATTTACAGTAATTACGAAAGAGGCAGGTATATCGGAGACGGATAGTACTTATAGCCTAGTAGCTGCCTGTTCGCGTTCGATAGAGGTATAGCATTGGCGCAGGTATTCTTCCAATTTCGCCCAATCGCTGGCCGGGTCTAGCGATGTTTTGCTGGTAATTAGATCAACGGTATTCATGGCCAGGACGCGCAACTCCGCTGACGCCAGTGCCTGGGCCGGGGTAATACCAAAAATGGCACTGTGTAAATCCGCCATCGTCTGAATGAGTTCGGTTTTATCTTCCTTCCCAGAGAGGTCGCGATGGACAACAAAGTATTGCAGTTCCAGAGTCGCAACGCGCTCCACGTCAAAGTGCAAACGAGAGTAACGCTGGGCGATACGATAAAACTTGCGCAGATAGGTCAATACGTCCTGCACATTATGATCGATAGGTACCCATGCAACCGAGGCGCGTGTGGTGTAATATCCTGCCAGGAGTGACAGCGGAAAAGGGATATGAAACTGTTCCTGGCACAGTGCCACAATCAAGCGCAGAACTTTTAGCCAGTTATGCTCATAGTAGGCACGCCACCCGACAGCCTCAAAGTACGCTACGCGTGCGGGCTTCAAACGATATGACGCGGACATGGGATACCTCCGTCTCACAAATAAATAATTCATTGTGTTACCCCTCCTCTTTGAGATTTTTATAAGATACGGATAACAATGGGGAAGAGATTACTGTCGCTCCATTATATTGCACGACCTCAAGTTCGCTGCTTCAAAATAGAAACTTCCCAGGGGAGTTAATCGTGCCTTAGTTGAAAAGATATTACGCAAACGTAGTCTTTGGCATTCGAGCCATGTTCATTATGCAGTCAAAACGAGCACATACGAGAAAGGAATCCATGCATGGGCAAATTTATACGAACACTCCTTCTGGGCGTGGGCATTGGTCTACTGATCGCGCCTAAGCGCGGCGAAGAGATGCGCCAACTGTTGACGGACCGTTTCCAGCAACTAGGAAACTCCTTTGCAGGAAATAGTCAGCAGAGCCAATCCAGCAGTCAATCCACCTCTAGTGAGAACACGACGGAAGCGCGTCAGTTGAAACACGTTGCGGAAGCAGCGGAGGAACATTCGATGATGTACACGCCGCCGACGGCGAACTATGAACCAGCCTACCCTGAGTATGTCAACCCTGAGCAGAAGCCCAGCTAATAGTTGCTTTATTCTGAGAAGCCAGGTGGGGAACATGCGGCCATGGTCGCCATGTTCCCCACCTGGCTTCTCTGCTGGGTTGAGGTTAGTGCTGCCAAAAAATGCTTGACAGAAGTGAGGATGGACGGTATAATCGTTTTGTTGTAGGGACTAAGCCGGTGTAGCTCAGTGGTAGAGCAAACGCTTCGTAAGTGTTAGGTCGCGGGTTCGAATCCCATCACCGGCTCTTTTTTATTCTACAGATGACAGCACTTCTTCCCAATTATTAGTCTCATGCATTTCTCTCCAATGACGCTTGGCGTGACAGTTCACACATACTACATCGCATTTTTCTATTTCATCCCCTTTCTCACCCCCGTGAAGGTAAAAAATGTATTCGCACGAATGTTGTTTGGGTGGTGGGAAAGTGTAGTGTGGTGGGGAAGATAGATATCGTAGCCATCGAAGGTGAGATGCTGAAACGGGATCGTTGGTGGCGCGGCCTTGCCTGTAAAAGTTGTGGGTGGGGGAGAGCCAACATATAATACATAGGCGGCATAAGGATCGGCCTTCACGATACTGGCGTAAGAGGTATAGCGATTAAAGCCGACTTGCCCTTGTGTGTCGATGACAGCACAAATGATCTTTTCGTCGCTTTGGAAGATGACGCGGTCACATGTCCAGTAATCGGAGTAGATACGGGTGGCACCGATATGCAAGAGGTCATGAATCAAAGTGTCTTGCTGCCGTTGCGCAGCCTGGGCAGCTGGTAATTCATCAAAGATGCGTATGGTTCCGGTAAGAAAAACGAGCGCAATCAGGAGGAGCAGTACACCTTTGGCTACTACGATAATCCTGGCGGGTTTTGTGGTAGTCCGGGTATCAAGCCAAAGCGGTGAGAGCACGGCAGGGATGACAATCAGTAAACCGACCAGGTAGCGGGCAATACTCTGCGGGAATAGGGCTGCATTGGGGCTGATGGCATACAGGAACATGGCAAGTCCTGCACTGCCCAGCAGCATAAGGCGAGCAAAATGGCGCATAAATGACTGTCGCTCTTCAGACGGCATGGGTCTGGTAGCAATGTGAGAGCGTAGTTTCCAGAGGGCAGCGAGTGCAACGAATATAGCAATTGCCCATAATAGCGTATAACTCAGTCCCCAACTCGCGTACTCTACGGTGCAACGGAAAGGATGTGGGCCTGCAAAACCGATATTTCTCCCACTTATCACGGAACAGGTAGGATTCACACTTGTAATGATGGGTAAGCTTACGAGAAATGCTCCCTTTACCTGACTGATAACTGGAAAATGATACACTTTAGCCGCGTCATGGATGGCTAGAAGCACTGATAAAGAGTCTTGTCCCGGCAGTGCCGTGAAATTGTAGAGGAGCAGCGGGAAGGCACCAATGATGAAACCTATCACAAGACAAGGTAAGGCCCATGTCCGCCACTCGCGCCAATAACCCACAATGAGCAAAATTCCTGCCATTAGCACAAATGGCATCAGCAATAGGTCACTCCAGAGTCCTAATCCTGCTGCTAAGCCCCAACAACCAAACATAATAGAACGCCGCCATTGGCTACCGTGCGTTGTTGGGCGGTTGAGCGTTAGTGCAAGCCAGGAGGCAATCAAGAAGAGCAGCGTGCCAAAAAGCAGCGTCTCAGGATAGCCGCCGTAAGCATAGAGTTCCACCTTCAAGGTGCCATCCGCGCCAAGGCTGAGCAAAATGAGTGTAGCCAAGGCTAAATTTTTCGAGTAGAGCAGACTCGTCAAAAGATATATACTGATCAGGAAGAGCACGAAGATGATGATGAGACCGAGCCGTAACGTGAATGTTGAAGCTCCAAATAGATGAAAGAGTCCTGCACCCAAGAACGCTTCTAAGGAACCCATGTAGTTTTGGCCATACATAAAGGTCGGATGCTCTCCACTCTGCGCGATATGCAATGCCATTAAACCCATGGTACTCTCATCGCTGTTAGTCACAGGCCAATTCTGACTGATAATGATGAGGCGCAGTAATACGCCTATCGCGATGATAACCAGCGCAGTCCACTCATGTATCCCTATTTTTACCAGTTTGAGGATTTTGTTATGCTTCAACATCTTCTCACATACTTCCCATCATTCTATACAATTGTCCAGATGTACTTCTCTCTATAGGTAATTATACTTAACGATGGTAAGATAGCAGATGGTTGCCTATGATGCAATGTATTGGGTATTTTTGTTGTTTGCTTACCACAATTTGACTTGACGCTCTCTCGCGCTTGTGGTAATGTTTTTGTACGGATAAGAGTTTTATTATGCAAGAGTAGGAGGTGGCCCAGTTGGCTACCCTCATCATTTTGCACTCGAACAGTGTGGTTTAGCTGGTTTGAGTGCATGCATCCTAACGCAATAGGATTTTAGATAGAGAGTGACGTCATTGCAGTGGCTTGACGCTTGTTTGCTCTATCGCTGTATGTTTGCAACTAACGTTTCTCGGCGAGCTTACTACTCAACTGGCTCCATAGCTTCTTGCCTTCCACACTGCCTCCACAACGATCTTCTTTCAACAACAGTCTTTTTTATGCTGCCGTGAGCCTATTATAAAAATGATAGCGGCGTCATGCAGCAGATACCCGAATGGAGCTCTCTTGTGAATTCGCCTATAACAACACCCGTACCGGATACTGTGAAAAGGAAGCCGGGAGTGCTGATAAATCGTAACTTTGCCTTACTGTGGCTGGGGCAAACGATCTCGTTTACCGGTGATTTTGTCTTTGATACCATCCTTGTGCTCTGGGTCGCGAGCACTATCGCGAAGGGGCAACCATGGGCACCGCTGGCGGTGAGTGGTGTCGTCTTCATGGCGGCACTACCCGCGTTTATTGTCGCCCCTATCGCGGGGGTGCTGGTTGATAATTGGGATAATAAGCGCG
The DNA here is from genome assembly GCA_051004815.1 of Ktedonobacteraceae bacterium. Taxonomy (GTDB): domain Bacteria; phylum Chloroflexota; class Ktedonobacteria; order Ktedonobacterales; family Ktedonobacteraceae; genus JBBQXY01. The sequence goes on from JBPCJY010000245.1 coordinate 36,663, forward strand.
GGACGATGTTACGTATGCACTGTTTCAGTATTGTGCTGATCTTGCTGCTCTTCCCGTTGACCGGTCTGGTGCCGTTGATCGCTGGTGGTCAGTTGCCGGTCTGGTGGAAGTTGGCCGCGATCTATACTGTTGCCCTTTTGATAGGCAGCATTGCACAGTTTTTTAATCCAGCAGAGGTGGCACTGCTGAGTGATATTGTGGACGCGCCCGAACGCACACGCGCAACAGGTCTGCACACCCTTATGCTCAATCTGGCTTCGCTGCTGGGTCCCATTGTAGGGGCGTTCCTCTACTTTGCGTTGGGAGTGCAGAGCGTTCTGCTATTGAACATTCTCTCCTTTGTCGTGGCATTGTTCACTATCCTGGCGATACGTATTCCTCCGGCTGGAGGAGAACAGGCAGAGCGACGACAACCTGTACAAAACGGCGGCTTATTGCGCGGTTTTGTGGACGGATTACGTTTCTTCGGGAGCAATCGAATCCTGCTCACACTGCTGATTACGGGGGTAATGTTAGAATTTGGCGGCACCATGCGCAATACGCTGGGCGTGTTTTTTCTCGTCCAGAACCTGCATGCAGCCGAGAATTTGTATGGGGTGCTGGGTACTGCTTTTGGGGCTGGTTTAATACTTGGAGCGATCATTGTCAGCTACCTGGCCCAACGTATTGGTCGTGCAAGAACATATTGGTTCTCAGCCATGGTACTGGGCATACTCACCATCGTATTCGCCCGGCAGACAAGCTTTGTGCCAGCAATGGTGGTCATGTTTTTCCAGGGGCTGATCAATAGTGGGACCGAGGTTATTATGATCGCTCTCGTCATACAGGTTGCGCCACGCGATTTCATTGGCCGGGTGCTGTCAGTGTTTACCCTGGTGTATGGGCTGTCGTGGATGATATCGGCATTTCTCACTGGTTATCTCGCCAGTGTCGTGCTGCATAACTTTCACGCGGTAGTGTTTGGTATCGTCTTTGGGTCACTGGATACGCTCTTTATCGCCGTTGGTATCATGGCTATTGTGAGCGGCATATATGCGATGCTGACACTACGCGGAAAAATGTAGTTCCCACCAGGGCGACCGCAAGGGATCGCCCCTACTATACACGACGTGGCTCTGCGAGCCGCTTCCCGTAGGGAAGAGAAAATCGTATAGAGTAGGGGCGATCCCTTGCGGTCGCCCTGGAAAACGTGCGGCATAGCTTCAGTGAATGTCTATTGGGTGCAATCCATTTCGCCCTACGTGAATAGTGGACACTCGTCCCGAAACTGTTGCACTAGTTGCTCAACGGGCAATGGGGTTTGATGCATAAGAATGGGGGCGGAGACATTCAGGGTTAAAATTTTCCGGTTCAATTCGCGCAGCGTTTTTTCGTATTCGGCGGCGGCCTTCTCGACCGCCGCGTTGAAGGCGCGTTTCTCGCTGGGGAACGGGGGTACGCGACGGGAGCGCAGGTTAGCTCTTTGATGACGAATCTTCGCCATTCTGGCCTCGATACGCTCACGCTCGGTACGTATCTCTTTGGCAAGCTCAATTTCCTGTGGGGCGTAGCCGTTGCTTTGGAGTACATGGTAACTTAACGCCTTATCTCCGGCATAGGTGTTTTCCAGGAAGGTTAAGGGCTTGCCAGTGCCTTGCAAATTATCGAAATCACCGCGCTCCATGGCTTCGCGAATTTGTTCACTGACATAGTCTTCAAAGCGTCGGCCATAATATTTGTGGCTGGTCTGCGCGTCCTCATCTTTGGGCTGTTTGGACGACTTGCGCCAATCTTTGCTGTCCATCGGGTACTCAATTTCCAGGTAAGTACTGACTATTGGTTCACATTCTCTGTAGTAATTATAGCTGATGCCAGGGTACGTTGTGCAACCTCGTAGACCTCGGCCAGGGATATATTCTTCTCACGGGCAATGCGTTGGCACTCTTCATATTCAGGGGCGGCACTGAGCACACGCGCTCCCAGACGCTTCACCTTCACAAACATGGTGCCAAGAGGGGTATCTATACGCTCTTGCGTGCGCTGTGCCTTGCGTCGTTGCATCTGTTGCAAACGTACTCCTAATGTGCTGGTCTCACGCAATAAGACCTGCGCCAGGACCTCGCCCATCTCCTGGGAACATATAACAGTAACCATGGTGGCAGGACGATTCTTTTTCATTTGCAGCGGCGTATAGCTCACGTCCAGGGCACCGGCAAGCAAGAGCGTATCCATCAGACCGCCGAGTAGTTCACCGGTCATATTGTCGATGTTGCTTTCGATCACTGTGACCCAATCGGTATCGGCCCCATCGCCGTATAGCTCTTGCGGTTGACCTACGCAGAGACGCAGACAGTTTGGCCAGGGCAGCTGCTTTTGTCCAAAACCGTAGCCGACCTGGGTGATGGCAATAGTGGGCGTTGCAAAGCGAGCCACGGTGGCCAGGATGGCGGCACCAGTGGGAGTGACCAGTTCTCCTTCGACTGGACATGGTTTCCAGGGCGCATTGACACGGCGCAGTATCTCCAGGGTAGCAGGTGCAGGCACTGGCAATAACCCATGAGCCGTTCGCACATGGCCGCTGGTCAAGGGCAGAGGTGAGGCATAAAGCTGTGTAATACCCAGGGTATCCAGCGCGATAGCCGCTCCGGTGATATCGACGATGGCGTCAACCGCTCCTACCTCGTGAAAGTGAACCTCTTCGATGGTTGAGCCATGCACATGCGCCTCGGCCTCGGCCAGACGCTGGAAAATGGAGAGCGCGGTAGCGCGAATTGTCGTCGGCAACGCAGAGGCATGCAGTATCTGCGCAATATCTGCCAGATGGCGGTGCGGTTGCTCCTGTTCCGTCATTACCACATCAAAGCGTGTGCCGCGAATCCCTTTATCATTGAAAGGTTCAGCTATCAATTGATAGCCTGTGATAGGTAAGGCGGCTAAGGTTGTTTTCAGGATGTCCAAGGGTAGTCCGGCGTCAATCATCGCGCCAAGGAACATATCGCCACTGATGCCAGAATGACAATCGAGATAAGCAATTTTCTCTGCCATATGCCAAATACTCCATCGTTACCGTTTTTTTGGACGAGAGCAAGAACTCTCTAGTATCCCCATTCCTGGGGTACTGTCGGCCTCAGCCCTTCTCCCCAATATGGGGTTGTGTATCCGACAGTACCCTCCCCGAAGCGAACAATCCTTTTTCTATTCACCTGTCAATTCCTGGCTTTGTTCGCTAGTTGTGTGTAGACCCTGAGTTTGTTCTGTTGCTAGCTCGTTCAATTGATAGGGGCCTTGCGCCTCAGCTACCAGGGACAGATAAGAAGGCAGTTCATCATGCGCACGCAACTGCTCCTGTGTGATACGTGCGTTTGCTGATTCTATGGCTATACGAAATGCTTTTGGGAGGGCAGGTACAGTGTAGGCTCCCATGGGTACATCTTCTTCAAATGCATGGAAATAGGCAACGAAATCGGCAATTTCATTGGCATAGCGTGGATAACGCACTATGTAGGTACTGGCTTTGGGTTTATGACCGGCACGCACCTCGGCAACGTATTGTGCAGTAATGCGTTGGATAGCCTCTTTTTGTTTGCTATTCATGCAGCATTTCTCTTTCTGCTTCAAGTTTGCGATACAATAAGCGCAACGCACGTTTTAGCCGATTGCGTACAGTGCGATCGGTGATATCTAATATCCTGGCAGTGTCCTTTTCGGTTCTATCTTCCCAGAATATGAGCAAAACAACGGCCTTTAACCTATCTGGTAAACTGACAATCAAGCGCGGAATATCACTATGCTCGACGGCTAGCAAAGCCCTCCGGGCCATTTCATCCTCAAGCAACGGCACGAGTGGCTTAGCACCAGATCGCTGTGCAGGCTGATCTATGCTCGCAATCAGGCGACGTGGAACACGATCACCTTTCTTTTCGCGACTGTACACCCAGTGTCCTTCTTGTCGCAGAAACGTCTTGTATACGTGTCTACGCTCAAAGCTTAAGCAGTGCAGGAAGTTTTCTTCCCAGAACAGTTGGTTTGGGTCAATGATCGCCCGCATAACGCATTCACAAATATCCGCGTAGAGATCGTTTACGAATACCGCCTGCTCTCCAGTGGTGAAATGCCGCGCTTTGAGTACAGTATTGGCCCAGTGCTGATTGGATGTGGCGATACGCCTGAAGAGTATCTCAAATGTACGCTTTCTGCCGACGCTATCTCCGCGCACAACCGAGGCGCGGATACATTTCACAATAACTTCCAATGGTAAGGCTCTGTGCATGTCGGACTCTTCAACACTACGCCAGTAGGCTACAGAGCCATAACTGGGCAGGGTTGTATAGAGCTGCGCCAGGTGTGTTCGATGCCTGGCAAGTGCCATCGCTTGCTCGTCATCGTCTACGGCTTGAACATATTCTTGTATCACAACATACAACACCTTTATACAATACAGGGCAGTCCTGTTTCTGGATTAGTATAGGCATCGAGATAAGAAACGTCAATCTCTTTCTCTCCTCTCACCTATTTCAATGAGTTTTTGGGCAAATAACCAAAAAGTTTCCGCTTTTTGCTGGATGAAGTGTATTAGTAATAGCAGAACAACAATTATTCTAAAGGGAGACCCTAAACCATGCTTCAGCATACTTTTGCATCGCACAAGCAGCGCGAGCTAACTCCTGAACTGATCGTAATCAGTGAATTACGTGTTAACACGACTATTTTTGGTTGGCTCTTCGCGGCTGAAGTTGTGCAACGTAAGACCAATACCGGCAAACTCTTTCTTGATCTCAAATTACGCGACCAACGTGGCAGCGAGATCATTGCGCGTTACTTTGATCCGCCGCGCCTGACAACGCTTTTTCCACGCGAGGGCCAGGTTATTTTGTTGGAAGGTGCCGTGGAAGAGTACCGCAACCAGATACAGATCAAGGTCATACACACGCAGCCTGATGAGACCATCCCTATTGACCTTTTCACGCAAGGCACCCGTTGCGCTATTGTGCAGCTTGAGGCGGACTTTCAGCATTTAATTGAGAAAGTGGATGATCTTGGTTTGCGCAAGCTGCTTGATTGTTGCTTTTGTACGGAGGTAATAGAACGCTTTCGGCGTTGGCCAGCGGCAGTGCGGCACCATGGGGCGGTGATTGGTGGGCTACTCGAACACACCGTGAATGTCGCCACTATCGCGGAACTGATCTCCCATCTCTATCCATGCAATCACGATATGGTCGTGGCAGGGGCATTGCTGCACGATATCGGCAAATTGGAGGAAATGACGGAACAGATTGGCAGCGGGTTCACCGTCAATGGGCGCATGGTTGGGCATATCATCCTGGGCATGCAATATGTCCAGCGGCAAGCTGTGCAGGTACCAACGCTTGAGGTGGAGCAGCTTGATGACCTGTTGCACATCATTCTCGCGCATCACACTAAAGACTACGGTTCGCCAGTGAATCCGTCCACAATCGAAGCATTGATCGTGCATCAAGCTGACCTGGCGGAGGCGAAGTTCACAGGCTTTTTGGAACACTGTCAACGCTCATTTGGAGCGGATGGTTGGACATCGTTCAGCACGAGCTATGGAGGGCAATTACGCGTGCCATAATGTATGTTTCGTTATTGACCACTCATGTGGAAGGCCAGGGCATTGCGGTAGACATCTTCATAGCGCAATGCGGAGGCTTGCCACGAGTGGTCAGCAGCCATGCCGCGCTGTTGCAATGTACGCCAAATGCTTTTGAAACGATAGAGTTCGAGGGCGCGAACAATGGCGGCAAATAGCTCCCACGGGTCATAGTTGGTAAAGGAAAAACCGTTGCCTTCACCTGTCCGTGGGTCATATTCCTGCACGGTATCCGCCAGGCCACCCGTACTGCGCACGATAGGCACACTGCCGTAGCGCATCGCGATCAACTGGCCCAGGCCACAGGGTTCAAAGCGGGAGGGCATTAAAAACATATCGCTGCCTGCATAGATGTGCTGTGCCAGTTCCGTATTGAAGGTGAGGAAGATGGCGACCTGTTCGGGATAGCGTGCGGCCAGATTTTGGAACAGTTCGTGGTAATGTTGATCGCCAATACCGAGCACGACAAATTGCACGCCCTGAGCGAGCAACGGCTGGATGATTTGTGCCAGCATATCAAAGCCTTTTTGGTCGGTGAGGCGTGAGATCATCGCCAATAGGGGTTTATCAGGGTCTACGGGCAAATGGGCTTGTTCTTGCAGGGCAGATTTGTTTTCAACCCGTTTATCGAGGGAGTGCGCATCAAAGTTCGTATGGATGTAATGATCAGTGACAGGATTCATCTCATCGTAGTCAAGGCCATTGAGGATGCCAAAGAGACGGTCGCGGCGAGAACGTAAGAGGTGATCGAGCTTTTCGCCAAAGGTGGGGGTAAGGATTTCTTGAGCGTAGCGTTCGCTGACGGTCGTGATGGCATCGGCAAAGAGAATGCCGCGCCCCATGATATCGACGACATTGGCTAATTCGGTGATCTGTGGATAGAGAAAGCCATTGGAAGCGACGCCTGCTACTTCAAGGATGCGGTAGCCAAAGATGCCCTGATAGGCGAGATTATGAATGGTATAGACGGTGGCTGAGTTAGCGTAGAAGGGGTCATTATGATAGATGGTATGCATCCAATTGGGCACGATGCCGGTATGCCAGTCATGGCAGTGGATGATATCGGGCGACCAATCCAGCTTGCGCATGGTTTCCAGGACGGCGCGACAGAAGAGAATGAAACGCTCTCCGTCATCGGTGTAGCCGTAGATATTTTCGCGTTCAAAAAAGCGCGGTGCGTCAATCATATACACGGGAATAGTGTTAGCAATTGAACCCTGGCGCACACTGACCGAAACCTGGAAGTTATTCATATTGACGGTGACAGCATCAAACACGGTCTCCAAGGCAAAACGTTCAGGGCTCACTTGTCCATAGCGCGGCATAGCTAAGCGAACGTCATGACCGAGGGATTGGAGAGCTTTTGGCAAGGCACCTACGACATCAGCTAAACCGCCAACTTTGGCAAAAGGGACGATTTCCGCGGCAAGGATCAAAATTTTAAGGGGATGTTCAGACTGCATTCACTTATCTCCCGAAAACACCATTTGGCCTCATTATAGCATGCAGAGTCAAAATGACGATAGGAGGAAATAGCGAACAAAACGGGCCAGAGGAACGAGATGTAACACGTTCCTCTGGCCCGTTTTGTTCGCTATTGCTACACTTTGTAGCGGTTACGCATCAGGAAGTAGAACTGGATAGCCGCCAGTATCCCCAGGACTATCAACATTACAATGGCATCAGCCATACCTAATGTTGGTGGTTGATTAGGTAAAGGATGGGCCGGAATAACGGTTCCAGAGATGAACGGGACGTTTGTCTCAGTTTCATTGACCCAAACTGGGAGCGAGAAGAAGGCAAACGATGCGAGATAAATGAGTAGACAGGTACCAACGACCAGCCACATACCCATGCAGCCCAGGTTATTTTCGCCCACCACCGCGAATTCACGACGCGCAACACTCGTCCAAATCGAAGCCAGGACGACCATGCCAGCACTAAGCAGCAGAGCAAGAATGATTTCGCCAGAACCGGTATGGAGCAATAATGTGGTCAGACCGAGCACGGCAGTTAAAACGACGCCACTGATGATAACCAGGTTGCGGTTAAACTTCCATACGACGACTGCCGCCATCAAGACAAAGAAGGAGGTGCCAGTAACCACCGCGTCAATAATATAGCCCGTTTGGGCAGAAAACGCGCAACTACCAGGAATATCCGATTTCTTTGCGCACACGGTAAAATAGTTGCCAAGCCCAATAAACGACCATGTGTGAACCCAGGCGACGAGGGGGAACATCACGAACCAGAGCACCAATAAGATAGCACCCAGTTGTGCCAGACCCAGCGCACCAAAGGCGTAAAGTGGGGCCATCGTGCGCTTACGTACCGGGCGCATGAGGTAATGTAGGCGCAAAGCAAAGGAACCCAGAGCCAGGAAGAAGGCCAGTCCCAGTACGCAATTGATGATGGTATCGATAATCACCTGGACTTGTGCTCCGTTGGCGGAGTCAATTTTGTAGGCCAGGCCATTATCGTTCACCGCGGTGTAAGCAACCATAAAGATAATCAGCAGCATGATGGAGGCGATAAGCATACCACGTACAGCGGGTGTCGTGCCTCTATCACTGCGATCAGGGTTGCGCTGCTCCCCAATTGCCAGCACACTATAGAAGAGCATAGCCATGCCGACAAACAACACCGCCAAACCGACCATCACCAGGTCAAGAGTATTGGGTTGAAACCAGAGTACCGTGCCACCCAGAACAGGATTCCAGTAGCCTTGCGGCACAGGGAAGTAGTGATAGGCCGTATAACTGGCCCAGATGGTGAGTGCGGTGCCACCAATAGCTAGAATAGCACCTAATCCGCTAATAATAGCGGGTGGCACGACTGGTTTGGGATCGAAGAGCAGCACAATCACCTGAATAACAGCGAAGCCAGCTAGACATGCTACCGCCAGAGCAATCATCCCTTGTTCAAAGCCCTGGAGTGATGCCGCAGTCATCTCATTATAAATAAATCCAGGGAGTTGCCCGATGAGGATGGCGGCTATAAAAAAGAAGCCAACCCCGAAAATCATGGCACGCGCCCAGGAAATTCTATCCGGGTTCTCCCGTTGTTGAGCTTGTTGCATGGATCGGAATCCCTTTCAACAGGTCACTATTCTTCATATGCAGCAGCGGGTGACCACCGCTGAGGTCGTAAAGACCACTGTATGTATCGAAACAGAAGGTATCGAACCATCCACGATGGGGGTACGATACCAGGATCGTTTATGGGACAATTGTCAATTCGGCAATCATGCCGGGGTGGAATTGACAATAATAGACTACCGTGTGATCCGGGTTAAAGTTGTAGGCATTCATTTTCACTGTATAGGTGTAGGTGGCACCTGTCGCGATAGCTGTTCCAATGCCAGAGTCAAAAATTTGCGGTGCGGGTTTCTCATTGGAAGGGTTGGTACCTACAATGGCCGTCACCGTGTGGATCTGCTGGCTCTTGTTAACCCAAGTAATAACTGTACCTACCTTTACCTTGACATTCATAATTTCGTAACAGGCAGGTGAACAGGTAGCACCAGAAGGCGGCTGAATGATATTAATCGTCACAGCCTTTTTACTGGTCATATCAACAGGTTTGCCGAAATTCCCGCTACTCTCTTGCGCGACAGCCGTCGAGTAAGCGGAGGGATTATTGGTCTGGAAGTAGTCTTTTAGTTGACTAAAGCCATTGAAGGCATCCTTGCCAGTAAAACCGTTCTTAGTCAAATAGGCAGGATCAGACGAACGGACGAGATCAAAGAGGTATTGGATATCGTTATCGGTGAGCGGGCCGCCATAGCGTTCACTCCAGGCAGGCATAAGCGGATTAGCGGGATTGGCCGGGTCATAGACACCACCGCTAATGATACGCAGGAGGTCATTATCGGTCAAATTGTTGACGGCTGTATTGCCATTCAGTTTGGGGCCACTACGGCCTTGCCCCGCTGTACCGTGGCACTGATAACAGTACTGTGCATACAGTGCTATGCCACGTTGAACGTTGGTGGTATGCTGGTCTGCATTGGCAACGGCCTCATTATTCGTCTCCATGATCCAGAAGACTGGAATCATAAGGGAGACCAGGGCCAACATGATCAATGCACCATAGCCGGTCTTTTCTACGGCATTGGTGCGGGAATAAAATATATATAATAAGGCCCCGACCACTATTATCAGTACCACGACGCCTACTATGGCCTGAAACGGATCTATCATCTTAATGCGGCAAGAGACCCCTGCCATCGTGGCATGGGGAGAAATGCCGCCTCTCCTTTCTGTTTTGCCCCTTACGGGGGAGCAGTTTTAGTGAGTCCGCTCCAACTCCACCGGTTTCCCGGGTAATGTGGGCCTCGTCGAGGATATCGGTCGGTACTTTTCTCAGAACACTGCATCGAACCCCGTCTTGCTGGTTAACCCTGAGATTAGAGCGGTTCAGGCTGGCTACCACGCACCCGAACGTCTGAACTGAAACACTTGCCGATATCATAGCCCGATACCGATAGGTGGATGATCTATCGGCCTGGCTGGGACTGGTCAAGTCCAGGCTTGCAACGGACGGCCAGAACTCAGCCCCAATTGCAAGCCCCTAGCTTTTAGCTATGGGGTACTTGACAAACACACAACCTTTACTTCGAGGGCAACCCATTGATCTGATTGCCCCCGAATGACTGCATTACATGATTAACACCCAAATGCATCGTACAAACAGCTAAGATGCACTGCATTGTACATTAGGTACAGCGATAATGCGAGTAGTGTTATCCGGGTGCTGCACGGTATTATCTAAGGTACCTGTATGGACGATGACATCCTCTCCATTGAAGGACATCAAGAAGCGGTCCAGGCTCCTTGGGGCAGGCCCATCCAGATATTCGCCATCGACATTATAGTGAGAACCGTGACAAGGGCACTTAAAGCTGACACAATCGTTACGGAATGGCACGGTACAGCCCAGGTGAACGCAGCGTTGATAGAGGGCGACCCAATAGGAGCCATCACTATCTTTCACAAAGGACTCCGAGTCCAACTGATCTGAAAGATTCGTGCCGGTCAACGAAAATTGCGTATCTTTCGACAAATGCGAAATGTAGGTTTTCGCGGGTTGTTCGTAGAACACGCCTGCTTGACCTACTTTGTAATCGCCCGGCTTGGCGGCGGGAAAATCGCTTTTCTTGCCCACGGTGAAGTCAGAGCCAAACTGACCGGCCAGATTCGGATACATCATATATAAAGAACCGGCCACGGCGGCAGTCGTGGACAGCCCCCACACGGCGAGCATCGAGCGTCGCAAGAAGCGCCGCCGCGACAAGCGTTCTTTCGACATTTCAGCCGCTTCGGCACCACCGCCATGCAATACTTCATACTGCTGCGGGGTAATGTGCGGCGTATTAATACTATCGTCTTTAATCAAGGTAGTTCTCTCAGTCTCTTTTGCAGCGTGCTACAGGTCAAAGTAGATATGCTGCCACGGCCATACCCAAACCCAGCCTGGGCCACGGAAGAAACTGCCCGCTAAAGTGACCACGGCCCAGAAGACCAGGAACATGGTGAAGGTCACAATAGCGACCTTGCGGTCGGCATAAGCACGACTGGGATTGCGGTCCAGGTAGGGTAAAGCCGCGAGGGCAACTAACACGAGTCCAGGAACCATAATACCAGCCGTAGTGGGCGGGAAGTAGTGCAGGAGTTCCTGCAAGCCCAGGAAATACCACGGAGCCTTCGCCGGGTTCGGTGTGAGATTCGGGTTAGCTGGATCACGTAAAGGAGCATTGATCACAATGGACATCAACGTTACCATAACCGTGACCATAGCGGCCGCGAAGAACTCACGCACAAGCAGGTGCGGCCACACAAAGACGGAATCTTCGAGCGGCTTTTCAACACGCGTGATGGCTTCCTGTTTCACTACAGCCAGAGTACGATAACGTCGCTGGGTGGCAGCGGACTGCGTCTGTGCTCTCGGATCTTTCTGTTCAATTGACATAGGTCGGTATCCCCTCACTTGTTGCACCGTTGTGCAGAACACCATACGGAACAGCTATACCAATTACTACCGAGCAGCACCCACGGAGGTACGCTCTTCTGCACGGGTTTCAGTTTCGCGACGTGATGGAGGTGGAGGACCCGCTGCGCCACCGTCCTTACGAATACGCCAGAAGTGAACGGCCATCAACAACGCGGCTGCTAGCGGAAGCAATATAACGTGTCCCACGTAGAAGCGAATCAACGTCGATTGCGTGACACTCCCTCCGGCAACAAGTACCTTGTAGACAGGATCGCCCACGACCGGCGCATACGGTGCCAGGTTGGTACCGACGGTGATAGCCCAGATAGCGATTTGGTCCCAGGGCAGCAGATAGCCGGTAAAACTCAAGAAAAGAGTAACCAGGAAGAGTAAGACTCCGATTACCCAGTTAAATTCTCTGGGTGGCTTGTAGGCACCATGGTAAAAGACGCGAATCATATGCAGCGTGACCGATACGACCATCAAGTGGGCCGCCCAACGATGCATATTACGCACCAGGTTGCCGAATGAGACAGCACTACTCAACTGCTGAATATTCTGATAAGCCACATTCGTGTCGGGGATGTAATAGAACATCAGGAAGACACCAGTAATTGTCAGCAGCAGGAATAAGAAAAACGAAATACCACCCATACACCAGGTGTATGTGATCTTCATCGCCTGGCGACTGACTTTGACGGGATGCAAGTGTAGAAACACGTTACCCATCATGACCAGCGACTGGTTCAGCGGGGTGTCAGGATAGCCGTGGCGAAAAATAGATCGCCAAAGTTGGCTCTCGACCATCTTCTGTGTCATTGTGTCGAGTAAGCTTTTATTGGTACTTGAGTTCACTATGCCTCCTCAAAAGATCATGCCTTGTCGTCTGACCAGGAACTGATAAAAAATAACCCAGTCACCATATGCAGCTTGAATGTCCCTGGCTTGAGCCACGGGGAGGAAAAGCCGCCTATGCAGCAGCACCCCCTTGCGGGGAAGCCGTTTTGTGTCGGAACGACTCCAAACCCCTCCACGCGGGTTGTCCCTTGTGGGTAATGGTGGCCTCGTCGATGATATCGGCCTGCACATCCTCTAAGCACTGTGTCGAACCCCGTCTCACTGGTTAACTCAGAGGTTGTAGAGCGGCACGCTGGCCTCGCACGCGCCGGTACGTTCTTTGACACTGCCGATATCGTAGCCCGATAAGGGGCCGAAGCCCCTCCTGGCTGGGACTGGTCAAGTCCGAGCTTGCAACCGCTTCGGCTCATGCACCGAACCGTTCACAAGCCCCCACCTGAACGGTGTGGGGTACTTGACACACACAAACTGGCTGGTACCTCCTACGCGAAACAGAGAAGAAACTAGTTTCTTCTTTTGTAACCCTTCTCTTTAGATTGTAATAAACTTTGCTAGTAAATGGGAAGAGTACATGCCTGAATTGGGTTCTGTTCTTAGAATACTGTACCACCTTTGCATAGACATCAGGTGCTTACCTGATTTTTAGCCATCTTCCACCTGATTTCCATTACTATGAACGGAATGAGCGCGGCTCTATTTGACAGGTGATTGCCACTACCGCTACAATGATAATGTAGACAGAGAAGTTCCTATCTGCAAAGAGAACAATACAATGGCCTATTCCAGCATCGAACCATCCAAAGAGATTACCCATAATCGCCGCTTGCTCAAGCCGATTCTGAGCTTACCAGTGTTTTACAAAGTATTGCTTGCCAATAGCTTGATTATCTTTTTTGGTGCCACAGGCGGCACCTGGCTGGCTTCCAACCTACACAATAGCCATCAAGCGTATGCTACGCCAACCTCTTTAGTCCTTTTTATCGTGGCGGGTTGGTTGGTGAGTATCGTGCTGAACTTTGTCGTCCTCCAGGTGGCCTTTCGGCCATTAATGGACCTGGGCAAGGTGATGAATCGGGTACAAGCGGGAGAGCGTTCATTACGCGCTCCTACAACGGGAGTTGATCCAGAAGCCGATCAACTGGCCGACACCTTTAACATGATGCTCGAAGCCATTGATGACGCGACGCGACTACGCGCCAGCCAGATCATCAATGCGCAGGAGCAAGAGCGCAAACGCATTGCCCGTGAACTACACGATGAGACGAGCCAGGTTCTGACATCGCTGCTGATAAGCCTTGCCATCCTTGAAGAGTCCATTACGACTCAGGAGGCGCGGGATCGTATCGCCGACACACGCAAACTGGCGCACCAGACGTTGCGAGCCATCCGTAATTTGAGCATTGACTTGCGCCCCAGTGCGCTCGATGATCTAGGGCTGCTACCGGCATTGCGCTGGTATGTCAAAGAATATCAACAAAAATGTTCGATTGAGGTTGAGTTCGCGGCAACAGGTTTTAAAGGCCGTCTACCGGCTGAAATGGAGACCGCCCTTTACCGTATAGTGCAAGAGTCGTTAACCAATACGGCTCGTCATGCCAATGCACATAAGGTGGTCATCACGATGAGAGAAGATGAAAACATGGTGTTTGCTACCATCGCGGACGATGGCTGTGGCTTCGATATGGATGCACTGCGCAAATCACTTGACCAGGAACAAGGGCTTGGACTGGCAGGGATGAACGAGCGTGCGCTTTTACTCGATGGCTCTCTCACTATCAATGCAAGTCCTGGCCGTGGCACGATTATTGAGGTACAAATGCCGCTGGAGCCCACGGGAGGAATTGCTACGCCCATAGCGTCTGACGCCAGTCTATAAGCCTTGCAAAGGTAGGTTTTTTTCACCACCCAGTTCCAGAACCTGTCATTCTGAGCGCCGCGAAGAATCTCTCGTGGCAGGCAGATTCTTCGCTACGCTCAGAATGACAAGGCGGGGAACCAGGCGTTGCAAAACCTCCCTGTGTAAGGGCCTATAAGTCCACTAGCACTTTATAGAAGACAGGATTTCACCAGGATGAAGATACATATCTTGCTCGCCGATGACCATACGATTCTGCGTGCTGGTTTGAAAATGATGCTGAACGCACAACCAGATATGGAGGTGGTAGGGGAAGCCCAAGATGGGCGGCACGCCATTTATGAAGCCCAGCGATTGCAGCCGGACATTATTCTCATGGATATCACCATGGCAGATATGAATGGCATTGAAGCGACGCGGCAGATCAAGAAGCTGCTGCCAGAAGTCAAGGTGCTAGTCTTAACGATGCACGAGAATGATGAATACGTCTTTCAAGCGTTGCGAGCAGGAGCATCAGGCTATATGCTCAAAGAGGCTGCCGATACCGAATTGATTACCGCGCTGCACGTTGTTCAGAGTGGGCAATTTTACCTCTCGCCAACGGCACAATCTGTGATGGTGGGCGACTATCTCCAACGGGTACGCACCGGCGAGGAGCGCGATAGCTACAGCAGTTTGACAGAGCGAGAAAGGGAAATTCTGAAGCTGGTGGCGGAGGGGTATACCAATAACCAGATTGCTGAGCGTCTTGTGATTAGCCCAAAAACTGTGGATACGCATCGCACGCACGTCATGGACAAGCTTAATCTGCACAGCCGCGCCGAACTGGTAAAATATGCGATGCGACGCGGCTTGCTAGAAAATTGAGTGACGCAAGATAAGGATGATAAGAGAGTTATTCCTCGTCCTCATCCTCAAAGCCACCACTCGTATCGCTCTCTTCCGCGAAATATTCGTCGCTATAGAAGCCAACATCTTTCCCCACATAGACGCTGACCAGGAAATCGTCGCGTGGCATATCGGCTGAGAGCACCAGGTCTTCGTCAATCTGCTCAATCAGTTTTGTTAAATCAGCCTCTTCGAGTTCCCGTTCTAAAATAAGCGTGCCATGCACCGCTGTCGTGGTAAAATGAATATCAACGGTTCCCAGGCGGTTGTTATTTTGCAGGTTGGTGCCCTGCATGATGTAATACCCCTCGGAGTACGGGGTGCGGAAATGCCGTTCAAAACGAATGTCGTCCATAAAAGTGCTATATAAGCGCAGCCGCTATGTGTGCTGCGCCCTCCTTTCTCATACTGTGCGGTAGCTATTTAAGTTTCTCCTTGTAACTTACCACTGCCTGAGACAGTGCGCAAGTTTTGTGTGGACGGTAAGCTCCTGTTGGTTATGCGACAAATTGGAATGATGAGCGCATAGCAGAAAAGGCGTATTGCTCTTCCTGCGCATATGTTGTTTGCGGGGCCAATTGCATGATGGTATAGACCTTCTGCTGATGCATCGTGGCAAAGAGCGTCTCAGTATAGGTGGCCCCATTAATCAAGACAGTGCCTTGCAGTTGCTGCCACGAGGTTCCGGCAAAAGTTTGTGCCGCACCAGGCTTTACTGCGGTCATAGTCAACTGGGTGGCCTCTTGTTGCAGGTACTTGTTGACATCGCCGCCACTTGTAGGCGCGAAGACAATGGTAAAACGCGCCGTCTGGCTGCTGTCAGCCAGTTGCACAGTTGATTTTTGGGCCTCTACCCTGGCAGTCCACCCACGCGGATATTGCAAAGAAACACCCATCTGCGTGTTAGAAAATGTTTGTTGTGGCTGCGTGACCCCAGCTACCGTGAAGGGCTGATAAAGAACAAGCCACGTAGCTATGCCACCACCGACAAGCAGCAGCAAGAGAACTAGCAGCACAATAGTCATTGATTTGCGGCTCTTACGCTTTTCAGGTCGCCTCGCGGAAGGTACCGCAACGAGAGGAGGTGGAGTCTGCCGTAGATTGTGCGTTGAAACCACAGGCGGGGCTACCTGATAATCCTGGTCAAAGCTACCGGTGGTACGTTGAGGCGGCGATGAAGCAGTAGACGATTGTTGTCGCACCGTTGTTCGCCCGTGAGGGTCGTCTTGCTGTTGCCATGGCTGATGTTGTTGTTCGTCCACTACCGACCGAGACACGGTATTTGGCTTCACGCTCCTATGAGTTACCATAGGAACAGTATCAAGCTGATCTACGTTAGCTGAAAGAGCCGCCTGGCCTTTTCGCGAAGGTGTATTGATAGGAGGTCGCGGTTTTATCGTGCTGGGAGCTTCCGCGACAAGAGGCCGTGTAGGTAAATCCTCTACCTCATCATTGTCAAGCGGACGTTGTTTCTGCCTGATCTGGGTACGCGCATCTTGCTCAGTCTTACCGGTTGGTTGGCCTTGCTCCCATACCTTGACACGCAACTCACGAGCAGAAGAGGGTGTTTGTAGTTCAGGCCCTTGCGCAGGGAAATCAAGCTGCGGAACATTGCTATCACTACCGGAGGTTTGGGGAAATGGCTGTTGTCGATCTCTTACACTATTTGATGGGACGCTAGCATGTACCCCATTTTCAAGCTGATTCATCCAGGCAGGGGGCTTATCTGGCAGAGTACTCCGTGTAGGGCGCGAAGGCGGACGCTGCTGCGTCACCGATTCGCGCATACCTCCCTCGCTATTGTCAGCTTGCGCTGAGATAGGCGAGACGTTCGGCTTGGGAGTGAGGGGATGTGATGGAACGAGGGTTCCGCAGATATTACAAAAACGAGCATTTTCCTTTAAAACTGTCCCGCAATGGGTACATTGTATAGCCACGGAACTCTCCTACATCTTGGTTTAGCCAACGTTTGTTATAGCTATAACGGTACCCTACAGGGGATATTCCGTCAAGTAGCAGCACTCATTATAGTACGTATAGTTAGCTTTCCTGCTATTTCAGTCGCAATAAAGCTTCGCGCTCAGTAACTGTAGGCAAAGGTTGTTGGTTTTTGACGATCTCCACCAACTTCTTCCGACCTTTGGGACTACCGATCATCAGTACCCCGACCAACTTGTTCTCGCGAAAGAAGAGCTTGCGATAATTTTCATTGCCCTTCTCGCCGGGCTCGCGTAAAGCGAGACATTCTAACTCAGGGTTATTCGATTCCGCTGTTCCTACGACGGCAATATTCACGTCAAAGAGCGGGCTGGTATAGGTTGGAACATCGTTATACGCCTGATGCCCACCCGCCATATTGACAGCAACGATACGCCCGTGAGCCAGGGCGTTATCCCATGTTCCCATGGTATGGTGTTCATCCACCGTCGTATCAAAGAATTCAGCGATATCGCCAGCCGCGAAGACGCCCGGTACATTTGTCGCCAGGTATTCATCGACGACAACTCCACGACAAGTTTCAACGGGAGTATTGGCCAGTATCTGCGTATTGAGCGTGATACCGAGGCCAACACCGATCATATCAGCCTGGATAGTGCGGCCCTGCTTCGTTTTCACGTAGCCCGGCACGCCATTTTGCGGCACGACAGACTCGATTTCATCGCCGTGAATGACTTCAACGCCAAATTTCCTGGCAATGTTATCTACTACCGCGCCGCCTTCAGGGTCCAATGCACTGCGCAGCCAGTAAGGCCCACGCATGAGCCAGGTTGTGTTAAGTTTGCGGACGGCGAAGCCATCGCATAACTCGTAAGAAATAAAGCTACCACCATAGGCCAGGGCTGTACGTGACTCAAGCATCCGCGCTATGATGCTCTTGGTGTCGTCGAGGGTCACAAAGTTATAAATATGCCTGGTGCCTTGTACTCCTGGTACGGTCAGTGGATTGGCCCAGCCACCGGTGGCAATGAGCAAGGCGTCATAGGGAAGATGCAGGCCAGTATCAGTCACGACAACCCGCTCATCAGTATGTACGCTAGTGACAAGCGTTTCCGTTACCAGTTGAATGTTTCTCTGTTCATGCCAGGCAAAATCACGAATCATGACCTTTTGCTCAACGATCACGCCTTGTAAGAAACGGGGCAGAGAAACACGATTATAAAGAGGGTACTGTTCATTTGTTAGCAGATGAATACTGCAAGTAGGATCATTTTTACGAAGGGTTTCGGCAGCCGTGGTTCCCGCCACCCCGTTGCCGATGATAACATAGCGTTTATCGTGCGTTGCCAAGTAATCTGTCTCCTTGCTCGCTTGATGTGTTTGCTCAAGTTCTGTTAATACGATGGGATTTTAGCATAGTTTCTCTCATAACGCTATAGTTTCAGGAAAAAGATGTGCTCTTCTCCCTGTCCGCGACAGGGAGAAGAGCACATGTATGCTGTGGAGATGAGAGTTGTGCCAGTCTGCGGCTGGCACAACTCTCATCTCCACATTGGAAAAGGCTTTTGCAAAGATCTTAGAAGAGAGTTACGAGCAAAATGACATTGAGAACAGTGACGGCTAGCAAGAGGGCAGCATTCATAATATTGGTGTTGCGAGTATTCACGAGTGCGCCCATCAGGTCTTTACGGCGCGTTAACAGCACAACGAAGAGCATGGTAAAAGGCAATTGCAAGCTCAAGATGACCTGGCTGATGACCAGGACCTCTATAGAGGAAACATTGAACGCAATGACAATCAAGGCAGGCACCATGGTCATCAAACGCCAGACCCATATTTCGACATGCTTGCCCAGGAAGCCTTGCAACACGATCTGACCGGCTAATGTTCCGGTCGTTGAGGAGGATAGGCCCGATGCAAGCAGCCCTATGCCAAAAGCGATGCTGGCAAACACGCCCAAAGCTGGTGTTAATGTGACATAGGCTGTCTGTAGATCGAGTTGCGACGGATCGACATGATGGAAAAAGACCGCTCCCGCGACTATCAACATGGCGGCATTGACCAGGAAGGCTATGTTCAGTGCTGCCACGGCATCAATCTTCGCCAGTCGCAAGACCTTGAGCCGCTCCTGGGCGGGGGCGGCAGGGCTGCTTAAACGCTGAAAGGCCAGATGCGAATGCAGAAACACATTATGCGGCATAACCGTCGCGCCTAAAATGCCGACAGCCACGAGGATACTGCCTGTCGAAACCTGCGGCACGGTCAAGTGTAAAGCTACCATACTCCAGTTGGGATGCACCAATGTCGTTTCATAAAGATAGGCCAGGCCGATAACAGAGACCAAACCAATAATGGCATATTCAACCTTGCGGAAGCCCCAACGACTCAGTCCTAACATAGCCATGACGATAGCCCCAGTGATAATTGCGGAGATAAAAAGCGGAATATGAAAGAGAATATTGAAACCCAAAGCACCACCCAGCACTTCGGCCAGATCGGTTGCCATCATGGCGATGGCAGTTGTAATACCCATGAAAATGACGACGGGGCGCGAATATTGTTCGCGAATCAATTGGGCCAGGTCTTTGCCCGTAGCAATGCCGAGCTTCGCGGAGGAAATTTGTAAGAAGATAGCGATAATATTACTGACCAGAATCACCCACAACAGTTCATAGCCAAAACCAGCACCGGCGGCGAGATTCGTACCCCAATTACCAGGGTCCATGTAGCCTACGCTAATAAGGAATCCTGGCCCTAATGCTCCCAAAATCTCACGCAGCCCTATGCCCCAACGGTTTTTGCGGAGACCTCGCCACCGCTTGAGCACGCGTACGCTCAATGGCAACGTGTACTCTACCTTCTTGCCGCTTTGTGTTAAGAACGCCATATACTCTCTCCTCAAGGTTTTCTCAGCTATCTCTCTAGTCGTCACGTTGGCTTGCAAGCAGTATTACGATAGTTTGCAAACTGTAAATAAATATTTTTACGTCGCTAAAAAATATTATACCATCAAATTGAAAGATTAGCAAGGAGAAAATAAAATCAGCAGATATTTGGAGAGAAGGGCTGTCATGCTGAGCGGAGCGAAGCATCTCTGCTCGGCCAGCAGACAGATTCTTCGCTGCGGCTCAGAATGACAGTCAGGACATCTCTCACGTCCGCTCACGGGACCTCTTCTCTCCAAATGTCTGTAAAATCAAATCGTAGCTCTGCTAAAAAATACGCGTGAGAACATCCAGCGAATGCTCTCACGCGTATTTATGCGATAGGAGGAGGTCTGCTAATCCGTTAGGATAATGAGTAGATCTGCTCGAATTTGTTGGTCAGGTAGTGTGTGAAGTACGATGGGTCAGGAGCTTCGCCGGTCACTCGCTGCATCAGGTCTTCCGGTAAGTAGATCGCGCCCACGGCATACATATGCTCACGCAGCCAGTCATGAACGAAGGATGTATCGCCTGTGGTTAAACGCGCATCAAAGTCCGGGAAGACGGCATGAAGTTTGTGGAAAATCTGTGCAGCATAGAGATTGCCCAACGTGTAGGTTGGGAAGTAGCCAAAGCCACCAGTCCAGTGGACATCTTGCAGCACACCATCCGCGTCACTCGGTGGTTCAATACCGAGATATTCACGGTACTTGGCGTTCCACAGTGCTGGCAGTGTTTCTACAGCTACTTCGCCATTGATCATGGCCTTCTCTAGCTCGTAACGCACCATGATGTGCAAGTTATACGTAACCTCGTCGGCTTCAACACGAATCAGGCTGGGTTCGACTTTGCTCAGGGCGCGGGCGAAAGTGGCAACATCTACCTGCGAGAATTGCTCTGGGAAAGCTTCCTGCACTGCCGCATACTGTCCTTGCCAGAAGGGTAATGAACGTCCAATGCCGTTTTCCCAGAGGCGCGACTGTGACTCGTGTGCGCCCATGGATGCTCCACCAACAACGGGCGTGCGTACCAGACGCGGATCACTGCCCTGTTCATAAAGAGCGTGACCGCCTTCATGGATAGCCGCCATAATAGACATGGGGAGGAAATGTGCATTGGTACGCGTGGTGACACGTACATCGAAGGGACTGCCAAAGCTGGTAGTGAAGGGATGAGGAGACTGAGCAAGCTGGCCGCGTGAGAAGTCGTAGTGCATAGTGCGCAATAAACGATCACACAAGGCCAGTTGTGTATCGACGGCAAAATCGCCTTCCAGGCAGGAAGCATCCACGGTATTGCCGCTGGCTTCAATGCGCTGTAACAACGTTTTACTGGTCTCACGGATGGGGCCAAATAAGGCGTCGAGCTTGCGCACTGTCATGCCTGGTTCATATTCGTTCAGCAGGGCGTCGTAGCGCGTCTCGCTATAGCCTAATCTATCGGCGATCTCACGCTGCAAGGCAATCATGCGAGTCAGCCATGGTGCGAACTGGGCAAAATTGTTGTGCTCTCTGGCGTTGTGCCAGGCCTCGTAACTTGAAGCCTGGACGCGTGCCAATTCTTCTACCAAGGTACGCGGCAATTTGGTTGAACGCTGCTGGATGCGCAGAGCTTCGCGCACGAGGCCACGGTCGGCGTCCGAATAGGTCGCCTGTTGCACAACGGTTTCCAGTTCATTCAGTAGATTGCCCAGATGGGAAGAGGTCCAGCGTTCGTGCAAAACCCCTTGCAAGGTAGCCATTTGATGACCACGCACTTCGGCTGCTCCGCCTGGCATAGCGGTATTCTGATCCCATTCCGCGAGGCTTCCCAGGGCCTGGAGATCGGCTATGCTATGCACAAAGTCGAGCAATTCGCGAATACGCACATCGCTCTCGGTAAATTCAGGGACTATTTTATGATTTTGTTGTAGCATTGTTGCTTTTTATACCTTCCTTTAACATGTCCTATTACGCGTGGCACAATACCATAGCAGCGCAAAAACCACGCGAGTATGTTTCCTTAGTATACAGGGAAATGCGTTTTTTTGCACGGAGTATGCTGCTTAAACTGATAGTAAGGTTGGTTCTCGGACCGGTTTGGTGGAAGGCTCTAGCATATCTCAGCAAAGATTACAAATGAAAGGAGCCGCAAAAGGTCTAAATCAGCCTGACTAGGGTTGGTCTGCTACATCTTCAATCAGCGCGGTCACAGGCACTTCAAGGGCCTTGCCAAGCCGCTCTAACACATCAAAGTCCACATGCCGATAGGGGTCATGCCACAATCGTCGGATGGTGCTGAGTCCGACATCCGCCTTGCGTGAGAGCGTTGAGATATTATACCCCTGCTGTTCTGCTATCTCCCGTACTTTTAACCGTACTGCCATACCTTCCCCTTGAGCGTTCTTGTGCTGATTGTAACAAAGAATATTTCTTGACGGAACTATCATTCGTGACATATCATATATGAAAGTTCATACATGACATATCGACAAAGAAGGGAAGGTACGGCAATGACGTTATGGGTATTATTTTGCCGCGTGACCGAAAAGTGGGATACCTTGTTTACGCTTTATGCGAAAGCCTGTGAAGATGCTGAACGGCAAGCAAGGGGGATACTCCAAGAGCATCAGTATGAGCGAGTAGAACTTAGGGAGTACCCGCATGGGTTTCGAGTGGTCATGACGTATCTCCCAGGGAGGATTGAAGAGGACATCAACACATGCGGGTACCTTAAACCCAGGATAGGGCAATCGCATCTAAATTTTCAAGTCCCTATTGGAAGGTTCTATGGGTGATGGGTTTTGCTGCCGACGGCAGCAAAACCCATCACCCATAGAAAAGCTCTGGCTGCTGGAGGCAGCCACTACCTACCTACAGCTAATGCGCCGGGCGCAACGCCGCCACAATCATTGCCGCGATGCTGATGCCAAAGGACACGTAGAAGGCCAAGTGCAGACCATTCAGGAAGAGGGCGAGGGCCGTGGGGAATTGGCTCATACCGCCGCCATAAATGAACACCTGCATCATCGCCTTCATCGGGACTGAACTCAGAGCGAGGGGGAAGACAATGGCGATACTGAGCATCGCGCCGGTGTTGTTTAACATGCTGAGGATACCAGCGGCAGCACCGCGAGTGTGCGGCTCAACTGAAGACATGATGGCGTTCGTATTGGGCGAGACGAAGAAACCAGAACCACCACCCATCAGAGCCATATAAACCGCCAGTATCCAGTAGGGTGTCGCTGGGCCGATAGTGGTCAGGCCCAAGAGACCCAATGCCGTGACACCCAGGCCGATGGGAGCCAGCAAACGCGAACCAACATGGTCGGAGAGCCGACCACTCAGTGGGCCAACGAGCATAAAGGCCGCTCCAAAGGGAATGAGCAAGAGGCCAGCCGTTAATGGGTCTTTGCCATAAGGGCCTTGCAGAAAGAAGATCAGTAAGAACAATACGGCACCACGAGCGATACCATTCAGCAAGCCACTCAAATTTGCCATTGTGAAGAGGCGATTTTTGAAGAGGCGCAACTGCACAATTGGTTCCTTAATACGTGGCTCAATGATGCCAAAGAGAGCCGCACTGACTACACCAATAACCAGTATCGAGATCGTCGTAATCGCATTGAGGATGGGGAAGGCAAGCATCGTCAATGCCAACAAGATGCCGGTGAGACCGAAGGTCAAGGTAATACTGCCAAACCAGTCGATGTGTTGCCGCTCAAGGGGCCGCACTGGCTCGCGCAGTCGCCAAATACCCCAGATTGTGCCGAAGATGGCGATAGGGACATTGAACAGGAAGACCCAACGCCATGAAAACTCGGTGAGTAGTCCACCAACAATTGGCCCGATCAAGAAACCGGCGGCACCGGCAATCTGATTGATGCCAAGGCCAAGACCGACCTGGCCCTTACGGAAGGCATCGGTCACGATGGCAGTGCTATTGGTTATCAGCAGGGCAGCCCCAACGCCCTGAATGATGCGTCCCACGATCAGATCAGCCCCATGGAATTGTGGCTGCGCCAACCCTGAAACCAGTGACCCAATGCCAAACATGAGGAAACCACTGTTATAGAGCCGTTTGCGACCAAAAATGTCTGCCAGGCGACCAATTACGGGTGTCAAGACGGTCGTAATCAGTAGATAGCCCATGAGAACCCACATAATCGTGAAAAAAGTGGCCTGTAGTTCAGTCAGAATGTTGGGGAGAGCGATCAGCAGGGCAGAGCCTTGAATAGAGGCCAGCAACGCACCCACTGTCGTGACAGAGAGTGCCGTCCACTGATACCCATCGTGATGTGTGGATACACCACTCTCACCGGTCTGTGTGACATCGGCCTGAGTATTTGTTGAGTTAAAAGGAGTAGAGCGCATAAGAACCTTTCATAGTTTTCTAGCCGTGCCGCTCGTTACGCCATGTAACGAGTTTCGCAATGGCAGCAAAATCCCACGGCGCGTCCATGCCCATGATGAGATGTGTGGCTCCAGCCTTGGCATAGGCGTCAAGCTTCGCTAGATCGGCGTCTCGCGGAGCACCCGCCGCGTGTTCAATTTCCTGTGGATCGCGACCGACTTCCGCGCACCAGTCGTTCAGAACCTGTATTTTATGGCTATAGGTTTCTGGGTTACCAAAACCATGCCAAATATTGGCGTATTGGGCGGTCAGTTTCAGTGTCTTCTTCTCGCCACCGCCGCCAATCAAGATGGGAATGGGGTTACGTACCGGCTTCGGTACATCAGCTTCCCAACGCTGGCGAATGATCTGGAGCGATTGCTCAAGGGCGGCAAGACGACTTCCGGCGGTGCCAAAGTCGTAGCCAAATTCGGTGTAATCACGCTCGAACCAGCCTGCGCCAATACCAAGAATGAGGCGACCATTGCTCATATGATCGATAGTTTTGGCCATATTTGAAAGGAGTGCCGGGTTGCGATAGGTGTTACAGGTGACGAGACAACCGATTTCGGCACGCTGTGTCTGGGTTGCCATAGCGGCAAGCATCGTCCACCCTTCAAAGTGATTCCCTGCGGGGTCACCGGAGAGCGGGAAAAAATGATCCCAGTTAAAAATAGTATCGACCCCAAGGTCTTCAGCATGGCGCACGGCATCTATAAAAGATTGGTAAGTTGTATGTTGTGGATGAAGTTGGACACCAACACGAATAGGGCGAGTAGTTTGGGCATGAGCCATAAAAAACGAATCCTCTCATGAAAAATTGGCAGTTTTTCTGATGCCTTACAATTAGTAAGTACCATTTATTGTAATCATATTATTCTATGGGTTGCAAGTTTGTTACCCAATATGTATCAAGCGAAGAGGCAGCATAAAGGTCAGGGCGATCCCTTGCGGTCGCCCTAGTGGGGACTGAATCGCTTGCCAATTCTTAATTTGATGCGTATTGGATTGCAAGTTTGCCCCACCTGATGAGGAGGATATTGCCTCCATCCGCTATAATAGACCTATTCAACATGATAGGAGCAATAGCAATCAGTATGTCTACCCTTGTACAGTTCAACTATATGCTTTTTTCGGAGATCAACGCGTCGGCGGGAACCATACCGTGGTTCGATGCGTTAATGGTTTTTTGCGCCAATGCGCTCGTTTTCGGCTGGCCCATCTTTTTGTTATTTGTCTGGGGCATTCCTTTTAGCTGGCGTAAACGCCCCGTTCAGCCTACTGAGGCAGCGATTATACAGGAGAGGCGAGCAACAGTGTTATGGGTGGCGGTGGCATGCCTGGTAGCGTATGCAATAAACTTGCTCATAGAGCAGTTTGTGTTTGAGCCACGGCCCTTCGTCACGCACAAAGTGCATCTCCTGATTAACCACGCTGCCGATTCGTCGTTTCCGAGCGACCATACAGCGTGGTCATTCGCGGTCATCGGGATGTTGCTGTTCGCCTTTTTACCGTTATGGCTAGCTAAGCGACGCGGCACAAGCAATGTTGGGCAAGCTTCACAAGACGTATTCCAGCGCAAGTTGGTGCTGTTATTGATCGTGGCATTTGTGATAGGATGTAGCATTGGTTTGGCCCGCATCTATGTTGGTGTTCATTATCCAGACGACATTGTGGGCGGTGCGATAGATGGCTTGCTAGCAGCACTGCTCGTCACCGTATTACGCCGTTGGCTATGGCGACCCACCAATGCCGTACTGCGCTTTGCCCATACATTACGGGTGGCCTGACACAGGCATAATAACCAAGAACACAACATTGCCTGAAACTATGCGTGAGCTTTCCTAATAATGAAAGGGTGAACACGTCATGCAATCGAACGAAACAGCTTCCCATGCACCTGTGCGCTGGGGGATACTCAGTGCAGCGAATATCGGGGTCAAGCGCGTAGGGCCGGCCATTGCTGCCTCGTCGAATGGACAATTAATGGCCGTGGCGAGCCGCAATCCACAGCGAGCAGCCGAATTATTTACATTTACGCCTGATACGCTGATTTATAACGACTATGACACCCTGATCAATGATCCTGAGATAGAGGCACTTTATATTCCCCTGCCCAATAGTCTGCACGCCGAATGGGCGATCAAGGCATTGAGGGCAGGCAAGCATGTGCTATGTGAGAAGCCACTGGCAGTCACCGCCGAA
This sequence comes from Ktedonobacteraceae bacterium, assembly GCA_051004815.1. Classification (GTDB taxonomy): domain Bacteria; phylum Chloroflexota; class Ktedonobacteria; order Ktedonobacterales; family Ktedonobacteraceae; genus JBBQXY01. The sequence continues at coordinate 63,283 of JBPCJY010000245.1, forward strand.
CAAGGTGTGACAATGGTACAGACAGCACGCGACACCGGCATGTTGCTGATGGAAGCGTTTATGTATCGTTTCCATCCACAGACAGTATGGGCTTTGGAGCAAGTGGCGGCTGGCCACATTGGGCAGGTCAAGTTAGTACGTGCCTCATTCGCGTTCAATGTTGGGGCGCGTCCACACGATATTCGCTTACAAGCGGCTTTAGCTGGCGGTTCCTTGATGGATGTGGGATGCTATCCCGTCAACCTGTGCCGGGCTATCTATGGACGTACTCCTATCGCGGTAGGTGCTCGCGTCTTCGTTCCCAGCAATGGAGAAGTCGAGCAGGCGACGACAGCGGTGCTGGACTTCGATGATGGGTGTTTTGGATTGATCGATTCAAATCTTCGGCTGTCCACACGTCAAATGGCGGAGATTATCGGGGAGACAGGCACCATTAGCATTCCGGTGCCATTTACCCCAGGGCATATCGAGACGGTAGTGATCGTTTCCGTGGAGGGTCAAACCATCCATCAGCGTTTTGCTCCTAAAGATCAATATCGACTGGAAGTGGAGCATTTCGCCAATTGCATTCGCTTTGGTCATGACACCGCGCTCGCTTTGGAGGAGTCTATCGAGAACCAGGCGACGATTGAGGCCATTTATCAATCAGCAGGATATACGTGGCCCATTGTAGGATAATGCACGAACATGTTAGAGGAGAGACATCATGGCGACCGTTGAATTTGGCTTGATGTTGCAGCCGACGCCGCTTCACTTCCCGGCAAACGAACTCTTCGACTATAACCGTCGGCTCATCGCGGCCCTTGCCCCTGGCTTCACGACGCTGTGGGCAGAAGACCATTTGGAATGGGGAGAAACAGCGTCGCTTGAATGTCTCACCACACTGACCTATTTCGCCGCCGAGTTTCCGCAGTACCATGTGGGTTCGCTGGTGATGAGCCAGGCGTATCGACATCCCCCGCTGCTGGCAAAAATGGCGGCGAATCTGCAAGCTATTTCAGGTGGTCGCTTCATTCTCGGACTGGGAGCAGGGTGGAAAGAGGAAGAGTACCGGGCGTATGGCTATCCTTTCCCGAATGCTCGCACACGGGTCGAGGAGTTAGAGGAAGCTATTATTATCCTCAAGTCGATGTGGACACAGCAGCCAGCAACCTTTAGCGGTAAACATTACTCGATCCAGAGCGCCTATTGTGAGCCTCAACCTGCGCCGATGATTCCTTTGCTCATTGGTGGTGGTGGCGAGAAGCGCACACTTGACCTCGTTGCTCGCTATGCCAATTGGTATAATTTCAATTCCTGCACCGTTGAGCAATATGCGCACAAAGTATCGTTGCTCAAGGAGCACTGTGAACGCGTGAGACGCAATCCGGCTGAGATTAAGCTGACGTACCTGGGGACGGTGAGCGTGGCAGAAGACCCGGCCAAAGTGGTACGCAATCCACAGAAACACCTCGTCGCGGGCAATAGTGCCGCGGTGATCCAGGAATTGACGCAATTCCACGCTCTGGGCGTCACGCATTTTATGCTGCGTTTCTTGGATATTGAGACGCTGGAGTACTTCGGCCAGTCGGTTGTCCCGCATTTTTCTTGAGATACTGGTTATTGTAGCTTCTTCGCCATAATGACACCGGTATTCAGACCAACGGTATGTAAACCGCCAAAGAAACGTGCGTGTTCAATCTTCAAGCAGCGATTCTGTACAACGGTCAAGCCCGCTTGCTGCGCACGTTGTGCTGCTTCGTCATTGCGAATGCCCAGTTGGAGCCAGAGCACCCTGGCTCCAATAGCAATAGCTTCATCGGCAACGGGTGGAACATCCTCAGCTTTACGGAAGACATCGACGATTTCGATCTGCTCCCCTGCCTCTTTCGCCTCGGTCAACGTGGCATAGACGCGCTTGCCCAGTATGGTCTGTCCAGCATAACGCGGATTGATTGGAATGATATCGTAGCCTTCGGCTTGCAGGTAGATCGCCACGAAGTGACTGGGGCGATAGGGATCAGCGGAGATGCCGACGATAGCGATGTGGCGATATTGCTGGATGATCTTCAAGCGGTCATACATGTCAGGAGTCGATATGGCCATAGTGGTTAATCCTTTATGAATGTGTATAGTAGTTTGCCAATATTCAGGATAAGGCGCGGTCTAAATCCCACAGAATATCCTCGATATTTTCGATGCCAATGGAGAGCCGGATGAGATCAGGAGTTACGCCACCGGCTAGCAGGTCTTCTTCTGAAAGTTGCTGATGAGTCGTACTGGCTGGATGGATAATCAGGCTGCGAGCATCCCCCACGTTGGCCAGGTGCGAAAGCAATCTCACATTATTAATGACGGATTTACCAGCCTCGTACCCTCCTTTGACGCCAAAGGTGAAGATTGCACCAGCCCCACGCGGTAGATAGCGTTGTGCCAGGGCATAGGAAGGATCATCTGGTAGGCCGGGATAATGCACCCAACTGACGGCAGGATGTTCCTGCAAAAAGCGGGCGACCTGCAAAGCGTTCTGGCAGTGGCGATCCATGCGCAAGGAAAGTGTCTCCAGACCTTGCAGGAGGAGAAAGGCATTGAATGGGCTGAGACAGCCTCCGGTATCGCGCAGAGTTTCGCTGCGAGCTTTCATGACGAAGGCAAAATCGCCAAAGGTCTCATAAAAGCGCACACCGTGATAGCCTGGCGAAGGATCAACAATATGCGCAAACTTGCCATTGTCCCAAGGAAATTTGCCGGATTCGATCAGCACACCGGCGATGGAGGTGCCATGGCCACCGATAAACTTGGTAGCGGAATGGACGACGATATCGGCTCCATAGTCCATCGGTCGGCAGAGATAGGGCGTGGCGAAGGTATTATCTATCACCAGAGGAACGCCCGCCTCGTGTGCGATGTTGGATACTGCCTGGATATCGAGCACGTCCCCGCGTGGATTGCCGATTGTTTCGCCATAGAAGGCACGCGTGCGCGGGGTCAAGGCCCGGCGATAATTTTCCGGATTCGTGCTGTCCACAAAGAAAGTATTAATACCCCAGGTACGCAATGTCAGATCGAACTGGGTATGCGTTCCACCGTAGAGACTGCTCGAAGAGATCAGTTCATCGCCCGGACGCAGCAACGTCATCATCGTAGCCATCTGTGCCGCCATGCCGGAGGCAGTGGCTACCGCACCGGTGCCACCTTCCAAGGCAGCAATGCGCTCCTCAAAAGCGGCGGTGGTAGGGTTCATGATGCGGGTGTAGATATTGCCAAAGCGTTGCAAGGCAAAGAGATGAGCCGCGTGATCGGTATCATCAAAAACAAATGAGGTAGTTTGATAAATAGGGACGGCACGCGCTCCTGTAGTGGGATCGGGCCGTTGTCCAGCATGTACTGATAAGGTATCAAAGCCAAAGCTGTGATCGCCGTCAATTTCTGGCATGGTTTGTGCTGCTCCTTATAAGGCATAGACGTGTTTCTACACACTATCTTATCATATAGGTGGTGGTGTCAAATGGGCAAAGACAAGAGCACAATTATTACAGACATTTGGAGAGAAGCCTGTCCGTGAGCGGACTGGAGAGGGATTCGACCTGTCATTCTGAGTGGAGCGAAGAATCTCTCGCTCGCCCAGGTGCAGATTCTTCGCTGCGCTCAGAATGACAGGGGTCGGCTCAGAATGTCTGTAATTATTAGGAATTACTTGCAGTTGGGAATTATTACTGGTATGATATAGGTGAAGATACCTCGTTTTTGTAACATCGTCTTCTTAGACTGATAGCTGGTAATTGCACGATACAGCCCCCAAGGAGGTTCCATGAGTAGTAGAGCTAGTAACTTTGGTCTCTCAGCCGTCTCTCGCGTGTTCAATGATAGTTCGAGTGATGTGCGAGCAAAGGTCATTGGCATCTATACGTTTCTCGCCATATTTAACGTCGCGGCCTGGGTTCTTACCCTGATCGTTTTTGCTCGCGACCCAAAGCTCCTTGGACTAGCCGTACTTGCCTATACCTTCGGACTGCGCCATTCTGTGGATGCCGATCATATTTCGGCCATTGACAACGTGACGCGCAAATTGATGCAGGAAAAGAAGCATCCTGTCGCGGTAGGATTCTTCTTCTCGCTCGGTCATTCCACGATTGTGATTGGATTAACTGTCGCCATTGCCATAGCGGCTGTCTTCATCAAGGATAGCATTCCAACATTGAAATCTGCCGGTGGCTTAATTGGTACGTCTGTTTCCGCGGTCTTCCTGCTCCTGATTGCAGCCATCAACTTAATTATCCTGGTGGATATTTTCAAAACCTTTCGCGATGTGAAGAATGGTGGCGAATATAACGATGTGACCCTTGATGAGACGTTGAACTCGCGTGGCTTGATGGGTCGTTTCTTCAAGCCATTGCTAAAAGTGGTGGGCAATAGCTGGAACATGTACCCCATCGGTGTCCTCTTTGGACTGGGCTTCGACACTGCTACCGAGGTGGGTCTACTCAGTATTGTTGGTGTGCAGGCGGGTAATGGACTCCCCATCTGGACTATCCTGCTCTTCCCGGCATTGTTCACGGCTGGCATGTGTCTGATGGATACGACCGATGGTGTTTTGATGCTAGGAGCCTATGGCTGGGCCTTTGTCAAACCAGTACGCAAGCTCTACTACAATCTGAATATCACCTTTGTGTCGGTCTTAGTAGCTTTCGTAGTCGGTGCAATCGAGGTACTGAGCATTGTGCAGAACCAGATGAACTTGGGTGGCCCTTTCTGGGACGCCATCGCGAGCCTGAGTGGTAACTTCGGTATACTGGGTGGCATCATTGTCGGCATCTTTGTGCTCAGTTGGATTATCTCGACGGTGATCTACAAAGTGAAAAGGTACGATGATATTGAGGTCACTACCGCACCAAAACCTGAAGAGCGCGTAGCAGTGAGAAGTGGCGTATAAGTTGACAGCAGGGCGACTGAGGAAAAGGCTTGTGATTGATGTCACAAGCCTTTTTTTGTGCGGTCAGTATGGCTATAACATCGTTTTTATACTGGTGTCGCTGAGACTGTGATAAAGATGCCGGCACGCGGATCAGTACGGACACCTGTCTCGCAATAGATAAAACCACCGGGTAACGCGCTCGGTTTGCTTTGCAGTTGCTGATTGATGCGATTTTCAAAGGTAGCTACGAACTGTGTTACCGGAATACCTGCCAGGTTCGCACTGAGCACACGCATTTGCAATTGACAGTTTCTAATGAGCGGTTGTACCACTATCGTAAAATGCCTTGTCAGGCCAAAGATGAGCTGGTCATCGCCGTCAATGGTTAGCGAGTCCCCTTGTGCCATCGTCACCTGCACATTGGAGGCATTCACGATGCCAGAAGAACGCAAACCGTTATTCACCAGATGAGTTGTATAGACAATCCCTCCTTGAATAATGATATCACCACCTTGGACAGAGGGCGTAGAAAGGGCAGGTCGGGTGCCACCGATAGAAAGCGCGAAAAGTAACGATGCAACAATACCCACAAGAATACCCACCAGCAATACGACACTCAGCGTAACGATACGTCCTGTCCGGCTGCGTAGCCAGGCACGCAGGTTACTAAAACGAGGTGTACGGGGAGCTGGCTGTGGAGCCAACTTACGTGTTGTCTGATCTACGCTCTCTATGTCCATGAGCTCCTCCTTTAAATTTGCTCTGCTTATATTACTCTTTCTTGCTGGTAGACGCAAGCGACATTAGTATTGTGCAATATGCACAATACTGACCACCTCTCTTTTAGACAAACTACCTATTGTTTCTTATCATGAGCTAAAGTATTATTGAAGCAGTAATGAATATCAAAGACGTATGCATTAGGAACAACCTGATTGTGCAAATTAGCCAAAGTTCAATAGAGGCAAGCAACGCCAACTATGCCAGCAATGGGGCCGGGATAGCAAAACAAGGAGAGTAGAAAATGACCCCAGAAGAAGTAATACAATTCGCAAAAGAGCATGGCACGAAGATGGTGGATTTTAAATTTGTCGATTTGCCCGGAACATGGCAGCACTTCAGTGTTCCCTTGCGCGAACTGAGCGAGGATACCTTCATCGAAGGTAAAGCGTTTGATGGCTCTAGCGTGCGTGGCTTTCAAACCATCGATGCGAGCGATATGCTGATCATCCCTGACGCGGATACAGCCATCATGGATCCCTTCACTGCCGTCCCCACCCTTAGCCTCGTCTGTAGTATCGCCCATCCCGGTATCGGCGGTCATAAAAAGCCCTACAGTCGTGACCCACGCTATATTGCGACAAAAGCGGAGGCCTATCTCCGTTCCAGTGGCATTGCCGAGACCAGCTACTTTGGCCCCGAAGCTGAATTTTTTATCTTCGATAATGTACGCTATAATTCCACAGCCAATATTCAGTACGCGGAGGTGGACTCCGACGAAGCCTATTGGAATAGTGCTCGCAATGGCACGCCTAACCTGGGCCACCGCATGCGTGTGAAAGAAGGCTACTTCCCGGTCGCCCCCAATGATACGCTACAAGATATCCGCAGCGAGATGGCACTGCTCCTCGAAGAACTCGGCGTACTGGTCGAGGCGCAGCACCATGAGGTAGGCGGTGCCGGACAATCAGAGATCGACATTCGCTACAATACGCTGCTCAAGACCGCGGATAACCTTATGCTCTTTAAGTACGTCATAAAGAACACGGCACGCAAGCATGGGAAGAGTGCAACATTCATGCCCAAGCCAATCTATGGCGATAATGGCTCTGGTATGCACGTTCACCAAAGCTTGTGGAAAGGCGAAAAGCCTCTGTTTTATGATGGCGAGGGCTATGCCGGTCTATCGCAGATGGCACGTTACTATATCGGTGGCTTGTTGACGCACGCACCTGCCCTGCTGGCTATCGCGGCTTCGACAACCAACAGCTATAAGCGACTGGTACCGGGATATGAAGCCCCCGTCAACCTGGTCTTCTCCAAGGGCAATCGTAGTGCCGCGGTACGTATTCCGCTCACCGAATGTCCTTCCGCCAAGCGTGTTGAATTTCGCCCGCCAGACCCGACGGCGAACCCCTACCTGGCCTTCTCCGCCTTGTTGATGGCCGGCCTTGACGGTATCCGCCGCGAAATTGAGCCGAGCGATCATGGCTACGGTCCGGTAGACCGCGACCTGTATCATATGACGAAAGAGGAGTTGCGTGAAATCCGCTCCGTACCGGGTTCCTTGCATGAGGCATTAACCGCGCTTGAAGACGATCATGCCTTCCTGCTCGAGGGAGATGTCTTCACTACCGACGTACTCGAACATTATGTTGACTTAAAACGTGAGCAGGCGAACGAAGTAAGTTTGCGACCCAATCCTATCGAGTTCGCGCTCTACTACGATGTCTAAAGCATAGGAAAACGCCGACGCAAAAGAGTGAATGAGAGATGGCAAAGCTTCTGCCATCTCTCATTCACTCTTTTGCAATTTTCCCTACCTCTCTGAAAACATTGTATAATGCATGTATGTCAACATATTCACGCAATGCCTAACATTACATACATGGCAAGGCATGCGTCTTTATGTTATAGTTATGTGTGTTAACAATCATTCAGATATCTACCAGAAGAGGCAACACCGATGGAATTACTCGTTGACAGCTATGGGCGTCGTATTAAAAGCATGCGCATCTCGATTACAGATAAATGCAACTTTCGCTGCACGTATTGTATGCCTGCCGAAGGTTTACCGTGGTTGAAAAAGGCAGAGATACTTTCTTATGAGGAGATAGTGCGCATCTCACGGGTGGCGGTCAACATTGGTATCGAACAAATACGCCTTACGGGCGGTGAGCCACTTGTCCGTCGCGATGTGCCTGATCTGGTGCGCCAATTGCGCAAAATCGAGGGGCTACATAGCCTTAGCCTGACCACTAACGGTATTTTGCTTAAACAACAAGCGGGCGCACTAGCGGAGGCAGGGCTTACCCGCATCAATGTGAGCCTGGATTCACTCGTGCGCGAGAAGTTTGCACAGTTGACCCGACGCGATCAATTGAGTCGCGTGCTGGAAGGTCTGGAAACGTTAGAGCAGTATCCTTCAATTCATCCCATCAAAGTGAATGCCGTGGCTATTCGCGATTATAGCGAGGAAGAAGTGCTCGACTTTGTGCGCCTGGCACGACGTAAAGCGTATGTCATGCGCTGGATAGAATTTATGCCGCTTGATGCCGATCAAATTTGGCGGAGGGAAGATATTTTAAGCGGCGCAGAATTGAAAGCTATCATTGAGGCCGAGTATGGCCCACTCGTCCCCATCACGACCGGCGATCCGGCAGAGACTGCACGGCGTTATACTTTTAGCGACAGTATAGGTGAAGTTGGTTTTATAAATCCTGTAAGTGAGCCGTTCTGTTCTACTTGTGATCGCATTCGCCTCACTGCCGATGGGCAACTGCGTACCTGCCTCTTTGCGACCGAAGAGACCGATCTTCGTGCTGTCATCCGCTCTGACGCCTCTGACGACGTATTGGCAGACACGCTACGACGCGCTGTCTGGAACAAAGAACTCAAGCATTACATCGGAGACAAGCGGTTTAAACGCGCAAATCGAAGCATGTCAATGATTGGCGGTTAACAAGCGCAAATAGTGTAACAACATCCCCTGCTGTTCTAGCTACGCGTTCAATAATGAACGTGTAATACCTACATTTTAAATGTAAAGCGACTTTTATGAACAGAGTTACTAAAAAAGAGGATGTTCGTCGTTATAGTCAAATAGACAGTATGGTAGCAGTCCATCGTATCCTTCTACGAAGAAAGGGCTGAATGTCACCTTAGTACAAGACCAGAAAGAGGACAACGTGGTACACGACGAAGCGGATTTGCTCACTGTCCGTGAGGTTGCCAAACAATTGCGAGTGGATGACACCACTGTGCGACGTTGGATTAAGAATGGAGTACTGGAGGCGATCACGCTTCCCCATCGCGGAACGCGTCAGGCTTACCGAATCCGTCGTTCTACTCTCGATGCTTTGCTTGAGCCATCCGCTCAACTGCCAGTATCTTAGTAGCCAAATGGCTTCCAACCTGCTAAACTAGTGCGCATAAAAGCATAGTTAGTAGCTAAGGAGGCAGAGGTGTCTGCAATCGATTTTGAGGCAATCTTCCACGAACTCAATGGGAGTGAAGGTTCAGGTTTTACCGCTATTCATTCCCCTGTCCACAGCACTCCAAGGGGCATTCTCTATCTCTTCAAGCCAGGAGTAGTTGTATTAGCGCGTCCTAGTTTCCATTTGCAAGGACTGGCTGGCTTTCTGGAAGGGTATGATCCTGTACTACGTTTTCCAGAGTACCTGGATGACCCAACGAACTTGCCTGATGGCGCACAGTTGTGCAAAGTCGCAGGGCAGGTTTGTTACATGAGCTTTGGCCCTAAGCGCACGATGAACGAGCACGCTGAACGATACTTCAACAATCTCAAGTCTTCCGGCCATGGCTCTGTTTTAGAACATGCCACGTATAGCTTGTTATTGTATGGCATTTCGCGCAGTGTAACCCATGAACTGGTACGGCATCGCGCCGGCTTTTCGTTTTCTCAACTCAGCCAGCGTTACGTGTCAGGGAGAGCATTACGCTTTGTGGAACGCCCAGAATACCAGCAAGATGATGAACTCCACCAACAGTTTTTGCAGCGCATCGAACGTGCTGCTGGCGAATACGCCTCCATTACTAACCGCTTGTTAGAGATGCAGCAGGCAGGAGTGAATATTCTTAGCGCGGAAGCAAAAACTGATCTGCTCAAGAAGGTGCGGCAAGGCGCCCGTTCTGTTTTGCCCAATGAGACAGAAGCACCAATTGTGACGACGGCGAATGCACGCGCATGGCGACATGTTATCGAGATGCGTGCCAGCCCACATGCTGAAGTTGAGATTCGCGAATTAGCTGTGCGCATCTTCCTCTGTCTGCGGCTAATCGATCCTGTTCTTTTTGGCGACTATACCATTGAGCAATTGTCTGACGGCACCTATACCGTGCGCACTGATTATCAGAAAGTGTAAGTCCACACGGAAATCGCATCCGTAGGATTGTTCAATCAGGATAGAGTTCGCGCCGATACAGCCGCATCCCAACTAACGCGTCCTCATCCGTTGGCTGCATTTCGCATTTTGTGGCAAGGGGGCCTGATCCCATATCACGAACAGGAAGCAGTGCCTCGAAATATATCGGGTGGCCTTCCTGTTCCGCCTCAAACTCAAATTCCGCCGCCTGCATGCGTGCCTGATTGAGCGTACAGACGAGTAGAGCACGTCCAGCCCCGCGCCGACGGTGTTCAGGCAGCACGGCTCCTTGACAGAGAAAATGATATTCGTGCCTTTGGCGGCGAAACTGCAAAACGCTATAGCCCACCGTTTCACCCTCTACCCCTTCCAATGTGCCAGCCTGGCCCCACTCGTTCGACTCATCATCGTCGGTAATGACAAATACATTGGCCTCGGCCTCAAGTTCAGGTTCCGCCAACCATTCCTCGATATCAGTTGCGCTCATGGTTTCTGTACCATCAGCCGTGGCTGCACGGTGTTGAATTTGGACGATGGTAGGGAGGTCTACCTGCCGAAAAGTTCGTATACGCATGGTGGAGAAATTGATTACCTTTCACATTACATTGACCTGTCCCATTATAACATCGCACCCCTACCCGTTGTGGATGTACAATGAAAGGGAGAAATGCAGACATTTGGAGATAATGCCTGTCATCCTGGGTGAAGCGAAGGATCTGGCTCGGTGGACGGAGAGATCCTTCGCTTCACTCAGGATGACAGGCGGAACCTCTGGCAAGCCCGCTCACAGGTAGCCTTATCTCCAAACGTCTGGGAGAAATGCTGCAACGTTGACGATGAAAGAGGTACACGCATGCCAGACGCAACGCCAGAATTCAAACAACAACTCAAAACGGCCTTTGATGCCATCCATGTGGGACAGACATTCACCTTCCGGCGCACCTTCACAGAAGGCGATGTCGCGCTGTTCTGCGGGGTCACAGGTGACTATAATCCTTATCACATCGACCAGACCTTTATAGAGACCACATGGTTTGGGCGGCGCATCATTCCGGGCTTATTGACTGCCAGCATGATTACGCACATTGGTGGAATGATTGGTTTCCTCGCGACCGCGATGGAGTTCCAGTTTGTCGCCTCGGTCTACATTGGCGACACAATCAGCTGCACCGTCACTATTAGTGAGAAAGACGAAGAGAAGCGCACGGTGAAAGCCACGGCTAGCTACATCAACCAGGACGGTGCGCCAGTGCTCCATGCGCGTTTCGGCGGCTTTCCGGCTGATATACGGCTGGCACGCTAGGAAATGCTGCAAAAAATAGGATATACTGCTAGCAGAGAAATGTTCTGAACAAAAAACCGTCTAGCATATCTATGCTATGACCTATCACAACCATTGCCTCAAGCTACGAAGGAGCTACATCTTGCCCGACTACACACACATCCGCCGCATTCGCCAGGAAATGCCGGCCGCTACAGCAAACCTCTATTTCAACGCGGGTACCTTTGGTCCCATACCAACCTGTGTCGTCAAGGCGGCGCAGGAACGCCTCCAGGCTGAATGCTTATATGGGCGTCTGGGTGAGACCGCCTGGGCATCCATGACCACGATCTATGAGAGCGCACGCACAAGTGCCGCACGACTCTTGAACGCCAACGAAGGGGAGATCGCCTTGACCGATAATACCGGTGAAGGACTAAACATCATCAGTTTTGGTTTCGACTGGCGCGAAGGCGATGAAGTCATCACCACAAATCATGAACATATCAGTGCATTGGCACCGCTCTACCAGTTGCGCGATCGCTATGGTATCGTCATTCGCATCGCCGATCTCGGACCGGTGGCCGACCAACCAGTGCTTAAAGCCATTGCTGATCTAGTGACACCGCGCACACGCCTGATTGTGCTTTCGCATGTCACCTGGACGACGGGCGCGTTATTGAATATTAGCGAAGTTGCCTACATGGGGCGCGAGCATGGCATCCCTGTATTGGTTGATGGTGCGCAATCAGCCGGAGCCATACCGATTGATGTCAAAGCTCTGGGCATCGATTTCTATGCTATCCCGATGCAAAAGTGGCTCTGTGGGCCAGATGGCACCGGCGCACTCTATGTACGGCGCGAGGCACTCAACTATGTCACCTCGACCTATGTCGGCTACTGGTCCATCAAGCACGAGGAAGGGGTTGAATGGGAACTGGCAGATGACGCACGACGTTTCGAGTTGGGTGGTCGCCAAACGGCGGCACTGGCCGGACAAGCGGCAATTTTGCAGTGGCTGGAAAACACCGTTGGCTACGACTGGCTCTTTGCACGTATTGCCGAACTCCATAGCTATGCCTGGCACGCGCTTAAAACGGTACCGGGGCTGACAGTACTGACGCCAGTGCCAGGCGTGAGTGGACTGATAGCCTTTACGCTGGACGGGCATGACGAGGCAGAGGTTGTGAAGCAGTTGCGCGAACAACATAATATCCTCATTCGCAACATTCCTTCGATGAAATCGTTACGGATTTCTACAGGTTTCTATAACACCGAGGAAGAGATTGATCGGTTAGTAGGAGCGTTACGAGAGGTATAGGGTAGAAAAAGATGAAGCTACGGGGGCAGCGGCGGCGCGAAAAAACCGCCTATGTGGGCGGGTGAAACGGCGATGTCCTATTTTCCCGTGGGGCTGCCCCCAGAGTATCGTGAGAGCTGAAGAGCTTAACTACCGTGTTCGGGATGGGAACGGGTGTACCCTCTTC